>NZ_JBEZMO010000012.1:0-241459 GCF_040652655.1 Streptomyces sp. NPDC048191
TCGGGCTGGGTTTACGGGGTGGGCGGCGGCCGGGCACCTGCCCGGCGCCGCACCTGTGTGTCAGCCGCAGTACCGGATCAGCCACTCGTCGGGGTTGTAGGTGTCCCGCGCCGGGTCGGGAACGCTCGCCGGCTTCGTCTCCACCGTGTCCTCCGGGCGTATCCGCTCGGGCAGCGAGCCGAAGCGGTCGCGACGCAGGCGCGCCGCGTCGGTGGTGTCCACGGGCGCCTTCCGGGGCTCCGTGCCCTGTGTCATCTGGTCCCTCCCGTCTGCGCGGGCGTCCCCCGTCATGGTGCACAACGCCCGCGTGCCCCCGGTTGGTTCCCGGCCACGCCGGAACCGAATCCGTCGTGGTTGCGCAGGAACGACCGGGGGCACGCGGCAGCTTCACGCTCCGCAGGACCGCAGGAACCGCCGGGTCCGCACCGCGATCGGCAGGGGCCGGTCCGGCTCGCAGGGATACATGTCCTGCTCGACGATCGCGAAGAGCTCCACACCCAGCCGCTGCGCGGCCTGCAGGACCGGCTCCAGCTCGGGGACGCCGGACGGCGGTTCGCACATCACGCCCCGCTGCACCGCCGGCCCGAACGGCACCTCGTTCGCGACCACCTCGGCGAGGACGTCCGGGTCGACCTGCTTGAGGTGCAGATAGCCGATGCGCTCGCCGTAGGTCTCGATGAGCTTGACGCTGTCCCCGCCGCAGTAGGCGTAGTGGCCGGTGTCCAGGCAGAGGTTGACCAGCTCGGTGTCGGTCGAGTCCAGGAAGCGCTCGACGTGGTCCTCGGTGTCGATGTGGGTGTCGGCGTGCGGATGGACCACGATGTCCAGGCCGTAGGTCTCCTTGACCTCGTGGCCGAGCCGCTCCATGCCCTTGGTGAGATGGGCCCACTGCTCGGGCGTCAGCTCGGCCGGCTCCAGGATCTCGGCCGTCTTGTCGTCCCGCCAGAAGGAGGGGATGACCACCAGGTGCCGCGCGCCCGTCGCCCGGGTGAGCGCGGCGACCTGGCTCACGTGCGCCCAGGTCTCCTCCCAGACGGACGGGCCGCGGTGCATGGCGGTGAACACCGTGCCCGCCGAGACCTTCAGGTCGCGCCGGGCCACCTCGTCCTTCAGTCGCGCGGGGTCGGTGGGGAGGTAGCCGTAGGGGCCGAGTTCGATCCACTCGTAGCCTGCCTCGGACACCTCGTCGAGGAAGCGTTCCCAGGGCACCTGCCGCGGGTCGTCTGGGAACCACACGCCCCAGGAGTCGGGGGCCGAGCCGACCCGGATACGGTCCAGCGGAGTGGGGACGGCCATGGTCAGGGGGTTCCTTCCGCAGAGGGCGCGACGGGTGCGGTGAGGTCGCTCTCCTCGGGGAGTTCCTCGGTGTCGACGCCGCGTACCTGGGCCAGTTCGTGCTTGAGCGCGGCGAGTTCGGCGCCGCCGGCCATGTGATTGGTCAGCTCCTCCAGGGTGACCTCGCTGCGGTCGGCGGACAGTTCCAGGGTGCCCAGGCGCAGCACGCTGAAGTGGTCGCCGACCATGTAGGCGTGGTGGGGGTTGTGGGTGATGAAGATGACGCCCAGGCCGCGGTCGCGGGCGGCGGCGATGTACTTCAGCACCACACCGGACTGCTTGACGCCCAGGGCCGCGGTCGGCTCGTCCAGGATCAGCACCCGCGCGCCGAAGTAGACGGCGCGGGCGATGGCCACGCTCTGGCGCTGCCCGCCGGACAGGGTCCCGATGGGCTGTTCCAGGTCGTCCAGGACGATGCCCATGTTGCGCAGTTCCCGGTCCGCGGTGGCCTTCATCCCGGCGATGTCCAGCCGGCGCACGGGCCAGGGACCCCGGGTCATCTCCGAGCCGAGGAAGAAGTTGCGCCACACCGGCATCAGCGGCACCGTGGCCAGGTCCTGGTAGACCGTGGCGATCCCGCGGTCCAAAGCCTCGCGCGGGGTGGAGAAGCGCACCGGGTGCCCGTCGACGAGGAACTCGCCCTCGGTGTGCTGGTGCAGCCCCGAGACGATCTTGATGAGGGTGGACTTGCCCGCACCGTTGTCCCCCAGGACGCAGGTGACCCGGCCGGCGTGGACCGTCAGGTCGACGCCGTGCAGGGCGCGGATGTTGCCGTAGGACTTGCCCGCCCCGCGCAGCTCGACCAGCGGTTGGCCCGAGGCGGGCGGTGTGTCCTGCACGACGGTGCCGTGGGTGGTGTTGTCGCTCATGGGTTACCTCCGGGTCGCCGTGCGCTGGACCCACAGATTGATCAGGACGGCGCCGAGCAGCATCACGCCCAGGAAGGCCTTGAACCAGTCGGGGTTCCAGCCCGCGAAGACGATGCCCTGGTTCACCATGCCGAACATGAACGCCCCGAAGACCGGTCCGATCGCCGAGCCGTAGCCGCCGGTGAGCAGACAGCCGCCGATCACGGCCGCCGCGATGTAGATCAGCTCCTGGCCCACGCCCTCGCCGGACTGCACGGTGTTGAAGGAGAACAGCTGGTGCATGCCGATGAACCAGGCCCCGAAGCCGACCAGCATGAACAGCGAGATCTTGGTGAAGGTGACCGGGACACCGACCGCCCGCGCGCTGTCCTTGTTCCCGCCGACCGCGAAGATCCAGTTGCCGTACCTGGTGCGCAGCAGCACCCAGGTGGCCAGCGCCGCGAAGACCAGCCACCACACCACCGTGATCTTCACCTCGACCCCGCCGACGTCGAACGAGGACGCGAAGACCTTCTTCGCCTGGTCGAAGCCGTCCATGTCGCTGATGTCGTCGGTGGCCACGTTCCCCGTGACCAGCTTGGTCACGGCCAGGTTCACGCCCTGCAGGATCAGGAACGTGCCCAGCGTGATCAGGAAGCTCGGCAGACCGGTCCTGACCACCATCCAGCCGTTGAGGAAGCCGATCGCCAGGGACACCACCAGGGCCACGACCACGCCGGTCCACACGTTCATGCTCAGCTGGTAGCTGAGCATGCTCGCGGTGAGCGCCGACGTGATCACGGCGACGCCCGCGGAGAGGTCGAACTCGCCGCCGATCATCAGCAGGGCGACCGGCAGGGCCATGATCCCGATCGTCGAGGACTGGTACAGGACCGTGGCCATCGAGCTGCCCTGGCGGACCGAGGGCGCCACGATCAGGAAGAAGACCAGTACGGCGGCCGCGCCGAGGAAGACGCCCACCTCGGGCCGGGCCAGCAGGCGCAGCGCCAGCGGGCGCCGGGTGGTGCGGCCGTCCGTCTCCTTGGGGCCGGGCCCCGGCGGCGTGGACACCGCCGGTTCGGCGTGCTGGGCCATGCTCATCACCGGGTCCCCTTCGCGGCGAACTCGGCGACCTTGTCGACGTTGGACTTGTCGACGAAGGCCGGGCCGGTCAGCACCGGCTGGACCCCGCCGCCGCTGTAGTTGCCGTTGTACTTGTAGAGCCACAGCGCGTCGACCGCGAGGTAGCCCTGGAGGTAGGGCTGCTGGTCGACCGCGAACTCGATCGAGCCGTTCTGCACGGCCTTGACCAGGTCTTTGTTCAGGTCGAACGTGGCCACCTTGGCCTTGCTGCCCGCGTCGCCCACCGACTGCACGGCGGTCAGCGCGAACGGGGCGCCGAGGGTGACGACCGTGTCGATGGAGGAGTCCTGCTTCAGCTTCGCCGTGATCGTCGACCGCACGGACGGCATGTCGGTGCCGTTCACATACAGGGTCTCAGTCGTGCCCTTGAACGTCTTCTTCACACCGTCGCAGCGCTGCGTGAGGCCCACGTTGCCCTGCTCCTGGATCACACAGGCGATCTTCTTGGCGCCGGTGGTGTTCAGCTTGTCGCCGAACGCCTCGCCCGCCACGCTCTCGTCCTGCCCGAAGAACTCCAGCAGGCCGAGCCTCTTCCAGTCGCTCAGCCCCGAGTTCAGGCCCACCACCGGGATGCGGGCCTGCTCCGCCTTGCCGACGACGCCCTTCATGGCGTCGGGCTTGGCCAGGGTGACCGCTATGCCGTCGACCTTCTGGTCGATCGCGTTCTGCACCAGGTTGGACTGGTTGCCGGCGTTGGGGTCGGCGGAGTAGACGAGTTTGATGTTGTCCTTGGCCGCGGCGGCCTCGGCGCCCTTGCGGACGGTGTCCCAGAAGGTGTCACCGGGCGCCTGGTGCGTGACCAGCGCGACGGTCATGCGAGGGGTGTTGGCCTTGCCCGCCGAGGCGTTCTGGGCCGCCTCCTCGGCCTTCTTGCCACCGTGGCTGCTGGCGCAGCCGGCGAGGGTGAGGGCCGCCGCGGCAGCCACCGCCACGAACGGGGCCAGTCTCTGCGGACGGGAGGGAGAAGAGCGGTCCATCTTTCCTGCACCTCACTGTGCGTGCGACGGGGGAGGAACGCTGTTGCGTTGGGACGCGATCCAAGTCCTTGGCGGGCCCGCTGTCAATACTTTGTTAAGACATCATTTCACAACGAGGTCCGAATGTAAGTACAAACCATTGACACCCTCGTCCCCCGGGACCTACACCTGGGAGGCATGAGCCCAGTACACCGCACCCCACAGCGAACGGCACCGGGTGAGCGCGCGCTCGACTCCCTCACCTTCACCCTGGACCGCACGAGCCCGGTGCCGCTGTACTACCAGTTCGCGCAGCAGCTGGAGGCGGCCATCGAACACGGCACGCTGGCGCCGGGCAACCTCCTGGGCAACGAGGTCGACCTGTCCGTACGGCTCGGCCTGTCCCGGCCCACCGTGCGCCAGGCGATCCAGTCCCTGGTCGACAAGGGACTGCTGGTCCGCCGCCGCGGCGTGGGCACACAGGTCGTGCACAGCAAGGTCCGGCGGCCGCTGGAGCTCAGCAGCCTCTACGACGACCTGGAGTCCGCCGGACAGGTCCCGACCACCCGGGTGCTGCGCAACGAACGGATCCCGGCACCCCCGGAGGTGGCCGCGGCCCTCGGCCTCGAGGAGGCCGCCGAGGTCACCGTGCTGGAGCGGCTGCGCTGCACCCACGACCGGCCGGTGGCGTTCCTGTGCAACTACCTGCCGGCCGCACTGCTCGAACTCCCCACGGAGCGGCTGGAGTCGACGGGCCTGTACCGGATGATGCGGTCCGCCGGGATCGTCCTGCACAGCGCCCGTCAGTCCATCGGTGCCCGCGGCGCGACGGCCGGGGAGGCCGCCCTGCTGGACGAGAGGAAGGGCGCGGCCCTGCTCACCATGGAGCGCACCGCGTACGACGTCACGGGCCGGCCGGTGGAGTACGGCAGCCATGTGTACCGGGCGTCGCGGTACGCCTTCGACTTCCAGCTGCTCGTCAGACCCTGAGCCGCTGGTCAGCACCCGAAGCGGAACCACTCGTGTTCACACAGCCCCCTCGGCCGTCCGCGCCGTGGGGGCTGTCGGCTCTGCGCTCCGGCGAACACGCAGGTAACCGTGACGATTACGTTTCGGGCAAGACACCGCCCAGTGGGGGCCGACCTATTGACGCATGAGCGGACATGGGGCTGTTATTACGCCCACGATGTTCGGTCGAGTTGGTTTCTGATCGGTTTCGGGAACCTTTCGGTGATCAACTCAACCCCTTGACCGAGCCCTGCATTCCTCAGGAGCCGCCATGCGCCTCTCCCCCTCCGGTCTCTCCCTCCCGGGCCCCAGCCGTCGTTCGGTCCTGCGCGGAGCGGGCAGCGCCGCCCTGCTCGCCGGTGCCGGCATACCCCTGCTGTCCGCGTGCGGAGGCAGCGGTTCCTCCTCCGACCCGAAGACCGTCACCCTGGGCTCCAACGCCTCGGACGCGGTGCCGAAGAAAGCCTTCGCCGAGATCTACACCGCCTTCACCAAGCAGTCCGGGATCAAGGTCGACGTCAACACGAAGGACCACAACACCTTCCAGGAGCAGATCAACTCCTACCTCCAGGGCACGCCCGACGACGTGTTCACCTGGTTCGCCGGGTACCGCATGCAGTTCTTCGCGGCGAAGAACCTGGCCTCGCCGATCGACGACGTGTGGGCGAAGATCGGCGACAACTTCCCCGACGCGATGAAGCAGCTCAGCAAGGGCGAGGACGGCAAGTACTACTTCGTGCCGCTGTACACGTACCCCTGGGCTCTCTTCTACCGCAAGAGCGTCTTCCAGCAGCACGGCTACAAGATCCCCACCACCTGGGACGAACTCGTCGCGCTGTGCAAGCAGATGAAGAAGGACGGCCTGATCCCGATCGCCTTCGGCGACAAGGACGCCTGGCCGGCGATGGGCACCTTCGACCAGATCAACTTCCGCCTGAACGGCTACGACTTCCACAAGTCCCTGATGGCGGGCAAGGAGTCGTGGACCGACCCCAAGGTGAAGGCCGTCTTCGACCACTGGGCGGAGATCCTCCCCTACCACCAGGACGGCTTCATGGGCCGTACCTGGCAGGACGCCGCGCAGACCCTCGTGTCCAAGAAGGCCGGCATGTACCTCCTGGGCTCGTTCGTGGGCCAGCAGTTCACCAACAAGGCCGACCTGGACGACCTCGACTTCTTCGCCTTCCCGGTCCTCAACTCCGCGTACGGCCAGGACACGGTCGAGGCGCCGACCGACGGCTTCATGGTGAGCAAGTCCCCGAAGAACCACGACGGCGTCACCAAGCTCATGGAGTTCCTCGGCACCCCCGAGGCCGAGGCGACCTACCTCAAGGCCGACAACAGCGTGGTGGCCGCCTCCAGCAAGGCCGACACCTCCTCGTACACGGCGCTGCAGAAGAAGGCGTACACGATGATCAGCGGCGCCAAGAGCCTCACCCAGTTCATGGACCGCGACTCCCGCCCCGACTTCACCTCCACGGTGATGCAGCCGGGCCTGCAGAAGTTCCTCCAGAACCCCAAGGGCGTGGACAGCCTGCTGTCGTCCATCGAGCGCCAGAAGAAGACCATCTTCGCGTCCCAGTGAGCGGCCCGATGACGACCGATACGACCACGAAGACCCCGGAGGCGGCCGCGGTGCCGCCTCCGGGCGCCTCGCCTGCGCGCACACGGGCCACACACGGCCACCGCCGCCTGCTGACCCGCCGTGACCGGATCACGCTCGCCCTGATGGCGGGCGTGCCGACGATCCTGCACGTGCTCCTGGTGTGGGTCACCGCCATCGCCTCCATCTTCCTCGCCTTCACCACCTGGGACGGCATCGGGTTCGACTCGATCAAGTGGGTGGGCCTGGACAACTTCAAACAACTTTTCAACGACAACCCGCAGTTCTGGCCGGCCGTCGAGCACAACATCATCTGGTTCGTCGTCCTGATCCTGATCCCGACCCCGCTCGGGCTCTTCCTCGCGGTCCAGCTGGACAAGAAGATCCGCTTCAGCCGCGTCTACCAGACCGCGTTCTTCCTGCCGGTCGTCATCTCGATGGCCTGCATCGGCTTCGTCTGGCAGCTGGTCTACAACCCGGACACCGGACTGATCAACAGCATCATCGGGGCCAACAAGCCCGGCCACTACATCGACTGGATCGGCGACCCGCACCTCAACCTGTGGGCGGTCCTGATCGCCGCGTCCTGGCGGCACGCCGGCTACATGATGATCCTGTACCTGGCCGGTCTGAAGAGCGTCGACCCCTCGCTCAGGGAGGCCTCCGCGCTGGACGGCGCCAACGAGTGGCAGACGTTCAAGAACGTCATCTTCCCGACCCTGCGCCCGACCAACACCGTCGTGCTGGTGGTCACGATCATCGAGGCGCTGCGCGCCTTCGACCTGGTCTTCGTCTTCAACAAGGGCGCCCAGGGCACCGAGTTGCTGTCGATCCTGGTCACCAACAACATCATCGGCGAGTCCAGCCGCATCGGGTACGGATCCGCCATCGCCGTCGTCCTGCTGGTGATCTCCCTCGCGGTGATCATCCCGTATCTCATCGCCACCTTCCGGAAGGAGCGGCGCGCATGAGCAGCACCACTGTGCCGCTGAAGCGGCGCGCCCCGGTCCGCCCCGCCCGCGTCCTGCTGCACGTCTTCCTCGCCGGCACGGCGCTGGCGTGGCTGGCACCGCTGCTGTGGGCGATCTTCTCGGCCCTGCGGCCGTACAGCGAGACCAGCGCCAAGGGCTACGTCTCCTGGCCGAGCAAGCTGACGTTCGAGAACTTCACGAACGCGTACCAGCAGTCGGACATGCTGCACTACTTCGGCAACACGCTGGTCATCGCGATCCCGGCCGTGCTGCTGACGCTGTTCCTGTCCTCCTGTGTGGCGTTCTACGTCGCCCGGTTCGACTTCCGGCTCAACCTGGCCCTGCTGCTGGTCTTCACGGCCGGCAACCTGCTCCCGCAGCAGGTCATCATCACCCCGCTGTACCGGCTGTACCTGCTGACGAACCTGCCGGGCATCACGGCCAGCGGCAAGCTGTACGACTCCGCGCTCGGCCTGGTCCTCATCCATGTGGCGTTCCAGTCCGGCTTCTGCGCGTTCGTGCTGAGCAACTACATGCGCTCGCTGCCGCACGAGCTGACGGAGGCCGCGCTGGTCGACGGCGCCTCGGTGTGGCGGCTGTACTGGCAGATCACCCTGCCGCTGTGCAAGCCGGCGATGGCGGCCCTGGCGACCCTGCTGTCGATCTGGATCTACAACGACTTCTTCTGGGCGCTGGTGCTGATCTCGACGGGCCAGAACATGCCGATCACCTCGGCCCTGAACAACCTCTCCGGCCAGTACTTCACCGATCCCAACCTGGTGGCCGCGGGCTCCCTGCTGACCGCGATCCCCACCCTGGTCGTGTACTTCGCGCTCCAGCGTCAGTTCGTCAGCGGCCTGACCCTGGGCTCCAACAAGGGCTGAGCCGCGCGTTTCCCGAAAGAGAACGAAGAGAACACAGTGAAACCCACCCTGTCCGTCCCCGGCCTCGCCTACGGCGGCGACTACAACCCCGAACAGTGGCCCGAGGAGGTGTGGGCCGAGGACATGCGCCTGATGCGCGAGGCCGGGGTGAACCTGGTCAGCGTCGGCATCTTCTCCTGGGCGCTGCTGGAACCGTCCGAGGGCGTGTACGACGTCTCGCGCCTGGACAAGGTCCTCGGCCTGCTGCACGACAACGGCATCGCCGCCGACCTGGCCACGCCCACGGCGGCGCCTCCGGCGTGGTTCTTCCGTGCCCACCCGGAGGCGCTGCCGGTCGACCGCGACGGCCGCGCCCTCTCCTACGGCAGCCGGCAGACCTTCTGCCCGTCCTCCCCCGCCTACCGCGAGGCCGCGCTGCGGATCGCGGGCGCGCTCGCCGAGCGGTACGCGGACCACCCCGCCGTACGCATGTGGCACGTGCACAACGAGTACGGCTGTCACAACGCGGCCTGCTACTGCGACACCAGCGCGGCCGCGTTCCGCCGCTGGCTGAGGACCCGCTACGGCGACGACCTGGCGGCCCTCAACGACGCCTGGGGCACGCGGTTCTGGAGCCAGTGGTACTACGACTGGGAGGAGATCCTGCCGCCGCGCGCCACCGGCGCCGTACCCAATCCGACGCACGAGCTGGACTGGCGCCGCTTCTGCTCCGACGAGCTGCTGTCGCTGTGCACGGCGGAACGGGACGTGCTGCGGGCGGCCGCGCCGTCGGTCCCGGCCACCACCAACTTCATGGTCATGTTCAACTTCGACGCGCTGGACTACTGGCGCTGGGCGCCGGAGCTGGACATCGTCTCCAACGACCACTACCTGATGTCCACCGACCCGGAGCCGGAGATCGACATCGCGCTCAGCGGCGACCTGACCCGTTCCCTCGCCGGTGGCCCGTGGCTGCTGATGGAGCACTCCACCGGTGCCGTGAACTGGCAGCCGGTCAACCGGGCAAAGCGGCCGGGCGAGTTGCGCCGCAACGCGCTCGCTCATGTGGCGCGCGGCGCCGACGGCATCGCGTACTTCCAGTGGCGGCAGTCGAAGGCGGGTGCCGAGCAGTGGCACTCGGCGATGGTGCCGCACGCGGGCACCGACAGCCGGATCTGGCGCGACGTGGTGCGACTGGGCGCGGATCTGCGGGCGTTGGCCGAGGTCCGGGGCAGCACCAGCCCGGCCGAGGTGGCGATCGTCTGGGACTGGGACGCCCGCTGGGCGCTGGAACTGCCCTCGCAGCCGAGCGGCGAACTGCGCTACGCGGACCTGGTCCGGTCCTGGTACGAGCCGCTGTGGCGGGCGGGCGTGGCCGTGGACTTCGTACGGCCGCGGGCGGACCTGTCCGCCTACCGCGTGGTGCTGGTCCCGAACCTGTACCTGGTCGACGACGAGGGCGCGGCGAACCTGTCCGCGTACGCCGAGCGCGGCGGCACCCTCGCCGTGGGCTTCCACAGCGGGGCCGTGGACGAGAACTCCCATGTGCGCCTGGGCGGTTACCCGGGCGCCTTCCGCGAGGTGCTGGGCGTGCGCGCGGACGAACCGTTCCCGCTGCTGCCCGGCGAGCGGGTCGCGCTTGCCGGCGCGGTGCCGGACGGGGCGGCGGGCACGCTGTGGTCGGAGCGGCTGCGCCTGGAGGGCGCCGAGGCGGTCGCGTCGTACGCCGACGGTCCGCTGTCCGGTGTCCCCGCGGTGACCCGCAGGCCGCACGGCGCGGGCGCCGCCTGGTACCTGGCCACGCTCCCGGACCCGGCCACGCTGGCCGCCCTGCTGGACCGCGTCCGGGGCGAGGCGGGCGTGGAGCCGGTGCGCACGGCCCCGCCCGGTGTGGAGGTGGTCCGCCGGCGCGGTCCGGAGGCGGACTATCTGTTCGTCATCGACCACGCCGGCCGGGGCGCCGAACTGCCCGTCGCGGCGGGCTCCTCGGAGCTCCTCACGGGCAAGGAGACGGCAGGCACGGTCACCGTCGCACCGGGTGACGTGGCGGTCGTGCGGGAGCCGCGCACACGGTGACTTTGGTCCCGGCGGACGCGTTCGCCGTCCGGTTCCGGGACAGGTGATCTACCTAAGTGGTCCCTGCCCGGAGGGGATTACCTACGTAGGGCGCGGCCGGCCGGGCCGGAGGCCGCGCCCTACCCCGATCGCGTGCTGTGACTCCCGTCACAGGAGTGCCCGGTCGTGGGCTCCGTGATCAGGCGGAAATGGTCATCGCGGGCCGGCATTCCGGGAATCCCGGCCCGCTGCCGCGCCGCCCGGCTTTACGTACGCAGTTTCCCCGATGTGCGGCACGGAGACGGTGAGCGAAGGTGAACTCCTTGCACGACGTGGGGAGGACGCTACGTGTACGGCAGCCGGACAGAATTCCGGGGGGACCTCTCGGGCAAAGAGATCCTGACGGGCTGGGACCGTTCCCCTGGAGAAACGACAGCACACCTCGTGGTGGACAAGGACGATCCGTTCTTCTTCGACCACACCCTCGACCACCTGCCGGGAATTCTCATCGTGGCCGGCCTGCTGGATCTGGTCCGGGCCACGGACAGGAGCCCGCGTCCGAACCGGCGGCTCACGCTGTCCCTGGACTTCCACAAGTTCTGCGGCCTGGACGACGACGTCACCCTGTCGGTCTCGCCGCCGCCGGCCGGGGACGGCCACGAGTCCCGCTGGGAGCTGCACGGCGCCATCGGCCCCGATCCCGCCTGCGGTGGAACGGCCGTGCTGCGCGACGACCCCGCGGCGCGCTGCGCACCCGCCGCCCCCGGCCGGACCGGGGACACCCTCCCCGTGGCCGACCTGTCCCATCGCGCCCGGCCCGAGAACTGCTTCATCGACGCGGCCTGGTGGCACGCGGACCGCCTGCTGGCCCGGGTGCGGCGGCCCGGCGCGGACCATGCGCTGCGGGACCGCCCCCTGGAACATCTCATCGAGGCGGCACGGCAGTTCGCGACACTCATCGGGCACGCCGGCTTCCAGAACGCCCTCGACTCCAAATTCATTCTGCGGACCCTGGAGGCGGACCTTCCGCTGACGCCCGCGCCGGGCGACATCCGTATGGAATGGACGCGACGGCCCGTCGAAAGGCGGACGTTCGATCTCATGATGAGGCTTTACCGCCGTACCGGCGGAAGCTTCGACGAGGAAATCGGCAGCGCGAATTTCCACACGCTGATCGTGGACCCGTACCGGTACGAGAGAATTCGCAATCGCCGGCCTCGCGTCGAGGAGCGTGTCGTATGACGCACGGGACGGTCTTCGCCGACACCGCGCCGGAGGCGGCCGATCCGCTGCTCGTCGGGCACAAGTTCGCGCGTCAGGCGCGACTGCGGGCCGCGGGACACCGGGTTCCGGAGTTCGTCTGCGCCTCGGCCGCGGCCTTCGACCGGATGATGGAGACGGCCGGCCGGGACATTCCCGAACCGGCCGCGGGCAGCACTCCCGGCGAGCTCGCCGAGTGGGCGCGGAAGGCCGGGGCCGCGGTACGGCGGCACGGCGTGCCGCGAGAGCTGGCCGAGGCACTGCTGGACCACTTCGACCGACTGGCCGGGGCGTCGGGGGTCGTGGCGGTCCGCTCCTGCGCCGTCCCCCACGCGGGCGACGGGGAACAGGGCGGCGAGGACTCCGCGGCCGACCCCTTCGCCGGCCTGGGGCGCAGCTTCCTGGCCGTCGGCCGTGCCGAACTCGTCGACCGGGTCGCCGAGTGCTGGGCCTCGGCCTTCACGGAGGAAGGGGTGCTCTACCGGACCAGACGCGGCGGCGATCCCACCGCGACGAGGATGGCCGTGGGGCTGCAGCGCATGGTCGCCGCCACGCGCTCCTTCGTGGCGTTCAGCCGCGACCCCCGTGGCACCTCGGAGAACGGCCGGTGCCTCGTCGCGGCGGCCTACGGGCTCGGGGAGGGAGTGGTCCAGGAACAGGCCGATGTCGATCACTTCTCCGTGGACCGGGAGACCGGGACCGTCCAGGCGCGGCTCGTCCACAAGAAGCGCCGTGTCGTGCCGGGCGAGTCCGGCGGCACGACCACCGCACGGGTGCCCGACGAGCTCGCGGACCGTCCGGTCCTCGACGACGGCACCGCACGGCGCGTCGCGGAACTGGCGGTGGCACTGGAACGCCACTTCGGCACACCGCAGGACATCGAGGGAGCGATCACCGAGGACGGTGAGATACACCTCGTCCAGGCGCGGCCCGCCGTCCTGTCCGCGCCCGCCCGGGCGACGCGCGAACTGCACTGGAGCAACGGGAACATCTCCGAGAGCTTCGCCGGGTACACCTCCGTGCTGACCTGTTCCGTGGCCCGCGAGCTGTACGCCGTCGGATTCGAGGAGCTCTACCGCCGCATGGGGGTCCCGGAGAGGACGCTCCGGGCGCACCGCTACGAGCTGCGGCGGATGCTCGGCCATCTCGACGGCCGCGTGTACATGCGGCTGGAGTCCTGGTACCGGCTGCACTCCCGGATGCGGGCCTTCCTCGGACTGCGCCGCAAGTGGGAGAAGGCCGTGGTGACGGTCGACTCCTCGGTGGTCGTGCCCGCGCCCGGGCGGTTGCGGCGCTGGGCGACCCTGGCGCGCGAGCTGCCGGCCTCCGGTGTCCGGCGTGCCCTCAACCCGCCGCGGATGCGCCGGTTCTTCGCCTGGTGGGAGGAGCGGCGCGAGGCACTGCCCGATCCGCGGACCCGCACGCCCGGGCAGATCGTGCAGGACTACCGGGAGCTGTGGGCGGACGTCGCCCTGCGCTGGGGCGGCACGCTCGTCACCGGCTCCCATGTCATCGCCGAACTCGACCTGGCCGAGCGGCTGATGGGCCGCTGGGCCCCGGGGGCCGACCGCGGGGTGCTCAACGGCATGCTGTGCGACGGCCCCGTCAACCGGTCGGTCCTGGCGCTGCGTTCGCTGCTGACCCTGGCGGAGGCCGTCGGGAACCGGCCCGAGGCGCGGGCGGCCGTGCTGGCGGACGGGGAGCGGGACTCGGCCGCCGTGTGGCGCCGGCTGTCGGCGGGCGGGTTCGGCACGGACCTCGCCGAGCTGGCCCACGCCCATGTGCGGCGGTACGGCGACCGCGGGCTGCACGACCTCAAGCTGGAGACCACCGTGGTCGCGCAGCGTCCCGAACTGCTCGTCGACCAGCTCAGGCCGCTGGTCGCCACCGGCCGCACGGTCGCGGTCAGCGTCGAGGAGGAACGCCGGGCGCGCCGGCAGGCGCAGAGCGAGCTGCGGGCCCACTGCCGGGGACCGCTGCGGCTGGCCGCGCTGCGGATTCTGTTCTGGTCGCTGCGCCGCAATCTGCTCATCCGTGAGAACGCGCGCTTCTGCCGCACCGAACTGATCGGTGCCTCGCGCCGGATGGTGTCGGCGCTCGCCGGGCACCTCGTCGCCGCGGGGCAGCTGGACGCGGTCACCGACGTCCACGACCTGACCATCGAGGAGATCCTGGGCGCCTACGAAGGCGACGGGACGGGCGTCGCCCTGCGCGACCTGGCGCGGCTGCGGGCCGCCGCCCGCGAGGCCTCCGCCGGGCGGGCCGACCCCCCGAACGTGTTCACCACCGACGCCGACCTGCCCGTGACCACCGCGCTGGCGACCGCCACCGCGGTCCGCGGCGAGAGCGGACCCGAGTTGCACGGCCTCGCCTCCAGCGGGGGTGTGGTCAGCGGACGGGCCCGGGTGGTCACCGACCCGCACGTGGACCCCGAGTCGTGCCGCGACCGGATCCTGGTGGCCCGGGAGACCGACCCCGGCTGGCTGTTCCTGATGCTGGTGGCCAAGGGGCTGGTGGCCGAGCGGGGAACGGTCCTGTCGCACATGGCCATCACCGGGCGGATCTTCGGCGTCCCCACGGTCGTCGCGGTGCGCGGAGCCGTGGACCGCATCCCCGACGGGGCCTGGATCGAGGTGGACGGCGACCGGGGTACGGTCACCGTGCTCGAGGAGCCGGGAGCCGAGGACGCGTCGTGATCATCCGGCTCACCAGGTACGCCCTGACGTATCCGCTCTGGTTCTACGCGACGGCGGGCCTCGGCTGGTCGTACGGCCTGACCGCCGTCTACCGCACGGCCCACCGCTCCGGACCGGTTCCGGCCTCCGGTCTCGCCGTGACCGCGGCGACCATCGCGGTCACGCTCCTGCTGTTCCGCGCCGTCGACGACGTCCGCGACCTCGACTACGACCGGGTCCAGAACCCCCGCCGGCCGCTGGTCACCGGTGCCGTCCGGGTCATGGACCTGATGCTGCTGTTCTTCCTGGGCATGGGCGGGCTGCTGCTGCTCAACGCGCCCCGCGGCGCCCCCGCGGCCGGCTACGCCGCGGTGTGCGGGTACGTGTGCCTGATCCTGTTCGTCGAATGGCGCTGGCAGTGGCCGGACCCGGAGCGGCCCCTGCTGCAGCTCCTGATCAACGTCCCGCTGCAGACGCTGATGTGCGGCTATGTGTACCTGGGCTCCGTGCAGGGGTACGACGCGTCGCCGAGCGGCGCGGACCTGGCCGCCGCCCTGGGATTCGTGCTGTCGCTCACCCATCTGGAGTTCGCGCGGCGGCTGGTGCGCGACCCCGCTGAGCACCTGCGCACCCCCGTGCACGCGCTGGGCGTCCAGGGCACCGCGAGGGTCACGCTGGCCCTCGCGTACGCGGCGGCGGCGCTGGAACTCGTGGCGACCCGGCCCTGGTCGGCGGGCCAGGCGGCGGGCTGGCTGGTGCTGCTCCCACTGCCCGTCCCCGTGCTGGCCGCGACCCGTTTCCACCGGGGGGCGCCGCGCTGGCCCGTGGGCCTCGCCGTGCTGTACCTGCTGCTGTCCTTCCTCTCCTTCGCGGCCCTCGGCCTGCTGGACACGCGGTGACAGGGGCTGGACTCGACCGAGGAACAGGAGGGAAGTTCCCTTGACCGGATTCTGGACACTGCTCGGCCCGGACTTCTCCGGAAAGTCCACGCTCCTGAGCCGGCTGCACACCGAGCACGGCTGGCACGTGGTCTCCTACGACGACCGCTACCTGGAGGGCTCCCCACTCGTCCGGCAGCTCCGCGAGACCTGGGTGGACGGGGCGTTCGCGCGCACCGGCCGGCCGTACTCGCCGGAACTGGTCCTCGCCGTACTGCACCCGATCGTGCTGCACCTGCGGGACGAGCTGGCGCGGGCCGCGAACCGGGAGAAGGTGGTCGTCGACTCGTACTACTACAAGCTGCTCGCCAAATGCGCCCTGCTCGGTGTCGAGCACCGGGAGCTGTTCGACTACTGGCGGACCTTCCCCCGGCCCACGGGCGTGGTCTACCTGGACCTGCCCTCCGCGGTGGGATGGGCCCGCAGCGGCGGCGGCCACCGGCTCAACGCCTTCGAGTACCTGGGCGCCGAACCGACCGAGGCGGGCTTCGCGCGGCTGCAGGACGAACTGCGCGGCGCGCTGCTCAAGGAGGTCGCAGAACTCCCGCTGACCGTGCTGGACGCCGACGTGCCGCCCGCGAGCCTGCTGGCCCGGGTCCGCGAGGTGATCGAACCGAGGGCGGCCCGATGACTCCGGCACCCGCGCCGGTCACCGCCCGGGAGGCCCAGGACACCCGGGGCGCCCAGGACCGGCTGACGTCGCTGTTCGACGAACGGGCCCGGCTGGTGGCCGAGTCCGGCAAGGACGCCGACCCCGTCACGACCCTCGTCGTACTGCGCAGCCTGGACGTCCACGACCTGGTGCACGGCGTCCGCGCCTTTGCGGCGGACCTGTCCGCGGCGGAGGGCCGGGCCTGGATGGGCTCGTGGACCCGCACCCGGTTCCTGTTCGGCAACCCGGTGAACCTGACCGGCCGCGCCCGGGCCCGGACGGTGGCTCCGGCCGGTTCGGCGGCCTGGCTCGGGCCCTGCCCGGCGCAGCATCCGCCGGGGGTGAGCCGGCTGCTCAAACCGCTCACCGGTTCGCTGCCGCCGCTCCCCGCGGTCCTCGACATACCGGGCCGCGCCGCCGGCCCGCCTCGCGAACTGCAGCTCGCCACGGGCGGGCTGACGCTCGTCGGCTACCTCGTGCACCTGCACCACACGCTCGCGGAAGCCGCGCTGCTCGGCCGGCTCGGCCCCGGGGAGCCGCTCCGGATCACCCACCGGCTCGAACTCGACGCGCACCGCGCCCCCGGCGGTCCCGGCTACGCCCGGGTGCACCACGCCGCCGACGACTCGCCGGCGCTCCGCCTGTACGCCTCGCTGGCACCCTGACGTAGGAGGAAACGATGCCGGCTCACTTCACCGAGTCCGACCTGGCCCGGCTGGCGCTGTCGGCGCGGCTGCGGGACCTGTCCGAGGAGCTGCGCGAGGCGGTCGCCGCGCCGGACGGTCCCGCCGGTTCCGGGAGCGCGCTGGCCGAGCGGCTCTGGCAGCTCCTGGACGATGACGTGCCCGCGCTGCGGGACGCGCTGGTGGGCTATCTGCGCGCACGCGACACCCCCTGGTCCTGGATCGGCGAGCGCACCGGCACGGGTGAGACCGGCGCCCGGGCGCGCTGGGGCACCGCCGGTCCCGCTCCCCTGGACGACCCGCGGGCCACGGCCGCCGCGCTGGACGCCTGGTACGTGCGACACGCCCAGGTGGAGCCCCTGGCCCAGGTCGCCGACCCGGTCAGCCGGCTGCTCGGCGGGAGCGAACCGGGGCAGGAGCGCTGCCTGATCTGCGCCAAGTACGCGGGTGAGCCGGTGCCCGCCTGGGCCGGCCGCCCGGTACCGCCCGGCGGGCACCTCGTCGACGACGGAACCTGGCGGGTCGGGCACGGTCCGACCGGGTTCTGGCCGCGCGGCACCCTGCTCATCGAGTCCCGCCGCCACTTCCTCGACCACAGCGACATCTCCCCGGACGAGGCCGTCTCGCTCGGACTGCTGGTCCGGCGGCTGACCGGGGCGATCAAGGAGGCCACCGGAGCGCCCCGGGTGCACGTGTGGTCCTGCATGGAGGGCACACCGCACTTCCACACCTGGCTGGTGCCGCGCGTCGGCGAGGTGGACAGCGGACGGGCCTTCATCGGCGCCCCCGGCCACTGCACCGAGGCCCAGGCGACGCAGAGCGTGCAGGCGATACGCGAGGCCCTGCAGGGCCGTGAGCCGAGGGAGGACGCCGCGTGAACCCGGCACGGCCGTTCCCCTTCCCCGAGCACCACGGCGTCGAGCCGGCCCCGGACTTCCGTACCCTCGCGGGGCTGGGCCGGCTGGTGCCGGTGACCCTGCGCAGCGGGGTGTCCGCGCTGCTGGTGCACCGGCACGCGGACGTGAGCCGGGTGCTCACCGACCCCGCCTTCGCCCGCTTCCCCGCGGCACGGTTCGGGCTCAGCGCCCGGTCGCCCGAATCGCTGGCGCTGAACTCGGTGGATCCGCCCGACCACACCCGGCGACGTCGTCTCGTGGCCCACGCCTTCACCGGCCGGCAGGCCGCCCGGTTGCGCCCGGAGGTGACGCGGCTGGCCGAGGACCTGCTGGCGGGGATGATCGAACGCGGCGGGCCCGCCGACCTGTTGGCGGACTTCGCGGTGCCGCTCACGGTGGGCGTGATCGGCGGGATCTTCGGACTCGCCGAGGCCCGGGTGAGGGGGCTGCTGCCGCTGGTGGAACGGATGATGTCCACCACGGCGTTCGACCGGGACGAGGTGGCGGCCGCGCACCGTGCCATGTTCGACGAGTTCGAGACCTTCCTCGCCGGGCCGCACGCGGATCCCGACGGCGTGTTCGGCCGGCTCGCGCGGGCCCGCGACGACGGGGAGGTGACCTCGGACGAGGCCGTGCACCTGGCGTACGGGCTGCTGATCGCCGCTCACGAGACGACGGCCAACCAGCTCGGCCTGTGCGTCCTGGTGCTGCTGCGCGACCCCACGCTGGCGGGGCGGCTGCGCGGGCGTCCGGACCTGCTGCCCGCCGCCGTGCAGGAGATGCTGCGGTTCACGTCGCTCAACGCCACCGGCGGGGTCCCGCACGTGGTGCGGCGGCCCGTCCGGCTCGGTGGGTGCCGCCTCGGACCCGGCACGGTCGTCCTGCCCGTGACGGACGGCGCCAACCGCGACCCCGAGGTCTTCCCCGAACCGGACACCCTGCGCCCGGACCGGCCGGCCAACCCGCACCTGTCCTTCGGGCACGGCCGTCACCGGTGCCTCGGCGCACCGCTGGCCCAGATGGAACTGGAGGTCGCTCTCGGCTGTCTGCTGCGTCTGCTGCCGGGGCTGAAGCCGGCCGTCCCGGAGAAGGAACTGCAGTGGCGGACCGGCATGTACGTGCGCGGCGTACGAAGGCTGCCGGTCTCGTGGTAGCCGACGCCGCAGGGCGCGGCCGGCGCCAACGGGTCCTGCTCGCCCCGGTCACGGTGAGCCCCACCAAGCCGCTGACGCCCACCCATGTGAAGTACCTGCTGTCCCTGGACGTCATCAGACGGGCCACACCCGCCTTCGCGGACATCGACGTCGCCTACCATCATGCGTCGTACGCGGGCAGCCGTCAGGTGGCGGGGTTCTGGGAGTACCTCGACCGCCGGCACCCGGGGCTCGACGCCGGGGCGCTCGGCGAGGAGGACATCGGCCGCCTGTACGTCGCGCATCACCGGGAGGGGGGCGCACCGTTCGCGTCGATCAGGCCGACGGTGCGGCGCGCCGAGGAGGGCTGGGTCCACCCGGTCAGCGCCCGGCTGCTCGACCTGTGGGAGCAGCACTACCGTCGCCTCGGCCTGGCGGACCCTCACCTCGGCCGGGGGCGGCCGGAGCTGGCACCCACCGACGAGGTCATCGACCTGCTGGTGCGCCACGACGTGTGCCTGGACGGGCGTCCGCTCGGTGCCCCCGTCTACCTGGACGCCACCCGCGAGGGACTGCCCCTGCGCGCCGTGCTGAGCGAGGAGGGGCAGGCCAACTACCTGCTGTACCTCCTGCGCGAGCTGATTCCGGTGCTCGGCCGGTACGACCTGGTGGTGCTCGCCCACGACGTCGAACTGCGTTCCGACTACCGGACGGTGGCCCGCGTTCTGGAGACGCTCGGGGCCCCGGCCGTGCTGCGGTTCGAGGTGCCGCGGGTCCCGCTGGACGGCGTCACCCGCTCGGCGCGGGCCGGCGGCTGGGAGGGGTACACCCTCGGCGCCTACCAGGGAGCCCTGATCGAGGAGCACGGCCCGGCGGCGTTCCGGCTCGGTCTGCGCCTGTACCTGGTGGCCGGGCTGGGCCGGACCGCCGCACAGTCCTTCTCGCTGCGGCAACTCGGGCGGTGGGTGCGGCGGGCCGGGCGGCTGCTGCGGGACCACGCCGGCGACGGTGCCGAGGCAACGCGCTATCTGACCCGGCTCACCGGTCGGCGCGGGTACGCGGACCCGTACCGGGTGACCACCGCCCTGCTCAACCACGACAGCGAAGTGCCGGTCGCGGGCCTGCTCCGCACGGTGACCGGCGGAAGCGAGGAACAGTGAGCGGGTTCTCCTCCGGTACCGTCCTGCTGACCGGCGGGTTCGGCTTCATCGGCTCCCACGTGCGCGAGGCCCTGGGCTCCCGTGGGACGCCGGTACGGGTGCTCGCCCACCGCGCCGGTGCGGACGCGACCGAGGTGGTGCGGGGCGACCTGGCCGACCCCGCCTCGCTCCGCGGGATCTGCCGGGGCGTCGGCACGCTGGTGCACACCGCCTCCGTGATCGACGGCGGCGAGGAGGAGTGCTGGGCCGTCAACGAGCGCGGCACGGCGGCCCTGGTCGCCGAGGCCCGGCGCGCGGGAGTGCGCCGCATCGTCTACGTCAGCACCGCCGCGGTGTACGGCGAGGGCGTCCACCGGGGCATCGCCGAGGACGAGGTCGAGCCCGCCCCGGTGTCGCCGACCAGCCGCTCCCGGCTGCTGGCCGAGCGCAGCGTCCTGGCCGCCGGGGGCACGGTGCTGCGGCCGATGTTCGTGTACGGCGCCGGGGACCGCTGGTTCGTGCCGGCGGTGGCGGAGCTGGTCCGCCGGTTGTCCGCCCGCCCGGCCGGCGGTGCCGCGAGGCTCTCCCTCATCTCCGTGCACGCGCTGGCCGAGGCGGTGTGCGCGGTGGCGCTGCGACGGGCGGCCGGTCTCGAAGGGGCCGTCCTGCACGCGGCGCATCCCGTGCCGACGACGCTGGCGGAGATCCTCGACGTCCTCGCCGCCGAGTCCCTGGCTCCCGCCGTCACCGACGGGATCGGCCACGACCGTGCCGTGGCCGTGCTGGGCGCCGCGGCCGCCCGCCGCCTGAGCCTGCTCGGTCAGGACCACTACTACGACAGCACACGGCTGTGGCGGTCCGTGGACGTCTCCCCCGGCGCCGGCTTCCGCGAAACCTGCCCGCGCTACGCGCACTGGTACCGCGACGCCCTCAGCACCGCCCGCCCGCCGGGGTGAGCAGGCCGGCACGCGGACCGCGCCCCGGACTTCACCCGGCACTCGGGCCCCCGCGCCCAACGGCTGCGGCAGGGCGCACAGTTGCCGCCGGTGGCGCCTCCACGGCCGACCGGCCGGTGATGCCTCACCCGGGGCAGAGCGCGCCCCTCCCCCTAGGCGGGCTCCCGGCCCGGTGCCGGTGCCGTCCCTTCCGGGATGTCCCCCCTCGCAACCGCGGCGGACTCCCGGCCCTGTACCGGCCTCGCCCGCCCCGCGTTGCCGTGTTCCGCGGGCCGGCTCGCGGTGACGGCCCGCCACCAGGGCTCGTCCGGCGTCTCCAGCAGGGGCTCGAAGGGCCGGCCCGGTTCGGGTGCGGCCACCCGTACGTCCCGACGGCGGGCCGCGGCCGTGATCCCCTCGACGGGGGCGGACCAGGGGTGCGGGGCCAGGTCGAAGGTGCCCCAGTGGATCGGCAGCAGCGCGCCTCCGGGGGCGCCGCCGGACAGCTCCAGGTGAGCGCGCAGGCCTTCCTCGGGGGTCATGTGGTGGGTGGGCCACAGCTCGTTGTACGCCCCGACCTGGATCATCGTGGCGTCGAACGGCCCGTGCTCGGCGCCGATCCGGGAGAACCCCGGGAAGTAGCCGGTGTCCCCGCTGTGGAAGAGGCGGTGGGCCGCGGAGGCCACCACCCAGGAGGCCCACAGCGCCCGCCGCGGTCCCGCCAGCCCCCGGCCGCAGGAGTGCAGTGCGGGCGTGGCGGTGAGCGCGAGGCCCGCGATCCCGGCGGACTCGCCCCAGTCCAGCTCCCGCACCCGGTCCGCCGGCACCCCCCAGCGCTCCAGGTGGGCGCCGACGCCGAGCGGTACGGCGAAGACGGCGTTCCCCGTGGCCAGGGTGCGGACGGCCGCCATGTCCAGATGGTCGTAGTGGTCGTGGGAGACGACGACCACGTCGACATCGGTGAGCGCCTCCAGCGGCACGGGCACCGGATGCAGCCGCCTGGGGCCGAGGAAGCCGAAGGGCGAGCAACGGGCGCTCCACACCGGGTCGAAGAGCACCTTCCGGCCGCCGATCTCGGCCAGCACGGTGGAGTGTCCGAGCCAGGTCAGCCGCAGCCCGGAGGCCGGCGGCACGGCGAGGTCCGCGAGCGTGGTGCGGTGCAGCGGGACGGGCCGGACCGGCCTGCGCCCCGAGTCGGTCCACACCCGCACCTGTCCCAGCAGCTCGGGCAACACCTTCCAGAAGCGCGGCAGTTCGGGTTCGGGCACGGGATTGACGAAGCCGCCGCCCGCGTGGTTCGGCGAGCGCAGGATCCGCTGGAGCCGTCGCCCCTCGGGGACGGCGCCGAACACCGCCGGGCGCTTGCGGAGCGGTCGTAACAGGCGGCGAGCGGTGGCGAGCACGGGGCCTCCCGGTGGGCGGAGCGCGCGTACGGACTTCCTCATCACTTCGTCAGCTGGCTCCACAGTTGTTCTTCGACGGCGTCCAGCGGCACTCCGGCGACCAGGCGCTCGGGATGCCCCGGCCCCGGTTCCGACAGGACCGGTCCGGTGCCGGGCTCCTCCTCCCACTCGTCGTCCCAGTGCCAGCCGAGCGGGAGGAGGGCGCCACAGGCCAGTCCGAGCGCGGTCAGTGCCGGGCCCATGCCCCGCAGCGCGCTCCATGTCCAGCCGCCCAGGCGACGCCACATCGGCATGCCCCCTTCGTTCACGGATACCGAATCCAGAAGCCTGCAGATCACAACAAGAATCAGAAGTCAACGCGCAGAAGACAAGAGACAAAAGGAGCCACACGATGAGAACACCATCGTCGTGGTGACCTCCAAAGCCCGGCTAAGGTGGCGCCGGGACGGGACGGTCCGCTGTTTTAGGACAGCTTTATGCGAAGGGGCGATTCTGGCGGTACGGCAAGGCCCGCACAGGTCACTGCCCGACGCTCGTCCGATCGAAGGAGACGACACATGACCGCGCCCAGGCCCAACGTCTTGCTCCTCGGTGGCCGGCCCCCGCAGCTGAGCCAGGAGGAACGGATCCGGTATGTGGCCGACGTCAGCACGAAGGTGAAGGTCCTGAACGGAAACCGGTACGACCACTTCGAACCCACCGGCGAGACCGTCGTGGAGGAGGAGCACGAACTCCTCGTGTACGAGTGGAGCGGGTGCACCTACGTGGCCGAATAGCCGCGGTCCGCGGCTCATGCCGTACGTCGTCCCCCGCCCGAGAGGAATCGGACAGTGCGCAGACTCGCGATCGAAGGTGTTTGGCTGCATTCTCCCCTCATTCACCGTGATGAGCGTGGAAGCGTGCTGGAGTGGTTCAACGGAGAGGAATTCCGCAAAAGCGTGGGGCACGAACTGACCGCCGCGCAGGCCAATTGCCCGGTGACCCGGCGCGGGGCGATCCGCGGAATACATTTCGCGGACGTCCCGCCCGGTCAGGCGAAATACATCACCTGCGCGGCCGGGGCGATCCTGGACGTGGTCGTGGACCTGCGCACCGGCTCGCCCACCTTCGGCCGGTGGCTCTCCGTGCGGCTGGACGACCGGAACCGGGACGCCCTCTACATCGCGGAGGGCCTCGGCCACGCGTTCATGGCGCTGAGCGAGGAGGCCACGGCGTTCTACCTGTGTTCGACCCCGTACACGCCGGAGCGTGAGCACGGCATCCACCCGCTGGACCCGGACATCGGCATCGACTGGCCGGCCGGCACGACCCCGGTCCTCTCCGCACGCGACGCGGCCGCCCCCACCCTGAAGGAGGCCGAACGGGACGGGATCCTGCCGAGCTTCCGCGCCACGCAGGAGCTCCGCCTGTCCCGCGTCTGAGCGGCACCCCGCTCCCCTCGATCCCCCCACTCCGGCCGGACCGCGTCCCCTTCCGGTCCGGCCGGATTCCCCCACGAAGAAGCCGCAGCTCCCGGACAGCCCGTCAGGCTCCGGGAGCTGCGGCTTTCCGGGTGTCCGACCGCGCTCCGGCACGGACGGAGGCGGGCGGGGAACCGGGCCGCACACCCCGATTCCCCGCCCGCCTCTGCGTGTGCCTCCTCAGCCCAGGACCGCCGGCGCCCGGCTCGGGCCGAACCAGTGGTCCAGTGCCCGGGCCGGCGAGTCCGCCTCGGTGCCGAGATCGCGGGCCCAGGCGACGTACCCGTCGGGACGTACCAGCACCGCGGCCAGTCCGGGGCGGCCGGGGCAGACGCCCCGGACCCAGCGCAGATCCGGACGGCCGGCCACGGCCGCACGCAGTCCGGCCGAGCCCACCACGTCCACCAGCAGCCCACGGCCGTCGACGGGCCGGAGCACGCCACCGTCCTCGGCGGACACCAGGTCGGGTGCGAAGGCGCCGACGAGCGGATGGCCGGAGGCGGGCCCGTCGTAGACGATGTCCAGTCCGTGCAGCATCTCGATCAGTGTGCGCTTGCCCTGCGGGAGTCCGGCCAGCTCGGTGAACAGCTCACGCAGCGCGTCCACCTGGGGGCCGTGGCGCAGCAGTGCCGCCTGGGCCCGCGAGTTGCGCAGGACGCGGGCCGCCACGGGGTGGCGTTCGGCCGTGTACGTGTCCAGCAGTCCGGGCTCGGAGGTGCCACGTACCACGCGGGCCAGCTTCCAGCCGAGGTTGGCGGCGTCCTGGATACCGAGGTTGACGCCCTGCCCGCCGAAGGGCGAGTGGACGTGCGCGGCGTCGCCGGCGAGCAGCACCCGGCCGCGCCGGTAGGTCGAGGTGTGGCGGGCGTTGTCGCTGTAGCGGAACGGAGAGCGCACCCGGGTGACCGTGACGTCGGTGCCGCTCACCCGCCGCAGCGCCGCCTGCAGTTCGTCCTTCGTGGCCGTCGCCAGCCGGTCGGCCGGCGGGACGTCGTACTCGATGGCCACGAGCTGGCCGGGCACCACGTCGACCATCAGCGCGCCCCGTGGTGTCCGCGTGAACCCGTGCGGGAGCTGCTCCGGATCCAGCAGGGTCACGTCCTCGCCGCCGACGGCGAACAGCGTCGGCTCGGTGCCGGGGAAGTCGAATCCGGCCAGGCGCCGCACGAGGCTGCGCCCGCCGTCGGCACCCACCAGGTAGCGGGCCCGCAGGGCGCGCCCGTCGTCCAGGTGGACGACCACTCCGGACGGACCGGCGTCGAGGTCGACGACGGCGCGTCCCTCGACGAGCCGGACACCGTGCCGGCGCGCCCGGCCGGCGAACACCTCCCGCAGGGCCGCGTACGGCACCGGCAGCAGGGACACGTCGGGGAACTCACCGGCCGGGTCGGTCAGGGGCACCATGCCGATGTGTCCCTTCGTGGCCCCGCCGGCGCCGAGCCGCGTCGACGTGACCTGGCCCGGTTTCTCGTGCCGCGGGGGGCGGTCCGGACGCAGCCCGGCCGCGGTGCCGATCAGGTCCCGCAGGGCCTGCTCCGCCGCCCGGACGACCGGTTCGTCCAGGCCGCGCAGCGCGAGCGTGCGCATGGTGCGGGTGGTCACTCCGCGCAGCGCGGGACTGTTGGCCCGCACCGGCCGGTCGAGCTTCTCCACGACGACCACGGAGGCGCCGCCCAGCCCGAGTTCGGCGGCGAGGAAGAGCCCTACCGGTCCTCCCCCGACGACCACCACGTCGGCATCGACGTCCGTCAAGGCATCGGCGTCCACGATGCGATCTCCTTCCACGAGGTACGGGGTGTGTCCGGCGAATCAGGCCGGAGAGCGGAGCGGGGCCGGAGGGATCCGGCCCCGCTCCCGGGTCAGGACCCGCCGGGCAGGCCCTGGACGGCGGCCGCGCCCGCGAGGGCCGTGTGCAGGTAGCCGGCCAGGGCCGACGGGCTGGGGTGCTCGAAGATCTGCCCGAGCGGCAGTTCGACGCCCGTGGCGTCCACCAGCCGGCCGCGCAGTTCGAAGGCGGTGAACGAGGTGAGTCCGAGGTCGACGAAGGGCGTGTCCTCGGGGACGGCGTCGGCCGAGCCGTGGCCGAGGACGAACGCGGTGCTCCTGCGCACCAGCGAGAGCAGCGCCGCCTCCCGCTCCTCGGCGGACAGTTCGGCGAGGTGGGCCGTCAGCCGGGTCTCCGCCTCCGCCCCGGCGTCCGCCGCGTCGGCCGGCACGTCGACCAGGTCGCGCAGCAGCGGGTGCACCGGGCGGCCGGTGAACTCGGTGAGCAGGTCGGTCAGCGGGATGCCGGCCACGACGAGCGAGGGCTCGTCGCCGCGCAGGGCGCGCGCCGCCGCCTCCGCCGTCTCGCACGTGCCGTCCCACGCCACGCTGTG
Source organism: Streptomyces sp. NPDC048191 (assembly GCF_040652655.1). Lineage (NCBI taxonomy): Bacteria > Bacillati > Actinomycetota > Actinomycetes > Kitasatosporales > Streptomycetaceae > Streptomyces > Streptomyces sp. NPDC048191. Next base: position 26,335 of record NZ_JBEZMO010000012.1, read on the forward strand.
CCCGGCGAGCCCGGCCGTCCTGCGCTCACGCACCAGCCCGTCGTGCACGGCGTGGACCAGCGCGTGCTCGACACGGCTGCCGCCGTCGAGCGGTGTGGTGAAGGGCGCGAACAACGCGAAGTGGGTGAGCGGCAGTTCACGGGTGAGCTGATGGAGGTTCAGCGCGGCGGCCAGCGCGAACTGGGCGTCCGCCGCGGGGTCCACCGAGACCTCCCGGTCGTCGGCCAGCGCGCCGAGGTGCAGGACCGCGGTGAGCGGCTGTCCGGCCGGCACCGTGGCGAGTACGGCGGCCAGCGCGGCCTGGTCGGCCGGGTCGCAGTCGACCGCCGTGAGCCGGCAGCCGAGGGCGGGGCCGGTGTCCGCCGGGCCGCCGCTCTTGCGGCCCGGTTGCGTCAGCAGCAGGACGTGGGCGGCTCCGTGCTCCGCCGCCCAGCGCACCGCGGCCCCGGTCAGCGGCGTGCCGGAGTCGGTGACCAGGACGGTGCCGGTGAGCGCCCCTTCCGTGCCCGACGGCCGCTCCCCGGCCCGGACCAGGCGCAGCACCTGCACTCCGCCGGGCCGGATGGCCACGTGGTCCGGTCCGGCGGGGGCCGCCAGGGTGCCGACCAGCCAGTCCAGGATGCGGGGGGTGAGGCGCTCCGGCAGGTCGACGAGCCCGTACCAGGGGATGTCCGCGGGTCGGCGGGTCTCGGTGAGCGCCCACAACTGGGCGGCGGCGGTGCCCTGTTCGCGTCCGTCGGGATCGACGGCCGCCCGGGTCAGGCACCACAGCGGTGCGTCGATGTCGGCCTCGGCGAGGGCGGCGCCCAGCCGGTAGGCGGTCAGCAGCTCGGGCACCGCCGCGTCGGCCGACGCGGGGACGCGTTCGTGGCAGGCGAGCAGCGAGACCACTCCGGCCACCCGCGGCTCGTCGGGGTCGGCCGATTCGGCCTGCCTGGCCTCCAGCGCCATGCGGAGCACCTCGGCGAGATCCGCGCAGTGCTCGGTGACGACGACGGGGACGACGGTGGCTCCGGCGGCGGCCAGGGCGGCCACGACGGCGGCCGGATACCGTTCGTCCGTTCCGCCGCGGGGCAGCACGGCGAGCCAGCGGCCGGACAGCAGCGGCACTCCGGGAGGCGGTGTGCGGCGCCAGACGGGCCGGTGGAAGACGCTCGCCCCGGCGGCGTCCGGATCGGGCCCCCGGCGCCAGGCGGCCAGCGCGGAGACGACCTCGGTGAGGGTCCGCGGCAGGCCGTCGGCCATCCCGGTCAGCCGGGCGATCCGGTCGACGTCGGCCTGGTCGACCGCCGTCCAGAACAGCTCCTGCCGTGTGCGCTCGTCGGCCGGGGAGAGCGGCTGCAGCCAGTAGCGCTGCCGCTCGAACGGGTAGGTGGGCAGCTCGACCGGGGCGGTGGGCGCCTCGCCGAAGGCCGGTTCCCAGTCGACGTCGACGCCGTTGACGTACAGCGCGGCCAGCGCGCCCAGCGCGGCCTCGGGCTCCGGGCGGTCACGGCGCAGCAGCGGCACGGCCACCCGGGCCTCGGCGGGCCCGGTGTCGCCGGCGCGGGCGGCGGCCGTCGGCGTGCGCTGGGCCAGGGCGGCCAGGACGCCGTCGGGACCGAGTTCGACGTAGGCCTCGGTGCCCAGTTCGCGCAGCCGCTGCAGTCCGTCGTGGAAGCGGACGGTGCCGCGCAGGTGCTCCACCCAGTAGTCGGGGGTGAGCAGCCGGGCGTCGGCGCTGTCGCCGGTGCTGCCGCAGACGACGGGGATGCGCGGTTCGTGGAACTCGGCCTCGGCGGCGGCCCGGCGGAAGTCGTCGAGCACCGGGTCCATCAGCGGCGAGTGGAAGGCGTGGCTGACGGAGAGCCGGCGGATCTGGCGTCCGGCCCTGCGGAACCGCTCGGCCACCCGTTCCGCGTCGTCGGCCGCGCCGGACAGGACCACGGCGCGCGGCCCGTTGACGGCGGCGATGCCCAGGCGGTCCTCCGCTCCGGCGATGGCGGTGCGCAGTTCGTGTTCGGTGGCCTCGACGGCGATCATCGCGCCGCCGTCGGGGAGTTCCTGCATGAGCCGTCCGCGGGCCGCCACCAGTTTGCTCGCGTCCGCCAGCGAGAGCATGCCGCTGCAGTGGGCGAGGGCCAGTTCTCCGACGGAGTGGCCGATCAGCTGGTCGGGCCGGACGCCGAATGCCTCGAGCAGCCGGAACAGGGCGACCTGGAGGGCGAAGAGGGCGGGCTGTGCGTACTCGGTACGGCTCAGCAGTCCGGCCTCCGGACCCGGCGGCCGGGCCCAGGCGACCTCGCGCAGGGGCCGCCCGAGGTGCGGGGCCATGGCTTCGCAGACCTCGTCGAAGGCGGCGGCGAAGGGCGGATAGGCGCGGTACAGGCCCTGGCCCATGCCGAGTCGCTGGCCGCCCTGCCCGGAGAACATGAACGCGGTGCGCGGTGGTGCCGTCGCGCTGCCCGTGAGCAGGTGGGGCCGGGTGCGGCGGTCCCCGACGGCCCGCAGGCCGTCGGTGAACGAGGCGCGGTCGGTGCCGACCACCACGGCACGGTGCTCGAACGAGGTGCGGGTGGAGGCGAGCGCCCGGCCGATCCGCCGGTCCGTCACCTCGGGCCGGGACCGGACGTGGTGCAGGAGCCGCTGGGCGCTGTGCGCGAGGGCGGCCGGGGTGCGGGCGGACAGGATCCACGGGTGGGCGCCGGGCGCGTCGGCGGGCACGTCCTGGTCCGCCGAGACGGTGTCCGGTCCCTGTTCGACGATGACGTGGGCGTTGGTGCCGCTGATCCCGAACGAGGAGACGGCGGCCCGGCGCGGACGGTCCACGGCCGGCCACGGGACGGTCTCGGTGAGCAGTTCGACGGCTCCCGCGGCCCAGTCGACGTGCGGTGAGGGGGCGTCGACGTGCAGCGTGCGCGGTAGCCGGCCGTGGCGCATGGCCTCCACCATCTTGATCACACCGCACACCCCGGCGGCCGCCTGGGTGTGGCCGAGGTTGGACTTGACCGACCCGAGCCACAGCGGCCGGTCCGCCGGCCTGCCCTGCCCGTAGGTGGCCAGCAGGGCCTGGGCCTCGATCGGGTCGCCGAGCGGGGTGCCGGTGCCGTGCGCCTCCACCGCGTCCACGTCCGCGGCGAGCAGCCTGGCGCCGGCCAGGGCCTGGCGGATGACGCGTTCCTGGGCCGGTCCGCTCGGCGCGGTCAGCCCGTTGCTCGCACCGTCCTGGTTGATCGCGCTGCCGCTGATGACGGCGTGCACGGGGTGGCCGTTGCGGCGGGCGTCGGAGAGCCGTTCGAGCAGCAGCACGCCCGCGCCCTCGGCCCAGGCGGTGCCGTCCGCGCCGGCCGCGAAGGACTTGCAGCGGCCGTCGGGGGCCAGCCCGCGCTGCCGGCTGAACTCGATGAAACCGCGCGGGCTGGGCAGCACGGTCACCCCGCCCGCCAGCGCGAGGGCGCAGGTGCGGTCGCGCAGTCCCTGGGCCGCCAGATGGACGGCCACCAGGGACGAGGAGCAGGCCGTGTCGAGGGTGACGGCCGGGCCGTCCAGGCCGAGGGTGTAGGCGACCCGCCCGGAGGCGACACTGGTCTGGTTGCCGATGGCGAAGCCCTCGATGTCGGCGGGCACACCGCTCGCGCTGACCGGCCCGTAGTCCTGGCCGATCACACCGACGTAGATGCCGGTGTCGCTGCCCTTGAGCGTGGTGGGGTCGATGCCGGCCCGTTCCACCGCCTCCCAGACGATCTCCAGCAGCAGCCGCTGCTGGGGGTCGGTGGCGAGCGCCTCGCGCGGACTCATCCCGAAGAACGCGGCGTCGAACTCCCCGGCCTCGTGCAGGAACCCGCCGCGGTCCACGTAGCTGGTGCCGCGGTGCTCGGGGTCGGGATCGTGGATGCCCTCGATGTCCCAGCCGCGGTCGGCGGGGAAGGAGGTGATGGCGTCGGTGCCGGACGCGACCAGCTCCCACAGGTCCTCGGGGGTCTGCACCCCGCCCGGGTAGCGGCAGGCCATGCCCACCACGGCGATCGGCTCCTCGCGTTCCGCCTCGACCTCCTGCAGCCGGCGGCGCGTCTTGAGCAGGTCGGCTGTGACCCGCTTCAGGTATTCGGTGAGCTTCGGTTCATCCGACACGGCTGACCCGGCCTCTCTCTCGGTGGGTACGGTCCACGGCTGCGTACGGCCCCTGTCTCCCGCTCACAGGCCGAGCTCCCGGTCGATCAGGGCGAAGATCTCGTCCGCGCCCGCGGTCTCGATCTCCTTTTCGGGTGCCGTGGTGTCCAGCACGTCCGGCGTCTCGGGGCGCAGGCGCTGCACCATCGCCTCCAGGCGGCCGAGGATCTCCTCGCGCAGGTCGTCGGCGGGGACGTCGGCGACGAGCCTCGCCTCGAGCTCGCCGAGGTCGTCGAGCAGGCCGCTGCCGGCGGCGGCCGGGGCCAGCTCGGCGAGCAGGTGTTCGGCGAGTTCGGCCGGTGTCGGGTGGGCGAAGACCACCGTCGCGGGCAGCCGCAGCCCGGTCGCCCGGTTGAGCCGGTTGCGCAGCTCGACCGCGGTGAGCGAGTCGAAGCCGAGTTCCTTGAAGGGCTGGGTGACGGAGACGTCCTCGGGTGAGTCGTGGCCCAGGACGAGGGCGGCGTTGCCGCGGACCAGCTCCAGGACGAGGCGGCCGCGTTCGGCCGGGTCCGCGTCGGCCAGCCGCAGGTCCGCACCGCCCGGTGCGGTCCCGGTGGCGGGGCCGGAGTGCCGGGCCTGGCGGCGGACGAGGTCCCGCAGCACGGGGTGGAGCATGTCGGCCTCGGCCTGGCGGCGCAGGGCCGTGGTGTCGAACAGGGCCGGGACGACGGCCGCGTGACTGCCGTCCAGGGCCGCGTCCAGCAGGCCGAGGGCCACCTCCTCGGTCATGGCCAGCACGCCGGTGCGCTGCAGCCGGGCCCGGTCGCCGCGGTTCAGGTGGCCGGTCATGCCGGACGCCTGCGCCCACAGTCCCCAGGCCAGCGAGACGGCCGGCAGTCCGCGGGCCCTGCGGTGCTGGGCGAGCGCGTCCAGGAAGGCGTTGGCGGCGGCGTAGTTGCCCTGGCCGGGAGCGCCGACGGTGGAGGCCAGCGAGGAGAAGAGCACGAAGTCGGAGAGGTCCAGGTGCTCGGTGAGGCGGTGCAGGTTCCAGGCCGCGTCCACCTTGGCGCGCAGCACGGAGTGCAGCCGGTCGTCGGTGAGGTTGGGTACGGTCGCGTCGTCGAGTACGCCGGCGAGGTGGACGACGGCGGTGAGCGGGTGGGCCGCGGGGATGTCCGCGACCAGGGCCCGCAGGCGGTCCTCGTCGGCGGCGTCGCAGGCGGCGAGGGTGACGTGCGCGCCGAGTGCGGTCAGTTCCCCGGCCAGTTCACGCGCGCCGGGTGCCTCGGGTCCGCGACGGCCGGCGAGCACTAGGTGCCGCACGCCGCGCTCGCGCACCAGGTGCCGGGCGACCATGGCGCCGAGCGTGCCGGTGCCGCCGGTGAGCAGCACGGTGCCGTCGGGGTCGCGCGGGGCGGGCAGGGCGAGCGCGAGCTTGCCGGTGTGCCGGGCCTGGCTGAGGAAGCGCAGTGCCTCCTTGGCCTGGCGGACGTCCCAGCTGTGCACGGGCAGCGGGGTGAGCACGCCGTCGGCGAAGAGCCGGGCCAGGTCGGCGAGCATCTCCCGGATGCGTTCGGGGCCGGCGTCGAGCAGGTCGAACGCCTGGTAGCGGACGCCGTCGTGGTCGCGCGCGACGGTGCCGGCGTCACGGATGTCGGTCTTGCCCATCTCCACGAACCGGCCGCCGGGCCGCAGCGAGCGCAGGGAGGCGTCCACGAACTCCTTGGCCAGGGAGTTGAGCACGATGTCCGCACCCTGTCCGTCGGTCCGCTCCGCGACCATGGCCTCGAAGCCGAGGTCGCGGGAGGAGGCGATGCGTTCCTCGGGCACACCGAGCCGGCGCAGCACCGGCCACTTGGCGGGGCTGGCGGTGGCGAGCACCTCCAGGCCCCAGTGCTCGGCCAGTTGGAGGGTGGCCATGCCGACGCCTCCGGTGGCCGCGTGCAGCAGCAGCCGTTCGCCGCGCCGGGCGCCGGCCAGGTCCTGCAGGCCGTAGTAGGCGGTCAGGAAGACGATGGGCACGGTGGCCGCCTGGGCGAAGGACCAGCCGTCGGGGATGTGCGTCAGCATGCGGTGGTCGGTGATCGCGACGGGGCTGGTGCCGTGGGTGATGAGGCCCATCACCCGGTCGCCGGGCCGCAGGCCGCTGACGCCGGGCCCGGTCTGCAGCACGATGCCGGCGCCCTCGCCGCCCATGCGTCCGTCGCCCGGGTACATCCCGAGACCGATGAGCACGTCACGGAAGTTGAGTCCGGCTGCGCGCAGCGCCACCCGGACCTCTCCGGTCTCCAGGGGCCGTCCGAGTTCGGGGCAGTCGGCCAGCACGACGTTCTCCAGGCTGCCGCGCTCGCTGACGTCGAGCCGCCAGATGTCCGCGCCGTCCGGTGCCGCCAGGTCGGGATGGGCGCCCGCGGAGCGGGCGAGGCGCGGCAGGTGCAGGGTCTCGCCGCGCAGCGCGAGCCGTGACTCGCCGGTCGCCAGGGCGGCGGGCACCGCGTTCCAGGAGGCGTCGTCGACGTCCAGCAGCACGAACCGGTCGGGGCTCTCCGCCATGGCAGCGCCGACCAGGCCCCAGACCGCGGCGCCGCCGAGGTCGGGCGCGGGCTCACCGGCACCGGTGGCGACGGCCCGCCGGGTGACGAGGACCAGCCGGGCGTCGGCGAACGTCTCGTCGGCCAGCCACCGCTGGAGCAGCCCGAGCACGTCGGCGGTCAGGGCGTGGGTGTGGCCGGCCGGGTCGGCGTCGGTCCGGGAGGGGATCACCGTCAGCACCGTGCCGGGGCAGGGGCTGCCCGCGGCGACGGCCGCGCGCAGCTCCTCCAGGCTGTCGTGGCAGGGCAGTCGCTCCGGTCCGGCCGAGCTGTCGGCCAGTCGCAGCGCCGCCTCCTCCACGGCCGCCGGCCCGCCGGTGACGGGCGCGGTGAGCAGGGCCCAGACGCCGGAGGGCGGCTGGGTGCGGTCGGCCTCGGGCAGTGCCGTCCAGCCCAGGTGGAACATTCCGTCGCGGACGGGCCGGCCGGCCGTGGCGAGCTGGGCCGGGTCGACGGGCCGCAGGGTCAGGGCGGAGGCGCTGACGACGACGCGTCCGTCCGGGCCGGTGGCGAGCACCGCGAGGGCCTCCGCTCCGGCCGGGCGCAGACGGACCCGCAGGGTGCGTGCGCCGGTGGCGTGCAGACGGACGCCGCTCCAGTTGAACGGCAGCCGGATGCCGGCGTCGCCGTCCGTGTCGCCGCCGTCCGCGAGCAGCGCGTGCAGGCAGGCGTCCAGCAGGGCGGGATGGATGCCGTAGCCGGCGGTGTCGGCCTCGGCGGGGAGCTCCACCTCGGCGTACAGGTCGCTGTCGGCGCGCCAGAGTGCGCGCAGGCCGCGGAAGGCGCCGGAGTAGTGGTAGCCGAGGTCCGCCAGACGGTCGTAGGCGTCGTCCAGGGCGACCGGGCGGGCGCCGGGCGGCGGCCAGGCCGCTGCAAGGCCGGCGGCGTCCGGGACGCTTTGCCCGTCGGCTTCCCGGGACAGGGTGCCGGAGGCGTGGCGGATCCACTCCCCCGGTGTCTCCTCCTGCGCCGTGCGGGAGTGGACGGTGACGCGGCGGCCGCCGTCCTCGTCCGGGGCGACGGCGACCTGGATCTGCGTGGCCGTGTCCTCGGGCAGGAGCAGCGGCGCCTCCAGGGTGAGTTCCTCCACCTGGGCGCAGCCGGCCTCGGCCGCGGCGTGCAGGGCGAGTTCGAGGAGCGCGGTGCCGGGGACGAGCACGGTGTCCGCGACGGCGTGGCCGTTCAGCCAGGGGTGGGTGCGCCGGGAGATACGGCCGGTCAGGACGGTCGTACCGTGCTCGGCGGTGCTCAGTGTCGCGCCGAGCAGCGGGTGCGCGGCCGGTTCCAGGCCGAGTCCGCCCGCGTCGGCGGCACCGGCGGGGGTGTCGATCCACAGGCGCCGACGCTGGAAGGCGTACGTCGGGACCGCGGCGCCGGGCGCCGGGACAGCCGGCTGGAGGGCCGGCCAGTCGACGTCAGCGGCCTGGGTGTGGACCTCGGCGGCTGACTGCAGGAACCGGCGGGCGGCGGGCTGGTTGCGGCGCAGGGTGCCGACGGTGGTGACCGCGGCCCCGGCCTCCTCGGTGGTCTCCTGGATCGCGCCGGTGAGCACGGGGTGCGGGCTGGACTCGACGAACAGCCCGTATCCGTCCTTCAGAAGCCTGCGGGTGGTCTCCTCGAACCGGACGACCTGACGCAGGTTGCGGTACCAGTAGGCGGCGTCCAGCGTGGTGGTGTCGACGGGGCCGGCGGTGACGGTGGAGTAGAAGGCGGTGCGTGCGGGACGCGGCGTCAGACCGGCGAGGGCGTCGGTGACTTCGTCCCGGATGGCTTCGACGTGCGGGGAGTGGGAGGCGTAGTCCACCGGTATGGTGCGGGCCTTCACCCCGGCCGCACGGTAGGCGTCGACGAGTTCCTCGACCGACACCGGGTCGCCCGCCACGACGGTGGCCGCGGCGCCGTTGACCGCGGCGATCGCCACGCCGGGAGCGCCGTCGGCGATCCGCTGCGCGACCTGTGCGGAGGGCAGCGGGACCGAGGCCATCGCACCCGTCCCGGCCAGCCGGGTCAGGGCCCGGCTGCGCAGCGCCACCGCGCGTGCCGCGTCGTCCAGCCCGAGCGCCCCGGCGACGTGGGCGGCTGCGATCTCGCCCTGCGAGTGGCCGACGACGGCGTCCGGGACGATGCCCACCGACTCCCACAGCCGGGCCAGCGACACCATCATCGCGAACAGCGCGGGCTGTACGACGTCCACGCGGTCCAGCAGCTCGCCCCGGCCGCCCTCGCGGACGGCGTCGAGCAGGGACCAGTCGGTGTACGGCCCGAGCGCGTCGGCGCAGTCCTCCAGGGCGAGCCGGAAGACCGGCGAGCGCTCGAGCAGGTCGCCGGCCATGCCGATCCACTGCGTGCCCTGCCCCGGGAAGACGAACACCGTGCCCCCGGTGGGCTCGGCCCGGCCCTCGACGAGGTCGCGGGAGGTGCGTCCGTCGCCCAGTGCGTCGAGTGCCTCCCGGGTGCGGGCGCGGTCCTCGCCGAGCAGTACGGCCCGGTGCTCGAACAGGGTGCGCCCGCCCGCCAGGGTGGCGGCGATCTCGGCGTCCGTGATCCGGGGGTCGTCGTCCAGCCAGGCGCTCAGCCGCCGGGCCTGGCCGCGCAGGGCCCCTTCGGTGCGGGCGGACAGCACCCAGGGCGGCGTGGCCGAGGCGACGGCCGGAACGGGCGGGGCCGGGGCGGGCCCGGACGCCGCGGGAGCGGGTTCCTCGACGATCACGTGGGCGTTGGTGCCGCTGATGCCGAAGGAGGAGACGCCCGCCCGGCGGGCCCGCTCGCCCTGCGGCCAGGGCAGCTGCCCGGTCAGCAGCTCGACGCCGCCCGACCAGTCCACGTGCGGTGAGGGCTCGTCGGCGTGGAGGGTGCGCGGCAGTGTCTCGTGGTGCAGCGCCATGACCATCTTGATCACACCGGCCACGCCGGCGGCGGCCTGGGTGTGACCGAGGTTGGACTTGACCGAACCGAGGCGCAGCGGGGCCTGGTCGGCGCGGTGCCGGCCGTACACGTTGACCAGCGCGCCGGCCTCGATCGGGTCGCCGAGGGTGGTGCCGGTGCCGTGTGCCTCGACGGCGTCCACGTCCGCGGGGGTGAGACCGCCGTTGGTCAGGGCCTGCCGGATGACCTGTTCCTGGGAGGGGCCGTTGGGAGCGGTGAGCTGGCTGCTGGTGCCGTCCTGGTTGACGGCACTGGAGCGGACGAGGGCGAGCACCCGGTGGCCGTTGCGCACCGCGTCCGACAGCCGCTCCAGCAGCAGCAGTCCGCCGCCCTCGCCCCAGCCGGTGCCGTCGGCCTGCGCGGAGAACGGCTTGCACCGGCCGTCGGGGGCGAGTCCGCGCTGGCGGCTGAACTCGACGAAGGTGTCCGGTGTCGCCATCACGGTGACCCCGCCGGCCAGGGCGAGTTCGCACTCGCCGCGGCGCAGGGAGTCGGCGGCCAGGTGAATGGCGACGAGGGAGGACGAGCAGGCGGTGTCCACGGTGATGGCCGGGCCGTGCAGGTCGAAGGTGTGGGCGACGCGGCCGGAGGCGACGCTGCCGGCACTGCCGCTGCCCAGGTAGCCCTCGAAGGTGCCCGGCATCGGCCGCAGCCGGCCGGCGTAGTCGTTGTACATGACGCCGGTGAAGACACCGGTGGCGCTGGAGCGCAGCGTGCGCGGCGCGATGCCCGCGCGTTCGAACGCCTCCCAGGCCAGTTCCAGCAGGAGGCGCTGCTGCGGGTCGGTGGCCAGGGCCTCGCGCGGGTTGAGCCCGAAGAACTCCGGGTCGAACTGGTCGGCGTCGTGCAGGAAGCCGCCCCGCGTGGTGTAGGTCCGTCCGGTGGCCTCCGGGTCGGGGTCGTACAGTGCCTCGGCGTCCCAGCCCCGGTTGCCGGGGAACTCGCTCGTGGCGTCGCGGCCCTCGGCGACCAGCCGCCACAGGTCCTCGGGCGTCTGGACGTCGCCGGGGTAGCGGCAGCTCATGGAGACGATCGCGATCGGCTCGTGCCGGGACTCGTCCAGCTCCCGCAGCCGGGCCTTGGCCTGCTGGAGCTGGCCGGTGACCCGCTTGAGGTAGTCGCGCAACTTCTGTTCGGTCAGGGTCTGTTCGGTCGGTGTCTGTTCGGTCGGCACGTCGGTCCGTCCTCTCGGGGTCTTGGGAGGCAGCCTTCGGTGGCCCATCAGGAGGCCCCGAGTTCCCGGTCGATGAAGTCGAAGATCTCGTCGTCGCTGGCCTGGTCGAACGCGTCCGGGCCGGCGTCCGCGCCGGCCGGGGCGACGGCCGGCCGGTCGAGCGTCAGCAGCAGTTCCCGGAGCCGCTCGACGGCGGCCGCCCGGGTGGCGTCGTCGCCGTCGAGCTGCGGCAGCGAACGGGCGAACGCGTCGAGTCCGGCGAGGGCGGAGCCGGCCGGCTCCGGGTCGTCGGGGCCGCTCAGCGTCAGCAGGTGGCCGGCCAGGGCGTCCGGGGTGGGGTGGTCGAACATCACGGTGGTGCTCAGGCGGAGCCCGGTGAGCCGCTCCAGGTCGTTGCGGAACTCGACGGCGGTCAGTGAGTTGAAGCCCATGTCGAGGAAGCCGCGGCCGGGCTGGACGGCGTCGTGGGAGCTGTGGCCGAGGGCCACGGCGGCACGGCGCCGCACCGTGTCGAGCACGGTCTGCCGCTGCTGGTCGGCGCCCATCGTGGACAGCCGGTGCCGGAACGCCTCGGCATCGGCCGGTTCGGCCGTCGTCGCCGTGCGCGCGGGTGCCGTGCGGGTCCGGGCCGGCACCAGGCCGCGCAGGATCGCGGGCAGGGTGTCGGCGGCCGCCTGCTCGCGCAGGGCGCGCAGGTCGAGCCGGGCGGCCACCAGCACGGGGTGGTCCACCGTCAGGCTCCGGTCCAGCTGGGCCAGGCCGTCCTCGACGGTGAGCGGCACGACGCCGGTGCGGCGCAGGCGGGCCCACTGTTCGCCGTCGAGCGCCCCGGTCATGCCGTGGCCCTCGCCCTCGGACTCCCAGCTGCCCCATGCCAGCGAGGTGGCGGGCAGGCCCAGCTCCCGGCGCCGTTCGGCCAGTGCGTCCAGGGTCGCGTTGGCGGCGGCGTAGTTCGCCTGGCCGGCCGAGCCGAGGACACCCGCGACGGAGGAGAAGAGCACGAAGGCGCCCAGGTCCTGGCCGTCGGTCAGCTCGTGCAGATGGATCGCCGCGTCGGTCTTGGGCCGCAGCACCGCGTCGAGGCCGGCGGGGGTCAGCGACGCGAGCACGCCGTCCGCGACGACACCGGCGGTGTGGAACACGGCGGTGAGCGGATGCCGGTCGGGCACGGACCGCAGGACGGCCGCGACGGCGTCGCGGTCGGCGACGTCGCAGGCCGCCATGGTCACCGTCGCCCCGGCCGCGGCCAGTTCGGCCTCCAGCTCCGCGGCTCCGGGCGCCTCGGCACCCCGGCGGCTGACCAGCAGCAGCCGGCGCAGTCCGTGGTGGTGCACGAGGTGGCGGGCCACCTGACGGCCCAGGGCACCGGTCGCACCGGTGATCAGGACGGTGCCGTCGGCGTCGAGCACACTGTCGCCGCCGGCCGCCGCCTCGGTGCCGTCCGCGACCGGCGCGAGGCGTGGCACGCGGGCCGTCCCGGTGCGCAGCGCCACTTCCGGTTCGTCCGCGGCGCAGGCCGCGAGGAACACCTCGGTGGTGGTGTCGTGTCCGTCGGTGTCCACCAGTACGAACCGGCCGGGGTACTCCCGCTGGGCGGACCGCAGCAGCCCGCGCAGCGCGGCGCCGGCCAGTGCGGTGCCCGACACCTCCTCCCCCGGCTCACCGGCGCCGGTGACCACGGCCAGCCGGCCGCGGGACAGGCTCTCCTCCGCCAGCCAGGAGTGCAGCAGGTCCAGGAGGCCCGCCAGCTCCGCGCGCACGGTTTCGGCGGGCGACTCCGCGGCCGGAGCGAGGGCCGGGAAGGAGGCGACGACCACGTCGGGCACGCTGCCTCCCGCGGCGACGAAGCGGGCCAGGGCGGCGACGTCCGGGAACCGCTGCGTACCGGCGGGCAGGCTGATCCCGGGTGCGGGCCGGTCGGTGTCGCCCAGGAGGGCCCACTGGTGTCCGGCGGGCGCCGACGGCAGTGACGGCTCGGTCCATCCGGTCACGTACAGGCCGCCCCGGTCGCCGCGTGCGGCGCCGGCGAGCTGCCCGGCCGGGACCGGCCTGGTGGTCAGGGAGTCGACCCCGGCCACGAATCGCCCGTCCCGGTCCCAGGCCTCCAGCCGCAGCCGGTCGTCGGCGAGCAGGGTGATCCGCGCCCGGAGCGCCGTCGCACCCGTCGCCCGGACCCGGGCGTCGCTCCAGGCGAACGGCAGGACAGGTGCCGCGCTGTCGCGGGCCAGCAGGAAGCCGTGCAGTACGGCGTCGAGCAGGGCGGGGTGCAGCAGGAAACTGGTCACATCGGTGCCCGGGGGCAGTTCGGCCTCCACCAGGACGCTGTCCGCGTCGCGCCAGGCGGCGCGGAGCCCCTGGAACAGGGGGCCGTAGCCCAGTCCGGCGTCGGCGAGGTCGTCGTAGAACGTGTCGACGGCGAGGGCCGCGGCGCCCGCCGGCGGCCAGGCGCCCGGGTCCGCCGGTGCGTCGGGTCCCGCCTCCGGGGTCAGCCGGCCGCCGGCGTGCCTGGTCCACGCGGTGGGCGAGGTGTCGTCCTCCGGCCGGGAGTAGAGCGCCACGGTCCGCTCCCCCTCCTCGCCCGGTCCGCCCACCACGAGCCGCAGCTGGAGCGCCCCGGTCTCCGGTACGAACAGGGGGGATTCCAGGAGCAGTTCACGCACCTGGGTCGCCGCGGTGCGGCTCGCGGCGTGCAGGACCATGTCCAGAACCGCCGCGCCGGGCACGATCGCCGCCCCGGCCACGCGGTGCTCCGCGAGCCAGGTCTGCGTTCCGGCGGTGAGGCGCCCGGTCAGGGTCGTGCCGCCCGTGTCCGGGTGGTCCAGGACGGCCCCCAGCAGGGGGTGCTCCAGCGCGTCCAGCCCGGCCGCCGCGACGTGGGCGTGCTCCGCGGTCGGCTCCAGCCAGTAGCGCTGCCGCTGGAACGGGTAGGTCGGTACGGCGAACGAGCCGGTGCCGGTGCCGAGCACCGCGGCCCAGTCGACGTCGACGCCGTGCACGTGTGCCTGGCCCAGCGCGCCGGCCACCGCCACGTCCTCGGGCTGTTCCGCGCGCAGCGCCGGGACCACGGCGGGCCGCTCGGCCGTGGCCGGCCAGCTGTCCAGGGCCATCGGGGTGAGGACCGCGCCGGGGCCGATCTCGATGAGGACACCGACGCCCTCCGCCTCGGCACGCCGTACCGCGTCGGCGAAGCGGACGGTGCCCCGGGCGTGGCGCACCCAGTAGTCGGCGGAGCCGAGTTCCCCGGCGCCGACGGGTTCACCGGTGAGGGTGGAGATCACCGGCAGCGCGGCGGCTCCGTGACCGGTCTCGCGCAGGACGTCACGGAACTCCTCCAGCATCGGTTCCATGAGCGCCGAGTGGAAGGCGTGACTGACCGTCAGGCGCTTGGTCCTGCGGCCCGATTCGGCCAGCTCGCGGGCGATCCCGGTGACCGCGTCCGCGTCGCCCGCGAGCACCACGGCCGTGGGGCCGTTGACCGCGGCGATGTCCACGGCGGATCCGCGCGCCTCGATCAGTGCCCGCACCTCGTCCTCGGCCGCCTCGACGGCGAGCATCGCGCCGCCCGCGGGCAGCGCCTGCATGAGGCGTCCCCTGGCGGTGACCAGCCGTGCCGCGTCGGCCAGCGAGAGCACGCCGGACACATGGGCGGCCGCTATCTCCCCGACCGAGTGTCCGAGCAGGACGTCCGGGCGGATGCCCCAGTGGCCGAGGAGCCGGAAGAGGGCGACCTCCAGGGCGAAGAGCGCGGGCTGGGTGTAGGCGGTGGTGTCGAGCAGGGCGGCCTCCTCGCTGCCCGGCTCGGCGAACATCACCTCGGCCAGCGGGCGCTGGAGGTGCGGGTCGAGCGCGTCGAACAGCTCCTCCAGGGCGGTGGCGAACACCGGGTACGTCTCGTACAGCACCCGGCCCATGCCGGCGCGCTGGCTGCCCTGGCCGGTGAACATGAAGCCCACCGAGCCGGAGCGGGTCCGGCCGCTGAAGGCACCGGGCGCGGAACCGCCCGCGGCCAGTTCGTCCAGGCCCGCGAGGTGGCCGGCCCCCGGCTGGGGAACGACGGCCGCGCGGTGGTTCCAGCGGGTGCGGGTGGTGGCCAGGGCCCGGGCGACGGCGACCGGGTCGGCCGCCTCACCACCGGCACGTACCGCCTCGGCGAGGTTGGCGGCCTGCTCCCGCAACGCCTGCCCGGAACGCGCCGACAAGATCCACGGCACCACACCCGGCACCGGCTCCACCGACTCCACCGACTCCACCGGCTCGGCCACCGGCGGCTGCTCCAGCACCACATGCGCGTTGGTGCCCGAGATACCGAACGCGGACACCGCCGCCCGACGCGGCCGCCCCACCTCCGGCCACCGCACCTGCTCGGTCAGCAACTCCACCCCGCCACCGGCCCACTCCACATGCTCCGTGGGCGCATCCACATGCAGCGACGCGGGCAACACCCCGTGCTCCATCGCCTTGACCATCTTGATCACACCCGCCACACCGGCCGCCGCCTGCGTGTGCCCGATGTTCGACTTGACCGACCCCAACCGCAGCGGCACCTCACGACCCCGCCCATAAGCGGCGATCAACGCCTGCGCCTCGATCGGGTCCCCCAGCCGGGTCCCCGTACCATGCGCCTCCACCGCGTCCACCTCACCCGGCGCCAGACCCGCGTCCGCCAGAGCAGCCCCGATCACCCGCTGCTGCGCCGGACCGTTCGGCGCCGTCAGACCATTGGACGCACCGTCCTGATTGACCGCCGAACCCCGCAACACCGCCAGCACCCGATGCCCGTTGCGCCGCGCGTCCGACAACCGCTCCACCAGCAGCAGACCCGCACCCTCACTCCAGCCCGTACCATCCGCCGCCTGCGCGAACGGCTTGCACCGCCCATCAGCCGCCAGACCACGCTGCCGGCTGAACTCCACGAACATCGAGGGAGTGGCCATCAGGGTCACCCCGCCGGCCAGGGCGAGATCGCACTCGCCGCGGCGCAGCGACTGGGCGGCCATGTGCAGGGCGACGAGGGAGGAGGAGCACGCGGTGTCGACGGTGACCGCCGGTCCCTGCAGGCCGAGTTGGTACGACACCCGGCCGGACGCGACGCTGGAGGAGTTGCCGATGGACAGGTACCCCTCCATGCCGTCGGGCGTCTCATGGAGGCGGGAGCTGTAGTCGTTGTACATGACGCCGGTGAAGACACCGGTCTGCGTCTCACGCAGGCTCACCGGATCGATCCCGGCCCGCTCCACCACCTCCCACGCCAGCTCCAGCAACAACCGCTGCTGCGGATCCGTCGCCAACGCCTCACGCGGACTGATCTCGAAGAAGTCCGCATCGAACTCCGCCGCGTCATACAAGAACCCACCCCGACGCGCATACGACTTCCCCCGCGCCTCCGGATCCGGGTCGTACAACCCCTCCACATCCCACCCCCGGTCCCGCGGGAACTCACCGATCGCATCCGCACCCGAAGCAACCAACCGCCACAGGTCCTCCGGCGAACGCACCCCACCCGGGAACCGGCAACTCATCCCCACGATCGCCACCGGCTCCTCCACCGGCACCGCCACCCCAGCACCCGCCACCACAGCCGACGCCACCGACTCCCCCAGCAACTCCTGCCGAAGGAACGCCGCCAGCACCACCGGACTGGGATGGTCGAACACCACCGTCGCCGGCAACCGCACCCCCGCGGCCGCCTGCAACCGGTTCCGCAACTCCACCGCCGTCAACGAGTCGAAACCCAGATCCTTGAACGGCCGGCCCGCATCCACCCGCGCCCCGTCCGCATGACCCAGCACCACCGCGACCTGACCCACCACCAGCTCCAGCAGCAACCCCTCCTGCTCCGCCACCGACAACCCCGCCAACCGACCCGCCAGGGAGTCGAGGCCCTGCATCGAGGCGTCGGCCGCGGTGCGCCGCCGTACCGCCGGGGCCAGGCCGCGCAGCATCGGTGAGAGGGTCGCGGAGCGGGAACCGGCGCGCAGGGCCGCGGTGTCGATGGCGGCGGTGACGAGCAGCGGTTCGGGGCGGCGGAGGGCGGCGTTGAAGAGACGCAGACCGAGTTCGTCGGACATCGGGGCGATGCCGGCGCGGGCCATGCGGGCACGGTCGGCCTCCGCCAGATGCCCCGTCATCCCACTCGCCTGCTCCCACAACCCCCACGCCAGCGACACACCCGGCAGACCCCGCTCCCTGCGCCACACCATCAACGCGTCCAGGAACACATTCGCCGCCGCGTAGTTCGACTGACCCGCCGTCCCCAACGTCCCCGCCACCGACGAGAACACCACGAACGCCGACACACCCGACGCCAGCAGATGCAGATTCCACGCACCCGCCACCTTCGGACCCAGCACCCGCGCCAACGACTCCGACGACACGTTCTCCACCGTCGCGTCATCCAGCACACCCGCCGCATGCACCACACCCGACAACGGGAACTCCACCGGCAGACCACCCACCACACCCGCCAGGGCGTCGAAGTCGGCGACGTCGCACGCGGCCACGTCCACGGTGCAGCCGGCGGCGCGCAGTTCCTCCGCCACGTCCACGAGTCCGGCGTCGGCCCCGCCGCGGCGGGAGACCAGCAGCAGGCGCCGCACACCGTGCTCGGACACCAGCTGCCGCGCGACGAGACCACCCAGCGCACCACCGGCACCGGTCACGAGGACCGTCCCGTCACCCCACGACCCGGTGCCGGGCTCCGCCTCGGCGGTCCGGGCCAGCCGGGGCACGCGTACGCCGTCCTCGCTCACGGCGAGCTGCGCCTCCCCGGAGGACACGGCGCGTGCCAGCGTGGCCGCGTCGACGTCGCCGTCCACCTCCAGCAGGACGAACCGTCCCGGGTGCTCGGTCTGCACACTGCGCAGCAGACCCCACACCGCGGCACCGGCGAGACCCGCGGCACCGGAGACACCGCCGGGCCCCACCGAACCCGACGTCACCACCACCAGCCGGCTCGACTCCCACCGCTCGTCCGCCAGCCAGTCCCGCACCAACGACAGCGTCCGCTCCAGGAGTTCGTGAACGGCTTCCGGGGGTTCCGGTTCACCGGCTCGCGGGGTCGCCGGGGGCACGGCCTGCCAGAACACGACCTGGGGCAGGCCGGCGTCCGTGCCGAGGGCACCGAGGCCGGGGGCCTGCTCCAGGGCGGCCACGGCGCGCAGCCCGAGGGGGTCGGGGCCGAGCAGCGCCCAGCCGGTGGCCTCGTGCGCGGTGTCGTCCGCGGCGACGGGCTGCCATTCGACGGCGTACAGCGGGAGGGCGCGCTCGTTCCCCTGCCCGGGGTCCCGGGTCATCTCGCGCAGGACCAGTGACTCGACCGAGGCGAGCGGGGCGCCGAGCGCGTCGGCGATCTCGATGGTGGCCGTGTCGCCGCCCGCCGGGCTCAGTCGCACCCTGAGCAGGGTGGCGCCGACGGCGTGCACCTGGACGCCCGTCCAGGAGAAGGGCAGCACGCCCGGCCGGGGCTCGCCCAGCTCGCCCATGGCCAGCGGATGCAGGGCGGCGTCCAGCAGGGCCGGGTGGACCGCGAAGCGCTGGGCCTCGCGCTGTTCCTCCGGGCGCAGCCGTACCTCGGCGAAGAGGTCGTCGCCCCGGCGCCACAACCGGTGCAGGCACTGGAAGGACGCCCCGTACTCGTAGCCGAGTTCCCGCAGCCGGCCGTAGGCGTCGGCCAGGTCGACGTCGACCGCTCCGGGCGGTGGCCAGGCACCGGCGAGGGTGCCGGCCGGGCGTGCCGTGGAGTTGGTGGCGGCGAGGACGCCGGTCGCGTGGACGGCCCACTCCCGCTCGTCGTCGGCACCGTCCGGGCGGGCGTAGACCGTGACGGCCCGGCGTCCCGCCTCGTCCGCCTCGGTCACCGCCACCTGGACGGCGACACCGCCGTGGGCGGGCAGCACGAGCGGCGCGACCAGGGTGAGGTCCTCGATCAGGTCCGCTCCGGTGGCCTCGCCGGCCCGGAGCAGCATCTCCAGGAAGGCGGTGCCCGGCAGCAGTACGGTGCCGGACACCCCGTGGTCCGCGAGCCACGGATGTGTGTGCAGCGCGAGCCGTCCGGTCAGCAGGGTGCCCCTGCCGTCGCCGAGCGGGACGACCGCGCCGAGCAGCGGGTGGTCGGCCGTGTCGAGACCGGCGGCCGCGACGTCGGCGGTCTCACGGGTCGGCTCCAGCCAGTAGCGCTGCCGTTGGAACGGGTAGGTCGGCAGGTCGAAGGCCGGCCGGCCGTCCTCGGGCAGTGCCCGGTTCCAGTCCACCGGGAGGCCTCCCGTGTAGCCCTCGGCGAGGGAGAGCAGGAAGCGGTCGAGTCCGCCCTCCTGGCGCCGCAGGGTCTGCAGGGCCACTCCGGCGGCCGGGCCGGTGCCGAGGTCCGCCAGGGTCTCCTCGATGCCCATGGTCAGCACCGGGTGCGGACTGGACTCGACGAAGTGACGGAATCCGGCGCCGGCCAGGGCCCCGACCGCCTCCTGAAGACGCACGGTCCGGCGGAGGTTGGTGTACCAGTACTCGGCGTCGAGTGCGGTGGTGTCCAGGAACGCGCACTCGACCGTCGAGAAGAACGGCACCTGCGCGGCCCGCGGCCGGATCGGCGCGAGGACGTCGAGCAGTTCCTCGCGCAGGTCCTCGACGTGCGCGGAGTGCGAGGCGTAGTCGACGGGGATCCGCCGGGCGCGCACGCCGTCGCTCTCCAGCTCGCCCATCAGGGTGTCGAGGGCCGCCACGTCTCCGGCGACCACGACGGAGGCGGGGCCGTTGACGGCCGCGACGCAGACCGCTCCGCCGTGGCGCTCCAGCCGGCGCTCCACCTCGGACGCGGGTAGGGCCACGGACACCATGCCCCCGGTGCCCGCCAGCCGCAGGATCGCCCGGCTGCGCAGGGCCACCACGCGGGCGGCGTCCTCCAGGGAGAGCGCCCCGGCCACGCAGGCCGCGGCGATCTCGCCCTGCGAGTGCCCGACCACCGCGGCCGGTTCCACGCCGTACGACCGCCACAGCTGCGCCAGCGAGACCATGACGGCGAACAGCACCGGCTGGACCACGTCGACGCGCTCCAGCGACGGCGCGCCCTCGGCCCCGTGCAGGACGTCGAGGAGCGACCAGTCGACATGCGCCTGGAGCGCCTCGGCGCACTCGGCCATCCGGGCGGCGAACGCCGGGGCGGTGCGCAGCAGTTCCGTCGCCATGCCGGCCCACTGCGAGCCCTGGCCGGGGAAGACGAACACGGTCTTTCCGTCGGCGGCGACGCCCTGGGCCACGCCGGCGCCGGGGGTGCCGGCCGCGATGCCGTCGAGCAGCCCGGCGAAGTCCGCCGTGTCGTCGGCGAACAGGACCGCGCGGTGGTTCCAGCGGGTGCGGGTGGTGGCCAGGGCCCGGGCGACGGCGACCGGGTCGGCCGCCTCACCACCGGCACGTACCGCCTCGGCGAGGTTGGCGGCCTGCTCCCGCAGCGCCTGCCCGGAACGCGCCGACAAGATCCACGGCACCACACCCGGCACCGGCTCCACCGGCTCCACCGGCTGGGCCACCGGCGGCTGCTCCAGCACCACATGCGCGTTGGTGCCGGAAATACCGAACGCGGACACCGCCGCCCGACGCGGCCGCCCCACCTCCGGCCACCGCACCTGCTCGGTCAGCAACTCCACCCCGCCACCGGCCCACTCCACATGCTCCGTGGGCGCATCCACATGCAGCGACGCGGGCAACACCCCGTGCTCCATCGCCTTGACCATCTTGATCACACCCGCCACACCGGCCGCCGCCTGCGTGTGCCCGATGTTCGACTTGACCGACCCCAACCGCAGCGGCACCTCACGGCCCCGCCCATAAGCGGCGATCAACGCCTGCGCCTCGATCGGGTCCCCCAGCCGGGTCCCCGTACCATGCGCCTCCACCGCGTCCACCTCACCCGGCGCCAGACCCGCGTCCGCCAGAGCAGCCCCGATCACCCGCTGCTGCGCCGGACCGTTCGGCGCCGTCAGACCATTGGACGCACCGTCCTGATTGACCGCCGAACCCCGCAACACCGCCAGCACCCGATGCCCGTTGCGCCGCGCGTCCGACAACCGCTCCACCAACAGCAGACCCGCACCCTCACTCCAGCCCGTACCATCCGCCGCCTGCGCGAACGGCTTGCACCGCCCATCAGCCGCCAGACCACGCTGCCGACTGAACTCCACGAAGGTGTTCGGCGTCGACATGATCGCGACGCCTCCCGCGAGCGCCAGGTCGCACTCGCCGCGGCGCAGCGACTGGGCGGCCATGTGCAGGGCGACGAGGGAGGAGGAGCACGCCGTGTCGACGGTGACCGCCGGTCCCTGCAGGCCGAGTTGGTACGACACCCGGCCCGAGGCCACGCTGGCCTGGTTGCCGGCGAGGAGGAATCCTTCGAGTTCTTCCGGGGCCTGGTGCAGTCGGGCGCTGTAGTCGTTGTACATGACGCCAGTGAAGACACCGGTCTGCGTCTCACGCAGACTCACCGGATCGATCCCGGCCCGCTCCACCACCTCCCACGCCAGCTCCAGCAACAACCGCTGCTGCGGATCCGTCGCCAACGCCTCACGCGGACTGATCTCGAAGAAGTCCGCATCGAACTCCGCCGCGTCATACAAGAACCCACCCCGACGCGCATACGACTTCCCCCGCGCCTCCGGATCCGGGTCGTACAACCCCTCCACATCCCAGCCCCGGTCCCGCGGGAACTCACCGATCGCATCCGCACCCGAAGCCACCAACCGCCACAGGTCCTCCGGCGAACGCACCCCACCCGGGAACCGGCAACTCATCCCCACGATCGCCACCGGCTCCTCCACCGGCACCGCCACCCCAGCACCCGCCACCACAGCCGACACCACCGACTCCCCCAGCAACTCCTGCCGAAGGAACGCCGCCAGCACCACCGGACTGGGATGGTCGAACACCACCGTCGCCGGCAACCGCACCCCCGCCGCCGCCTGCAACCGGTTCCGCAACTCCACCGCCGTCAACGAATCGAAACCCAGATCCTTGAACGGCCGGCCCGCATCCACCCGCGCCCCGTCCGCATGACCCAGCACCACCGCGACCTGACCCACCACCAGATCCAGCAGCAACCCCTCCTGCTCCGCCACCGACAACCCCGCCAACCGACCAGCCAGGGAGGAGCCGGAGCCGGTGCCGGCCGCCGCGCCCGTCGCCCGGCGCAGTGCGGGCCGGACCAGGCCGGTGAACAGCGGGGAGAGCGCTGAACCTCCCTGCTGGGACTGCGACTTGAGAGCCGCGGTGTTCAGCGGGGTGAGCACCAGGTGCGGCCGGTTCAGCTCCAGCGCGGTGTCGAGGAGGCGCAGACCCAGTTCGGTGGGCAGGGGGGCGGTGCCGGCGCGGGCCATGCGGGCACGGTCGGCATCCGCCAGATGCCCCGTCATCCCACTGGCCTGCTCCCACAACCCCCACGCCAGCGACACACCCGGCAGACCCCGCTCCCCGCGCCACACCATCAACGCGTCCAGGAACACATTCGCCGCCGCGTAGTTCGACTGCCCCGCCGTCCCCAACGTCCCCGCCACCGACGAGAACACCACGAACGCCGACACACCCGACGCCAGCAGATGCAGATTCCACGCACCCGCCACCTTCGGACCCAGCACCCGCGCCAACGACTCCGACGACACGTTCTCCACCGTCGCGTCATCCAGCACACCCGCCGCATGCACCACACCCGACAACGGGAACTCCACCGGCAGACCACCCACCACACCCGCCAGGGCGTCGAAGTCGGCGACGTCGCACGCCGCGGTCTCCACCACCGCACCCAGGTCGCGCAACTCGCTCGCGATGGCGGCCAGTTGGGGGTCGGCCCCGCCGCGGCGGGAGACCAGCAGCAGCCGCCGCACACCGTGCTCGGACACCAGGTGCCGCGCGACGAGACCACCCAGCGCACCACCGGCACCGGTGACCAGGACGGTCCCCTCGCCGAAGGACACGCCGGAGTCGGAGTCCGCGCCGGACACCCGGGCCAGCCGGGGCACGTAGGCGCCGTCTCCGCAGACGGCCACCTGCGCCTCGCCGGACGCCAGCACGCCGGGCAGGGCGCCCGCGGCCACGCCGACGTCACCGTCGGCGTCGACCAGCACGAACCGTCCCGGGTGCTCGGACTGCACACTGCGCAGCAGACCCCACACCGCGGCACCGGCGAGACCCGCGGCACCGGAGACACCGCCGGGCCCCACCGCACCCGACGTCACCACCACCAGCCGGCTCGACTCCCACCGCTCGTCCGCCAGCCAGTCCCGCACCAACGACAGCGCGGTCTCGGCGGCGGCGAACGCCCTGGTGTGGGCGTCCTGTCCGGTCTCGTCGCCGACCGGCCAGCCGATCGGTGCCAGCACCACCGCGGGCCGCGGCACGTCGGTGCCGAGCGCGTCGGTGAGGTCGTCCAGGCGGGCGTACCGGGTCGCGCCCAGCTCCGTGGTGTCCAGGACGTCGGGGCCGACGAGGGCCCATCGGCCGGGCTCGGGCGCGGGCTCGGCCGCCACCGCGAGCGGCAGCCAGTCCACGCCGAACACCGAGTGCTGGGCGGGTCCGTCGGCCTGCCCGGTGAGCGGCTTCATGGCACGCAGGGTCAGTTCCTCGACGGAGACCACGGGGGCGCCGGTGGCGTCGGTGACGTCGAGCGCGGCGGTGTCGTCGCCGGTGGCGCGCAGCCGGACCCGCAGGTCGGTGGCGGCCACGGCGTGCAGGGACACGCCCGACCACGCGAACGGCAGGCGCGGGGCGGCGCCGCTCGCGGCGGCCGCGGGGTCCAGGACGAGCAGGTGCAGGGCCGCGTCGAGGAGTGCGGGGTGCAGTCCGTAGCGGTCCGCGGCCGGGCGCTGGTCCTCGGGCAGCGCGGTCTCGACGTAGGTGTCGCCGCCGAGTTCCCAGGCCCGGGTCACGCCCTGGAAGGCGGGGCCGTAGTGATAGCCCTGCTCGGCCAGTCGCCGGTAGAGGTCGTCGAGGTCGAGCGGTGTCGCCCCGGCCGGCGGCCACTGCCGCGGCGGGGACGCCGGTGCCTGCGCGCCGCGTACCAGGGACGCGGTGGCATGACGGGTCCACGGGGCGTGCGCCGGGTCCCCCACGGGGTCGTCGGGGCGTGCGGAGACCGTGAGGAGACGGCGCCCGGTGTCGTCCGGCGCGGTGAGCGACAACTGCAGCTGGACCGCCCCGTGTTCGGGCAGGACGAGCGGCGCTTCGAGGGTCAGGTCCTCCACGCGTCCGTGACCGGTGCGGTGGCCCGCGTGCAGGGCCAGCTCGACGAAGGCGGTGCCGGGCAGCAGGACGGTGTCGCCGACCCGGTGGTCCGCGAGCCACGGATGGGTGCGCAGCGAGAGCCTGCCGGTGAAGACGGTCTGGTCGCTGTCCGCCAGGGTCACGGTGGCGCCGAGCAGCGGGTGGTCCTCGCTCTGCAGGCCGAGCTCCGCGGCGTCGCCGGTGCCCGGACCCTCCGCGAGCCAGTAACGCTCCCGCTGGAAGGGGTAGGTGGGCAGTACCGCCGGGGTGCCGGCCGCAGAGAAGAGTCCGGCCGGGTCCAGTGGGGCTCCGCTCGTGACCGCGACGGCCAGCGCGTGCAGCATCCGGGGCCAGCCGCCCTCGTGGCGGCGCAGTGAGCCGACGGCGGTGCCGCGCACGCCCAGCGCGTCCAGGGTCTCCTCGACGCCGACCGTGAGCACCGGGTGCGGGCTGACCTCGATGAACAGGGTGTGCCCCTGCTCGGCCAGGCCGCGGATCACCTGCTCGAACAGCACCGGGTTGCGCAGGTTGCGGTACCAGTAGCCGCCGTCGAGCTGTGCGGTGTCCTCGATGAGGTCGCCGGTGAGCGTGGAGTGGAACGGCACGGCCGAGTAGGGGCGCGGCGCGATCGGTTCGAGCAGCTGGGCCAGCCGGTCGCGGAGCACCTCCACGTGCGCCGAGTGCGAGGCGTAGTCCACGGGGATGCGGCGGGCCCGGACGTCCAGTTCCGCGCAGTGCGCGAGGAGTTCGTCCAGGGCGTCGGCGTCGCCCGAGACGACCGTGGAGCGCGGGCCGTTGGCCGCGGCCACGGAGATCCGTCCGGACCACTGCGCCAGCAGCCGTTCCACCTCGGCGGACCCCTCGGCCACGGAGACCATGCCGCCGCTGCCCGCGAGGGCGACCAGGGCCTGGCTGCGCAGCGTCACCACGAGGGCGGCGTCCTCCAGCGAGAGGGCGCCCGCGACGCAGGCGGCGGCGATCTCGCCCTGTGAGTGCCCGACCACCGCGGCCGGTTCGACCCCGAGGGCGGACCAGAGCGCGGCGACGGAGACCATGACGGCGAACAGCACCGGCTGGACCACGTCGACGCGTTCCAGCGACGGCGCGCCCTCGGCCTGGTGGAGCACGTCGAACAGCGACCAGTCGACGTGTGCTTCGATCGCGCGGGCGCAGTCCTGCATGCGCTCCCGGAAGACCGTTGAGGACTCCAGGAGTTCCAGGGCCATGCCGGCCCACTGCGAGCCCTGTCCCGGGAACACCAGCACCGGCCGCACGTCCCGGGGCGCGTGGCCGCGCACCAGGAGGTCGTCCGCACCGCCGCTCTCCAGGGCGCGCAGGGCCCGCAGGAAGTCGTCGCGGCTGTCGGCGGTGACGACGGCACGGTGTTCGAACCGGGCGCGCCCGGCGGCCAGGGTACGGCCGACGGCGCGGGTGTCGATCCCGTCGCCGGCGGCCACGAGGTCGGCCAGCCGGCCGGCCTGGGCGCGCAGCGCCGTCTCGTCGCGGGCGCTCAGCAGCCAGGGCACGGCGGATCCCGCCGAGGCCGCGGGTCGTGCGGCGTCCGGCCGTACGGCGTCGGGGGCGGCGGCCTGCGGGGCCTCCTCGACGATCAGGTGGGCGTTGGTACCGCTGATCCCGAACGAGGAGACGGCGGCGCGGCGCGGCCGGTCACCGCGCTCCCACGGCACGGACTCCTGGAGGAGGGCGACGGCTCCGCTGCTCCAGTCGACGTGCGAGGTCGGGCGGTCGACGTGCAGGGTTCTGGGCAGCACCCCGCGCTGGAGGGCCATGACCATCTTGACGACGCCGCCGACGCCCGCCGCGGCCTGGGCATGTCCGATGTTGGACTTGAGGGAACCGAGCCACAGCGGCCGGCCGGCTTCGCGGCCCTGGCCGTAGGTGGCGAGCAGGGCGCGGGCCTCGATCGGGTCGCCGAGCGTGGTGCCGGTGCCGTGCGCCTCGACGGCGTCGACGTCGGCGGTGGTCAGCCCGGCGGTGGTCAGCGCCTGGCGGATGACCCGTTCCTGGGCCGGACCGCTGGGCGCGGACAGGCCGTTGCTCGCGCCGTCCTGGTTGATCGCGGAGCCGCGGATGACCGCGAGCACCGGCAGTCCGCGGCGCTCGGCCTCGGACTGCCGCATCAGCAGCAACATTCCGGCGCCCTCGGCCCACGCTGTACCGTCCGCGGCCTCGGCGAAGGCCTTGGCGCGTCCGTCCGGGGCCAGTCCGCGCTGCCGGCTGAATTCCACGAACATGCCGGGGGAGCTCATCACGGTGGCACCGCCGGCCAGCGCCATGTCGCACTCGCCCTGGCGCAGCGACTGGGCCGCCATGTGCAGGGCCACCAGCGACGAGGAG
Source organism: Streptomyces sp. NPDC048191 (assembly GCF_040652655.1). NCBI lineage: Bacteria > Bacillati > Actinomycetota > Actinomycetes > Kitasatosporales > Streptomycetaceae > Streptomyces > Streptomyces sp. NPDC048191. The sequence continues at coordinate 52,708 of NZ_JBEZMO010000012.1, forward strand.
CAGGCCGTGTCGACGGTGATGGCGGGGCCCTGGAGGCCCAGCGTGTACGCCACGCGGCCGGAGGCCACGCTGGAGGTGCTGCCGGTGAGCAGATAGCCCTCGTAGCCCTGGGCGGCCTGGTGCAGGCGGGGTCCGTACTCGGGGGCGACGGCGCCCACGAACACCCCGGTCTGGCTGCCGCGCAGGGTGGCCGGGTCGATGCCGGCCCGTTCCAGCGCCTCCCAGGAGGTCTCCAGGAGCAGTCGCTGCTGGGGGTCCATCGCGGCCGCCTCGCGCGGGCTGATCCCGAAGAAGCCGGGGTCGAAGCGGTCGGCGTCGTAGAGGAAGCCGCCGGCGTCGACGTAGGAGCGCCCGGTGCGGTCCGGGTCGGTGTCGAAGAGGGTGTCGAGATTCCAGCCGCGGTTGTCGGGGAAGGCCCCGATCGCGTCGGCGCCCGACTCGACGAGCCGCCAGAGGTCCTCGGGCGAGGCGACGCCTCCCGGGTAGCGGCAGGCCATGGCGACGATCGCGACCGGTTCGTCGGCGGCCGTGGCGGCACCGGGGACGCCGGTGTCCTCGCCGGTCGCGCCGCCGAGCAGCCGTTCCAGGTGGCGGCCGAGTTCGAGCGGGCTCGGGTGGTCGTACAGCAGCGTGGTCGGCAGGTCGAGGCCGGTGGCCTGGGACAGCCGTTCGCACAGGTCGACCGACATCAGGGAGTCGAGGCCGAGGTCGCGGAAGACGGCGGTGGCGTCCACCTCGTGCGCGGACGCGTGTCCGAGCACCGCGGCCACCTCCGAGCGGACCAGGGCGAGGACGGCACCCGAGCGGTCCGGACCGCCGGGCGCGGCCTCGGTGCGGACCGTGCCGGCGCCGGCCGGGAGGGCCGGGGCAGGGGTGCGGGCCGGGCCGGGGGCGGCGGCGGTGAGTTCGGGCCAGAAGCTCCGGCGCTGGAAGGCGTACGTCGGCAGCTCGACGAGACGCGCGTCGTGCGGGGCGAAGAAGGCGGCCCAGTCCACTTCCGTGCCGCCCGTGTGCAGTTGGGCGAGCGCGCGGACGAACGTCTCCTGTTCCGGACGCTCACGTCGCTGGGCCGCGGCGACGAGCGGGCGGGCGGCGCCGTCCGGCACGGTCTGCCGGATCATGTGGACGAGCACGGCGTCCGGACCGATCTCGAGGTAGCGGGTGACGCCCTGTTCGTGCAGGGTGCGCACGCCGTCGGCGAAGCGGACCGCGGCGCGCACGTGTGCGGCCCAGTAGTCGGGGGAGCAGAGGTCGTCGGCCGTGGCCACGGCGCCGGTGACGTTCGAGATCACGGGCAGGGCGGGCGCCGCGAACCGCATGCCCCGGGCGGCCTCGCGCAGGCCTTCGAGGGCGGGTTCCATCAGCCGGGAGTGGAAGGCGTGGCTGACCTGCAGCCTGCGGGTCCTGCGGCCGCGGCCGGCGAAGTGGGCGGCCAGCGCGAGCACCCCGGCCTCCGGGCCGGACACGATGGTCGACTCGGGCCCGTTGAGCGCGGCGATCTCGGCGCCGTCGTACTGGGCCAGCGCCTCGGTCACCTCGGCCTCGGTGGCCTCCACGGCGGCCATCCCGCCGCCCTCGGGCAGGGCCTGCATGAGCGCGCCTCGGCGGGCGACGAGTTCGCAGGCGTCGGTGCGGGAGAGCACTCCGGCGACGTGCGCGGCGGCCAGCTCGCCGATCGAGTGGCCTATCAGGTAGTCGGGGCGCACGCCCAGCGAGCCGAGCAGGCGGTACAGGGCGACCTCGAAGGTGAACAGGGCCGGCTGGGTGTACGCGGTCCGGTCCAGCAGGTCGGCGTCCGCGCTGCCGGCCTCGGCGAACATCACGGTGCGCAGGGGGCGGTCGAGGAACCGGTCGAACTCCGCGCAGAGTTCGTCCACGGCCTGCCGGAACGTCTCGAAGGACGCGTACAGTTCACGGCCCATGCCGGCGCGCTGTGCGCCCTGACCGGAGAAGACCAGCGCGAGCGGGCCGTGTTCCGCGGCGGTACCGGTCAGCACGTGTGCGGAGGGCCGGCCGTCGGCGAGTGCGGTGAGCCCGTCCAGCAGGGCGTCGCGGTGCGGGGCGACGACGGCGGCCCGGTGGTCGAAGGCGGTCCGGGTGGTGGCCAGTGACAGCCCGATGCCGGCGGGCCCGGCGTCCGGTGCGGTCAGCAGGTGCGCGCGCAGCCGGCCGGCCTGTCCCCGCACCGCGTCCGGGGTCCGCCCGGACAGCACCCAGGGGAACACGCTGCCGACCTCGTCGGCCGCCGCCTCCACCCCGGCACCGAAGTCACCGTCCGGGCCCACTCCGGCACCCGGCTCCACGGCCGGCTCCGTACCGGCGGAGCCGGGGCCGGGGGCCGGGGTGCGTGTCGTGTCGGACGGTGCCGGGGTTGCGCCGGGTGCCGTCTCGTCCGGGACGTGTTCGGCGAGGACGACATGGCAGTTGGTCCCGCCCATGCTGAAGGAGCTGACGCCGGCCACGAGCCGCTGCTCGGGGCGGGGCCAGGCTCCGTGCTCGGACTGGACCCGCAGGCGGAGGTCGCGGAGCGGGATGTCGGGGTTGGGCGTCCGGTAGTGCAGGCTCGCGGGGAGTTCGCGGTTGCCGATGCTCAGCGCCGCCTTGAGCAGGCCGGTGATACCGGCGGCGGCCTCCAGGTGCCCGACGTTGGTCTTGGCGGAGCCCACCCGCACCGGCGCGTCCTCGGCCCGGTCCGCCGCGAACACCGCACCGAGCGCGGCCGCCTCGATCGGGTCGCCGATCCGGGTGCCGGTGCCGTGCAGTTCGACGTACTGCACCGAGGAGGGACCGAGGCCGGCCGCGGCCTGCGCCCGCCGGACGGCCTCGGCCTGGTACTCGGCGCTGGGTACGGTCAGGCCGTTGGTGCGGCCGTCGTTGGTGACGGCGCTGCCGAGGATGACGCACTGGATGCGGTCGCCGTCCCGCACCGCCTGCTCCAGCGGCTTGAGCAGCACCAGCCCCGCGCCCTCGCCCCGCACGTAGCCGTCCGCCTCCGCGTCGAAGGTGCGGCAGCGTCCGGTCGGGGACAGCGCGCCGAACTTGGAGCTGGTCACCGTGGTGTCGGTCAGCAGGTTGAGGTTGACGCCGCCGGCGATGGCCAGGTCCGACTCCCCCGCACGCAGGCTCTCGCAGGCGAGGTGGACGGCGACCAGGGACGAGGACTGGCCGGCGTCCACGGCGAGGCTCGGGCCGTGCAGACCGAGCACGTAGGAGACCCGGTTGGCGATGATGCTGCGGTGGGTGCCGGTCACCGTGTGGCTGGTGCTGCCGTCCGGTCCGCGCCGGCCGAGCAGGTCGGCGTAGTCGTCCCAGATGGCCCCGACGAACACTCCGGTACGGGAGTCCCGGATCCGCGCGGGGACGATCCCGGCGTTCTCCAGGACCTCCCAGCCGAGTTCGAGCACGAGCCGCTGCTGCGGGTCCGTCTCCACGGCCTCGCGCGGGGAGATGCCGAAGAACGTCGCGTCGAACCCGTCGACCTGGTCGAGGAAGGCGCCGTACCAGGTCCGGTCGCCGTCGGCCGGCCAGCGGTGCTCGGGGGCGGGGACCACCGCGTCCCCGCCCTCGCGGAGGAGCTGCCAGAAGGCCTGCGGACTGTCCGCCTGCGGCAGCCGGCAGGCCATGCCGATGACCGCGACGGCCTCCTGGCGCCGTACGGCGGACTCGTGCGCGTCCATGTCCGAGGTTCCTGCAAACACCTTGTTCACTCCTCCGTCGAATTCCGTGGCCGAGCGTCCGTCGCGCGTTAGTTCTTGCGGGCCAGGCCCGCGTAGATGACCATGTCGCTGACCTTGCGGGGGGCGGCGGTGCCGGACCGCCACTCGGTGGTCTCCACCAGGCCGGGCTCCAGCAGTTCGAGGCCGTCGAAGAAGCGCCTGATCTGCTCCTTCGTGCGGTTGGCGTTGAGCTCGATGCTCCGCTTCTCGAAGGCGCGGTCGGTGGTGCCGGCGAGCTCGTCGAGTTCGGCCAGGGAGACGTGGGACAGCACCAGGTGGCTGCCGGCGGGCAGGGCGTCGAGCAGCACGCGGACGGCCGCCCACGGGTCCTCGGCGTCCGGGACGAAGTGCAGGACGGCGACGAGCAGCAGGGCCACCGGGCGGTCGAAGTCGATCAGCTTGCGCACCCGGGGGTCGTCGAGGATGGCCTGGGGGCGGGCGACGTCGCCGAGGACCACCTCGACGTTGTCCCGGCCGCTCACCAGGGACTCGGCGTGCGCCGCGACCGTGGCGTCGTTGTCCACGTAGACGACGCGCGCGGAGGGGTCGATGGCCTGCGCGATCGCGTGCACGTTGTCCTGGGTGGGCAGGCCCGAGCCGAGGTCGAGGAACTGGTTGATCCCCGCCTCCTCGACGAGGTGGGTGACGGCCCGGATGAGGAAGTCGCGGTTGGCCCGTGCGGCGGCGAAGACGCCCGGGTCGGTGGCGGCGATCTCGTCGACCAGTGCGCGGTCGACCGGGTGGTTCTCGGTGCCGCCGAGCAGGTAGTCGTACATGCGGGCGAGGCCCGGCCGCGTGGTGTCGATCTGCAGGGAGCTGTCGGTCACGGAATCGTCCGTTCTTCGAAGGGAGTTGTCGGGTCAGGCCGGGACGTGCCCGGCGGGGCGGCGGGGGCCGGCCAGTCGGCGCCTGAGGGCGAGGAAGCCGGCGGTCAGGGCCAGCAGGGCGGTGCGCGGGCCGCCGACCCCGCGCATCCTCAACAGGGAGAGGAAGATCCACAGCCGGGTCTCCAGGGCGTTGCCCGGACCCGCGTGGGCGTCGTGGTACTCCAGCACCTTGGTGCCGGCCACCGTGGCCCTGAGCCGGGCCACGTCCTCGCCGGGGACGATCGCGTCCTCGTGGGTGGCCAGGTAGTGGACCGGGATGTCGAGCGCGGCGAGTTCCGCGTCGGTGAGGGCCCAGTCGCTCATGTCGCCGGTGATGGCGGCCGGGCTGGTGCGGGTGAGTCCGGCCAGCGTCTCCACGGTGATCCGGGGCAGGCCCATCCGCCAGACGGGGTCGGCGAAGAAGGCGGTGACGGGCGCGGCGATGGTGACGACACCCCTGATCCGCCGGTCGTGGACCGCGCAGCGCAGCGCGGCGTGACCGCTGAAGCTGAGGGTGAGCGCGTAGGTGTGCTCGACGTCGGCGCGGTCGCGGACCGCGTCGAGCAGAGGCGGGATCATCCGCCAGCTGTCCGCGGAGTAGGGCAGGGGGTTCTCTCCGACGCCCGGCAGCTCCGCCACCAGGACCGCCATGCCGAGCCGGGACGCCTGGGCGAGCAGGGGCATCCACTGTTCCTTGATGCTGATGATGCCGCCCATCACGAGCAGCAGCGGACGCCGCTCGGTGGCCGACAGGCCGCTCGTCCAGCACGGCACGGTGTCGCCGAGGACGGGCACGTCGAGCCGGCTGACGCCGTGACCGGCCGCCCAGGCGGCGCACGCCTCGACGCACCGCTTCAGGGCGCGCTCCCGGGCGGGGCCGTTCACGGCCGGGAAGCGGGCCAGGTTGTAGTAGCCGCACGCCCCGAGCAGGTCGCCCTCGGCCTCCAGCCGGCCTGCCGCGCGGGTCCACTCCCCCGCCCAGGAACCGGGTTCGTCCTCGTCGTCGGAGTGGATCCGGTCGCAGACCGCCTCGTACGCGGCCTGCGGGATGTTCTGGGCGCGGGCGTGGGCCAGCCCGTAGAGCTTCAGCTCGGCCACGTCGTTCATCGCCGGCCTCCCAGGGGCAGGCGGTGGTCGTCCGCGCCGTGCACGACGGGCAGCTGGAAGTTCTCCAGCGCCGCCTTGATGTCGGCGAGCAGGTCGGCCGCCTCGGCGCCGTCGACCACCCGGTGGTCGAAGGCGAGGTTGAGGCGCATCACGGGAGCGACGACGACCCTGCCGTCGCGGACCACCGGCTGGTCGGTGATCCGCCCCAGGCCGAGGGTGATGGTGGTGCCGCCGACCGAGTGGAAGCCGTTGACGGGCCGGTGGCCGAGGGAGGACACGGCCAGGGTGCCCATGAGCCGGCGCCGGCCGGCGGGCGGACGTACGGTCCGTGCGAAGAGCGGCGAGCCGAGCCATGCGGGCAGCCGGTGCAGGCGGCGTACGGGCGCGAACTCGGGCATCGTCGTCGCGTCACCGGCCCGGTAGTGGGCCAGCTGCTCCTGGATGCCGTCGAGGTCGGACACATGGGCGTCGCGGAGCACCGCGGACAGCACGACCCGCTCTCCGTCGAGGTTCTTGTCGAGGGCGACCTTCACGTCGACGCCGTCGTAGCTCTCGATCCGCGGGCGCAGTCCGCCGTGCAGCGCGGCGTTGGCCCGCGGGTGGGCGGCCAGCGCGCGGGCCGCGGCGAGGATGGTGACGGCGACGGCGGAGTAGCGGCGACCGCTCTGTGCGGCGGCCCCGCGCACGTCCTGCACCCGGGTCATGTCGACGTCGGTGTCGAGGAAGACCGGGGAGAAGCCGCGGATGGTCCGCAGGAAGTAGTAGGTGTGGCGACGCCGGGAGGTCAGCGGGCGCAGGCTCATGGCGCCACCGCCAGGTCGTAGACGTGGGCGAGGGTGGGTGCCTCGATGACCTGGGGCAGGGAGAGACGGCGTCCGGTCTCCCGTTCCAGGGCGGTCAGCAGCCACATGACGTGGAGGGAGTCCCAGCCGGGCACCTGGTCCACGCTGCGGCGCAGGTCGTCGCTGGTGACCGGGATGCCTATCTGGTCACTGATCAGCTGCGCGAAGTCGTCCAGGCTGTTCAACGTTCCTCCCTCTCCGGGCGGTCGATCAGACGGATGTGGCCGGGCACGTCGGGCAGTTCGGCGAGCAGATGGCGGAACGTCGTGTGCGTGCCGTCGCCGCCGGTCTCCTCGAAGCCGTGGTCCGGGTAGAGCCCGCGTACCTTGGCGTTCTTCGCGGTGGCGCGGTGGGCGGCCTCGACCACGCGGACGCCCTGGGCCTTGGCGGCGTGCAGCACCGCCGCCAGGCAGGCCTGTTCGACGCCGCGGGCCAGGACCCGGCAGCTGAGCAGGAAATTCTCGATGGTCAGCACGTCGCCGGCGCGGCGCAGGAAGACGGCGCCGGTCAGTCCGCTGCCGCCGAACCGGTCGCTGACGTGGACGGCCAGCACGGTGTGGGCCGGGTCCGCCACCCGCTGCCGTACGTCGGCAGGCTGGAGCCGCTGTGTGGTCAGGTTGAACTGGTTGGTGCGCAGGGTGAGCTGGGAGACGCGGGCGATGTCGTCCGGCCCGGCGGGGCCGATGGTGACCGAGATCCCGAGGTCGTTCAGGTAGTCGTCGACGCTGGTGTGGGCCGCGCGGAGTTCGCCGCGGGCCGCGTCGGCGCGGTAGAGGGAGGTGCGCTCGGCGTCCTCCTGGGTGACCGTCCGGACGGTGAACCAGCCGTCGGCGAGCAGCTTCTCGATGTGCAGGGCCGGTTCGTCGTCGAGCGGGACGACGTCCACCTCGGGGCACTGGGCGCGGACGACTCCGCACTCGTGGGGGCTGTCGTCGGCGAAGACGAAGCTGTCGAGGCCGATGCCGATGGTCGCGGCGAGTTCCCGCAGATGTCCGTGCTTGGCGGTCCAGTCGGCTCTGACCTGGACGAAGTCGTCCTCGCCGAGGACCATGCCGGGGTGCGAGCGCAGCACGTCCCGGACGGGCTCCAGGTCGTTCTTGCTGACGGCGGTGAGCAGGACGCCCTGCGACACGAGCTGCTTGACGACCTTCTGGAACGCGGCGAACGCCTTGCCGCGCAGACCCTCGCCCACCTCGATGCCCTCGGCGCCGTCCTCGCTCAGCACGCCGCCCCACAGCGTCTCGTCCAGGTCGACCGCGAGGCACTTCTTGGTCCGCCCGGTCAGGTGCCGGGCCAGGTGCGCGACCTCGCGGGCGTACGCGGCGAGCAGGGGGGCCGACAGGTGGGCGCCGGCGTAGGCGCTGAGCCGCGGGTCGGTGGCGGGCACTCCGTCGGCCAGCAGCGGGTCGAGGTCGATGACGACCACCTGGGGCTGATCGTCGCCGATGCGCAGCAGCCGGGCGTTGGCCTCCCGCCACATGGCGCCGAGCCGGCCCCGGGAGCGGTGGTCGACGAGCTGGGCCGTGAACCGCCGCAGCAGCGGCAGGGTGTTGAGGACCAGGGTGGCCCCGCTGTGGGCCACGAAGCGCTCGGCGAGGCCCTCGATCAGGGTGACCCGGTGGTCCAGCGCCGTCCGCACGGCGTCGAGGTCCCAGGGCGTGGGCAGGTCGTCGATGACGGTCATGGGGTCGAGGACGCACAGGGCGAGCGCGGGCCGGGCGGCGTGCAACTCGCTGGCCGGGTCGGACAGTTCGTGGACGTAGGCGTCGAAGTCGGTGACGGTCGGGCGCAGCAGCAGTCCGTGCCGGGCGAGTTCCGCGGTCAGCGGGGGCACGAGCATGGCGAGGTTGCCGTGGCCTGTCACCGCGACGGAGACCTGCTGGACCCGGTCGTGCGCTCCCAGTACGTCGTCCGGGTCGAGCCGGGCGAGCAGCTGACCCGCCTGCTGGAACTCGGCTTCGGTGGCCTGCGCCAGACGGGCCCGCACCTGCGGGTAGTCCGCCGCGAGCCGGCCCGCCCGGTGCAGGTCGAGCAGGGAGCCCGGGGTCGGGGTGGTCGGGGTCATGGCCGTCACACCCGCTCGATCGCGAAGCCGGCCCGGATCCACTTGCTCGACTCCACGGAGATGGCGAGCGCCTTGTCTCCGGGGCTCATCAGCTCCAGCGCCCGTTCCAGCTGGAAGAAGGGCGTCGCGTTGCCGGTGTTGCCGGTCTGCGCGACACAGCTGATCTCCTTGGCGCCGAGCAGGTCGATGGCCTCCACCACCCGCCGGGTCATCCGGCCCGACAGCTGGGGCGGCAGGAGGTAGTCGACGTCCTCCGGGGCCCAGCCCAGTTCCGCCAGGAGCTGGTCGCGGATCTCGCGGCTCATCGTCGGCACGGAGGCCTCGATGGCCTTGTAGTCCTCCGCCGCGGGCGTGCGGTCGGAGAACCGGTCGGCCGGGCCGAACCACTCGAGGATCTGGCCCGCGGCCCGGCCGAGGCCGGTGAGCCGGGCCGCGGTGAGGCGGATGGTGGCCTGGGCCTGTGCCGGGTCGGTGCCGAGCACCACGGCGCCGGCGCCGTCGCCGAACAGCACGTAGTTGATGAGCTGTTCCGGGCGCAGCGCGCCGAAGTCCTGGCCGAGGTCGAAGTACTTCTCGTTCAGCTCTCCGCCGATCACCAGGGCCCTGCGGTAGGCGCCGGTGGTCAGCAGCTGGTGGGCCACGGTGAGCGCCTGGAACGCCCCGGTGCAGCCGGACTGCAGCTGGAAGACGGGTACGCCGTCGATGCCCAGCCGGTCGGCGATCACCGAGGCGGTGGTCGGCAGCAGCTGGTCGGGGGTGGCCGTGCCCATGACCACCAGGTCGATGTCCGCGGGGGCGGCGCCGGCGGAGTCGAGCGCGCGACGGGCGGCGAGCTCGCCGAGGTCGGCGAGGGAGTTGCGGCGTTCGCCGGAGTCCAGGTCGACCGAGAGGTGGCGGGTGTCCGTGCCGATGAAGACCTGGATCCACTCCTCCCACTGGTCGCTCATGCCGAACCGCCGGGCGAGAGCGGCGTTGTCCACGGGCGCGCCGGGTACGGCGGTGCCCGCGGACACGATGTGGATTGCCTCGGGTGTCATGTGATCCCTCCGTGTAGTCGCCGTCGCCGCCGGTCCGGGCCGGCTCGTCGAACGGCTCGAAGCGGGCGGTTGACCGGACCCGGGTCCGGCAGGGCACCGATGGCAGACATCCTCGAAGGGGCCGCTTAAGCGGTCTTAAGGGCTCCCTTGTCTTCCGGCGCCGGGAGGCCGGGACGGCGCCCTGGTGCCGCACCGACGTCGACGCGGGTGGCGGTGGCGGTGGCATGCGAAAGCGCCCCGGGTCCGACACGGAACCCGGGGCGCTCATGCCCGTGCGCGCGGCCCGCCGGGGCGAGGCGGGGCCGGTGGCGCGCCGGACTACTGCGGCACGAGCACGGGCGCCGGCCGCCCGACGTACTCGGCCAGCGCGTGCCGCCAGGGGCGCTGCAACCTCCCCGCCCAGCCGGGGAGTTCGCCGACCAGAGGGGTGTACGTGGGCCGCGGGGCGTCCACGTGCTGCTGGGGCCGGGCGCGGGTGATGGGCACGTCGAAGCCGACCATCTGCACGGCGGCCTCGGCCAGTTCGTACCAGGAGGCGCTGCCGGAGTTCACCACGTGGTAGGTGCCGGAGGCCGGCTCGTCGAGCGCCAGGGCGAGTGTCATCCTCGCCAGGTCGACGGTGTACGTCGGCGACATCACGATCGAGTCGACGACGCTCAGCGGCTTGCCCGCGTGGGCCATGTCGAGGATTCGGCCGACGAAGCAGGGCCGGGCGCCCGCGCTGCGCGGAGTGGGCCCGAACAGGCCGGCGGTACGGGCCACGATGTGCCGGGGGCTGCCCAGCCTGGTCTCGTGCTCGCCGGCCAGCTTGGTCACGCCGTAGGTCAGTACGGGCGAAGTGGGCGAGTCGGGGCCGTACGGGGACCCGGAGTTGCCGTCGAAGACGAAGTCCGTGCTGATGTAGATCGGCAGCGCGCCGATCCGGGCACAGGTACGGCTCACCCAGCGGGCGCCGAGCGCGTGGGTGCGGTAGGCGACCTCGGGGTGGCGCTCGCAGAGGTCGGCGGGCATCAGGGCGGCCGCGTTGACGACGGCGTCGGGCCGGTTGCTCTCCAGGTACCGCTCGACCTGGACCTGTTCCGCGATGTCGAGTTCGCCGCGCCCGGGGAAGAGCACTTCCGTGACTTCGGGGAACTGCCGGACCGCGGTCCGAAACGCCGTTCCGAGCAGGCCGCCGGAACCAATGACGACGACGCGCACGCGATCACCCACCGATCTGTTTGGGGGCCTGGTTCCCGCTGCCGGCGGCGGCCCGTGGGAAAAACTCCCGGGTCTTTCCGGGAAAAGCCGTTCTCCCAGGAAGGCTCACTGCGGCTCGGGGGATGGCGCCGCAGTGAGCTGCTCTGGGTGTTTTCCTTCTTCTTCCTGTTGTCGCGCCGCCGGTTGCGGCGGCGCCTAGTTGCTGCCGACCGCCTCGGGAACCGGTTCCGTCCCGGAGACCGCGGCGGCCTTGCCGTCCCCGCGGAAGAGGGCGACGGCGGCCAGCATGGTGAGGACCATGAGTCCCGCGGCGATCGCGAACCCGACCTGCAGGCCGCTGTTGAGCGACTCGAGGGCGGGGTGGCCCTCCTCGAGCAGGTGGTCGGTGCGCGTGGTGGCCAGCGTCGAGATGACCGCGAGGCCGACCGAACCGCCCACGAAACGCGTCATGTTGACCATCGCCGAGGCGACGCCGCTGCGCTCCTCGGGCACGCCGTTCAGCGCGGCCATGGTCATCGGGATGAACAGGATGCCGAAGCCGACGCTCAGCACGACCGACGGCAGGATGATGTCCGTCAGCAGGCTGCCGTGCTCGGAGATACGGGCGAACAGACCGAGCCCGGCGGCCGAGATGACCGCGCCGGCCGCGATGACCGCCCGCATCCCGAACTTCGCGACCAGCTTGGGGCCGACCGGAGCGGCGCACAGCAGCAGCACCGTCAGCGGGATGAAGCCGAGGCCGGTCTTGAGCGCCGAGAAGTGCAGGACCTGCTGCTGGTACAGCGTGGCCAGGTAGAACGTGGCGAACATGGCGCACCCGCACAGGGCGGACACCACGTTGGCACCGAGCACCGAGCGGTTGGCGAACAGGCTGAGCGGGACGAGCGGCTGGGACGCGATCCGGGCTTCATGGACCACGAAGTAGGCGAGGACCAGGGCGGCCCCGATCAGCAGGCTGACGGTGCGGCCGGAGCCCCAGGGGTGCTGGTCGACCTGGGCGATGGCGTAGCACAGCAGGCTGATGCCGCCGGTGCCGGTCACGGCGCCCACCAGGTCGAAGGTGCGGTCGGTGACGCGCCGCGCACGGTCGTCCGGGATGAAGCGCAGCGCCGCGATCACCATGAAGACGCCGATCGGGATGTTGATGTAGAACAGCCAGCGCCAGCTGGGGCCGCCGCCCAGCAGACCACCGAGGATGAGGCCGACGGAGCCGGCGACGCCGGTGATGCCGCCCCAGATGCCGAAGGCCTTGTCACGCGGTTTGCCCTCGGGGAACACCCCGTTGAGGATCGCCAGGGTCATCGGGGCGACGAAGGCACCGGCCAGGCCCTGGAGTCCGCGGGTGACGGTGAGGGTCGCGGCGTTCTGCGCGAGGCCGGAGCCCAGGGAGGCGAGGGTGAACGCGGAGACGCCCCAGAGGAACACCCGGCGGCGGCCCAGGAGGTCACCCACGCGCCCGCCGAGGAGGAGGAAGCCTCCGAAGAGGATCAGATAGGCGTTGACCACCCAGGCGAGGCTGGCCTGGGAGAAACCGAGGCCGCTTTTGATGGCGGGCAGTGCGACATTGACGACGGTGATGTCGATCGCGTCGAGAAACGCGGCCAGGCAGAGCACCGTGAGGGTGATCGTGTGTTTCCGGGTCCATTCGAAGTCCGAAGTCGACTCACCCGCGGCCTCGGGACCGGGGGTTTGCGTTTCGACGGAGGACAGTTCGACACTCCCGGCTTCGCTGAGTCCCAAGGTGGGCTCCTCACAAAGAGTTCCATCGACTGATGTACGACGAGTATGGGGAACTTACCGACCGATCGTCAAGTGAACTTCGGCGGTCCACGGCCGGCGTCGGGAAGCACGGCACCGCACGCGCGCCTCACGAACGTCGTTTCCGCTGCTCACACGCGCGGACACTGAAGAGATCCATGCGGTCCGCGATGTCCGGGCCCGGATCCCTGCCGAGCGCCCGTCAAGTAGACTGGGTGGCCGAAGGAGGACGTCGTGAACACGAACGGACGGGACAGCGGTGGCACCCGCGCGCGGATTCTCGAGATCGCCCGGGAACTGATGGCGAAGCAGGGGTACGCGGGCACCTCGATCGCGCACATCGCCAACCAGCTGGGCACCAGCAAGGCGGGGATCTACTACCACTTCAAGTCCAAGGAGGAGATCCTGGACGCCCTGCTGACCAAGCCCGTCCTGGCCTACGCCGACATCGCCGAGCGCGCGGCGCAGGGCGCCCCGCCCGAGGAACTCCTCGGCGCCATCATCGACCTCACCGCGGAGCTGAGGGAGTTCGCCGGTTTCCACAGCGACCCCTCGACCCTGCTCGCCCTCGGCGAGCGCACCCAGCAGTCCGACATCCTGAGCAAGCAGGCGCGGATCATCGCGGCGCTCGCCGGCCCGCGGCCCTCGCAGGCCGCCCGCATCCGCGCCCGCTCGGCCTTCGCCGTCGCCAGCGACGGCACCGCGGGCGCGGTGGCGGCGAGCGACAACGGCCTGACCAAGACGGAACGCGACGAACTGCTGGCCGCGGCCCTGCGCGCCCTCAAGCCCCGCTAGGGGCTGTCGTTCGGATCAGGTCGCAGGACAGCGCCGGGGCTGCTCGGCGCCGGTGAGCGTGCCAGGCCCCGCGTCCGCGGCGTGATCCAAACGACAGGCCCTGGGCCGGCCGAAGGCCCACGAGGTGCACCGCCCGGACCGGGTCCGGGCCGCCCCGAGGGTCCGCACACCGGCGAACTCCATCCGGCACACGACTCCGTCCAGAGCGTACGGACGTGGACCCGCGCGCACTCCGGGCCGCCACCGACCCACACACGACGGCACCACCACGGCACCCACCCGGGGCACCTTCCCGTCACGGGGTGGAACGTGCGTGCCGGCGAGCGGTTCCCGGAGGGTTCCGCTAGGGGACACGCACCGCCGCACCCTGCTCGACGGTGTCGAGGACTCCGTCGAGCAGGGCCGAGATCGTGGGCAGCGCCCGCATCTCCGCTGCTACGCGGGCCGCCGCCTCGCCGTAGGACGGATCGGCGAGCACCCGCTCCACGGCGGCCCGGATCCGCGGCACGTCGGCGGGCCCGATCTTGCCCACCCGGTCCTCGGACTCGATCCCGGTCTCGACCCGCAGGCCCACCCCCGACTCGTGCACCAGGCGCGCGTTGGCGGGCTGGTCCGCGAAGACGGGCACCACGACCGTGGCCAGACCCGCCGCCAGCGCGCCGAGGAGCGTGGCGGAACCGCCGTGGCAGACGACCACGGAGGCCTCCCCGAAGACGTCCGCCTGGGGCACCCACTCCTCGACGTGCACGTTCCGCGGGACATCGCCGAGCTGGGACACGTCCGTGCCGCGGCCCACGGTGAACAGCACCCGGGCCGGCAGATCCCGCACCGCCTCCAGGGCGGCCCGGAACACGTCACCGGCCAGGGGCAGTTGGCCCGTGACGCTACCGAACGTCAGGTACACCAGAGGCGCGTCGCTGCCGCCCCACCAGTCGGGCAGCATCCCTCGCCGGGGTTCGACACCGTCGCGGAAGCGGCGGGTGTCGGCGAACGACGAGGGGTCGAGCGAACCCGGGAACCGGGACAGGAACGGAACCGAATGGAGCCGCTCCACGATCGCCGGGTCATGACGGACGAGTTCCGGCGCGGCCCGGTCGAGCGAGGCGTTCTCGACCACCGCCTGGGAAATCCCGATCTGGACATGCGGAATTCCGTGCCGGGCGGCGGCGATTCCCGCGGCATAGGCCCGCGAGTCGTGCATCAGGACATCCGGCCGCCAGTCACGGCACGCCTCCTCCAGCGCCGGCAGCATCGCCTCGGCATAGTGCTTGCCGAGGACCTCCCGGTCGGCCACGATCTCGGCCTCGTCCGGCGGCAGGGTGACGAAACGCCGGTAGATCTCGCCCATCACCTCGTCCGAGGGCTTTTCGCAGATGCGGTACGGATAACCCCGCTTCTCCACCGTCTCCCGCAGGTCGGACGGCACGACGAGAAGCACCTCGTCCCCGCGTTCGAGCAGCGCGTCCACGAACAACGCCACCGGGTTGAAGTGACCCGCTCCGTCGATCGATGTGAACAGTACGCGCACGGCGTTCTCCCTCTCCTCTGCCGGCCTTCCGTGCGGCGACGGACGGCCGTGCGGTCGTCGGTCAGCCGAGGCTGATGCGCAGGTTGACCGTCATGGTGGAGACCGGGAGGATCAGCTGCCACTCGCGGACGCCGGTCAGGCCCAGGAACTTTCCGCCGGTCCCGACGGCGGGGAAGCGCACCGCCCCGCCGGCCAGCATCTCCTGGCGGTCGATGGTCCCGCTGGAGCGCAGGGTGCCCTCGGGCAGCTCGATGGCCTCCTCGTAGTGCGTCATGAGGTGGCCGTTCGGGGCGACATGGGTCGCGACGACCATGCCAACGGTGTGGCCGATGACGGCGCCGGTGGCGTCGTAGATCTCGTCGAAGTAGACGATCGAGTCACCGACCTCCTGGATCGGAAGCGGCTCGTTGCGGCCGATGTAGTTGTAGTGAACCGTTTTCTCGGTCACATTGTCGATCACGATGGCGCTCATGCCACTCCTTCACGCTGGCAGCCGAACCGCAGCGATCGGCGAACAGAAGAACAGGAACGGCCCGACGCTAGGCCGGCCCGCTAAAGCCGCTCTATTTCCGCCGTAAAAGCCGGCTCCCGGCAAGTCCGGCTTTAGAATCATTGAATTTCCGGCGCGCATGGTGGCCCAAAACTCTCTGGGAGGCACTCAAGTGCGCGAGTGGGAAGACCTCAGGCCGGGTCCCGGCCCGACGGCACCGTGGACCCCGTACCTCACGATCAGGCCGGCACCGTCCGATGGGCGACCGCGGCTGTTCTGCTTCCACCACGCCGGCGGCAGCGCGTCGGCCTTCACCGTGCTGCGCAACACCGTGGCCGCACACGTCGAGGTGCTGCCCGTCCAACTGCCCGGCCGGGAGAACCGGCTGCGGGACACCCGGCCCGGTTCCATGGCCGAGCTCGTGGCCGACCTCGACGAACACCTCGACCCCCATCTCACCGGTCCCTACGCCTTCTACGGCCACAGCATGGGCGCCCTGGTCGCCCACGACCTGATCGCCCGCAGGCAGGCCCGCGGTGCCCTGCCCCCCGTCCGGTTCATCGCCGGCGCCGCCCGGGCGCCCCATCTGTCCCCGGCGTTCGCCGCCGCCTGGGCCGAGGCCGACGACGAACTGGTCCAGAAGATCATCGCGATCGGCGGCATGTCCCCCGACCTCCTGCAGTACCCCGACTGGCTGCGGCCGGCTCTCGACCTGACCCGCGCGGACCTGCGCCTGTGCACGACCCGCGGCTCCGCCCCGGTCCCCGAACTGAGCTGCCCCGTCGACGTGTTCCACGGCGCAGCGGACCCGCTGGTCTCCGAGGCGGACGCCCTCGCGTGGACCGGGCGCAGCTCGGTGGACAGCACCCTGCACCGCTTCGACGGCGGGCACTTCTTCTTCCTCAAGGAGTCGCCCGCGCCCTTCGCGGCCCGGCTCACGACACTCCTGCACCGGGTGCGGGACCTCGTCCGCGAGCACTGACGCGGAACCGCCCGGTACGACGGCCGGGGCCGGCGGGTTCGATGCCCGCCGGCCCCGGCCGTCGTTTCGAGTGCACGATGAGGTCTCAGACCCCGGCCAGATCCTGCAGATAGGCGCCGTACCCCGAGGCGGAGGCATCCAGGATGCCCTTGCCCAGCACGGCCAGCTGCCCGGCGTCGATGAAGCCCATCCGGAACGCCACCTCTTCCACACAGGCCAGCCTGATGCCCTGGCGCTTGGCCAGGATCTGCACGAACAGGGACGCGTCCATCAGGCTGTCGTGCGTACCGGTGTCGAACCAGGCGCTGCCCCGGCCCAGATCGACCAGGCGCGCCCGGCCCTGCTCGACGAAGGCCCGGTTCAGATCGGTGATCTCCAGTTCCCCGCGCTCTGAGGGCTTCAGCTCCGCCGCCAGCTCCACCGCCTCGTTGTCGTAGAGGTAGAGGCCGGTGACGGCGAGGTTGGAACGCGGCCGGGCGGGCTTCTCCTCCAGCGAGGTGATCCGTCCGGCGTCGTCCACGGTCGCGACGCCGTACCGCTCGGGGTCCGAGACGGGATAGCCGAACAGGGTGCACCCGTCGAGCCGTTCCCGCTCCCGGCGCAGGATCTCCGTGAGCGCGTGGCCGTAGAAGATGTTGTCCCCCAGGATGAGGGCGACCTGCTCGTCACCGATGAAGTCGCGCCCCACGCGCAGCGCGTCGGCGAGGCCGCGCGGCCGGTCCTGCGGGGCGTAGCCGATGTCGATGCCCAACTGGCTGCCGTCCCCGAGCAGTTGACGGAAGTCGTCGAGGTACTCGGGGTTGCTGATGACCAGGATCTCGCGGATCCCGGCGAGCATGAGCACGGACAGGGGGTAGTAGACCATGGGCTTGTCGTAGACGGGGAGCAGCTGTTTGGAAGAGACGGCGGTGATGGGGCGCAGCCTGCTGCCCGTCCCTCCCGCCAGGATGATTCCGCGCATGTGGACACTCTCCTCGCTGATGGTGGATCTCGACTGGGCCGGCGGACGCGTCCGCCGGCGGTGGTGCTCAGCCGGCCGCGGCGTGCGCGCCGCGCAACGGCCGCCACCAGTCCGGATGGGCGCGGTACCACTCGACGGTGTCGGCGAGGCCCTGCCGGAAGGGGACCTGCGGTGCGTAGCCCAGGCCGCGCAGCTTGCCGTCGTCCAGGGAGTACCGGCGGTCGTGACCGGGCCGGTCCGCCACCTTGCGGATGCGCTCGGGGCCCGCTCCGCAGGCGTCCAGGAGCATCCTGGTCAGCTGGAAGTTCGTCAGCTCCTCCCCGCCTCCGATGTTGTACACCTCGCCGGGGCGCCCCTGTTCCAGGACGAGCTGGATGCCGCGGCAGTGGTCGTCGACGTGCAGCCAGTCCCGGACGTTGAGGCCGTCCCCGTAGAGCGGGACCGTGCCGCCTTCCAGCAGGCTGGTCACGAACAGCGGGATGACCTTCTCGGGATACTGGTACGGGCCGTAGTTGTTGCTGCACCGCGTGATGCTGACGTCGAGCCCGTGGGTCCGTGCGAAGGCCCGGACCAGCAGGTCACCGCCCGCCTTGGACGCGGCGTAGGGGGAGTTGGGCAGCAGCGGGCTCTCCTCGGTCCAGGAGCCTTCGTCGATGGATCCGTAGACCTCGTCCGTCGAGACGTGCACCACCCGGGGGACACGGGTGGCCCGGGCCGCCTCCAGCAGCGAGTGGGTGCCCTGGACATTGGTGCGTACGAAATCGACGGAGCCGTTGATGGAGCGGTCCACGTGGGTCTCCGCGGCGAAGTTGACCACCGCGTCGTGCCCGGACATCACCTCGGTCAGCAGACCCGTGTCACAGATGTCGCCCCGGACGAACTCCAGCCCGGGGAGCGTACGGACAGGGGCCAGGTTCTCCGGATTCCCGGCGTACGTCAGTTTGTCGAAGACGGTGACATGGACGTCCGGCATGCTCGGAAAGCCACCGGTGAGGAGTTTCCGCACGTAGTGCGAGCCGATGAAACCGGCTGCGCCGACGGCGAGAATGCGCATGGCAAGCCTCTCTTGGAACGTCCCGCGGTCCCCGGCGCGGCGCCGGGCCCACGGGCGGACATGATGATCGGCGCGGGCGGAGCCACGCGCCGGTCCGGAACCCGCGACCGTGCTCAGCTCGCCATGGACAGGTCCAGCTCGCGGTCGGAGGTGAGGATGGCCTGGTGCAGCCGCCGCAGGGACCGGCAGGGCTCCAGGCCGAGTTCGGAACGCAGCACCCGCTGGGCGGTGCGGTAGACCTGCAGGGCCTCCACCTGGCGTTCCGAGCGGTACAGCACGAGCATGAGCTGGCGGTAGAACGACTCGCGCAGCGGATGATCGGCGATCAGGCCGTACAGCAGCCCGACGACCTCACGGTGCCGGCCGAGCGCGGCGCGCGCCTCCACCGACTCCTCCAGGCAGTGCAGGCGCTCCTCCTCCACCCAGGTGGCGAAGGAACCCAGTACGGGTCCTTCGGCGAGGCCGTCCAGCACCTGGCCACGGACCAGTGACAGCGCCCGTTCGAACTCCTCCAGCGCGCCCTCGTACTCGGCGGCCTGCTGATGGGCGTGTCCCTTGCGTATCGCCTCCCGGAAGTCGTGGAGATCGAGGTCTCCGGGCTTGACGTTCAGGAGGTAACCGGCCGGCCGTGTCACGATCGCGCGTCCCTCGATGTCCCCCGCCGACACCAGGAACTTGCGCAGTTGTGAGACGTACACGTGCACGGCGGCGGCCGCGCGGCGGGGCGGCACGCCCGCCCACAGCTCGCTGATGAGTTGTTCCTTGTTGATGAAACGTCCGGCTCCGACCAGCAGGGTCGCGAGCATCATCTCCATCTTCGGGGCGCTGAGTGTGAATTTTCGGGAGCCGTCGGCAACGCGGAGCGGCCCCAGAATCTCAAATCGCATGCATACCTCACGAGGTCGGGCGACAAGGGCTGACTTCCCTCTCGATCGGGAACGCCTTCAGCCTCGCTGAAGGCGCCGGTTCACACATCGGAGAAACCGCCTACGTATGTCCGAGTGGCCGAGATCCGCCTACCGGTTTCCCGGGCTTCCCCGGTGCCCGGCACCGCCCTGCCCGCATATCGGACGTAACTCCGTCCCTCATGCCCTCCCGGCCGGCCGCACGCCCCGTGGCGGCGCATCACCGTGACGACGGTCACCGGTCCGAACGGGCCGATCGACAAGATCCAGCCGTGACCGATCACCGTTCACCTAGGTAATGAGCGCGGGCTCCGCGACGTAGGTAGATCGATTACCGCCATGGGAGGGGGGTTTTCCGACGAACCCCGGCCGCCCGGGACAGGCCGGAACAGGTCGGCACGGCCGGAAAAGGACCGCACGCCTCGCACCGACACGGGCTCCGTGATCGCACCGGCACCGGCCACAGCGGCAACCCGGCCCCAGGCAGGCAGATCGGCGGGACCCGGGCCAAGGCCGACGGCCACGGTCTGCGAAGTCCGCCCGGGGAACGCCCTCCCGGTGCCGGCCCGGGAGGGGGTGGCGCCCCTCGAGTCGGTTCCGGGTGCCGGGTGGTGCCAGGTGGTACGCCGGTCCGCGCACAGCGGAAGCTCCCCCCTGCCGACCGGATACGCGACCGGCGCCAGGCCGTACGGGACGCTGCCGATGCCGGAGTGCGGTTGGCTCCGGTGATGGTGTGAGAACGCGCGGGCCGCTGCGGTCAGGGGCGCGCCGGCACGGGGACCGGCTCCAGTGCCCGCAGGGCTGCGGCCAGGAGTTCCTCGCGGTCCGCCGCGGTCAGGCCGGAGGCGCTGGCCGCCTCGACCCCCGCGGTTCCGTCGCTGGCGACGCTGAAGGCCGAGCGGGCGCGGACGCGGGCGGCCTGCGAGGCGCCGGGGCCGGCGAGCGCGTCGATGATCCGCGCCTGCTTGCTCACGATGTCCGCCTGGCGGGTGTTCTCGCTCAGGGCATGGAGGGCGGACGGATCGTCGTGGAATCCGGCGAACGCCTTCAGCTCGAGCGTCAGGTCGATGATGGCACCGAGGAGTTCCTCGGGCGGGGCGCCCTGCGCCGCGCGCTCGGCGATGTCGGCGTAGGCCAGGACGGGCTTGGTCAGCAGGGCGTCCAGGATCTCCTCCTTGGACTTGAAGTGGTAGTAGATCCCCGCCTTGCTGGTGCCCAGCTGGTTGGCGATGTGCGCGATCGAGGTGCCCGCGTACCCCTGCTTCGCCATCAGTTCCCGGGCGATCTCGAGAATCCGCGCCTTCGTGCCGTTCCCGTCCCTCTCCCTCACAGTCCCTCCTCCTTTCCCTCAGCATACTTGACGATCGCTCGGTAGGTAGAGGGGCAGACAGCACGTGCCGCCCGCACAGCCGTCGCCGGTCCACCGACCGAAAGCGCCTTCTTCCAGGGCAGGTTGACGACGAAGATCCGGGAGCACGCGGCCCTCGTCGCCGGTCCGACAGATCCCTCCGCTTCCTCCCCACAGTCTTGACGATCGGTCGGTCCGAGGTGCAGAATCAAACGTGGGGTGACGAATCACCCCCTGTCGCATCGCGCGCGCCCGGGAGGTGGCGGGAATCGGTCGGCCAAGCACGACGGGAGCACACCCGGACGAAAGGGCGATGGCCCGTCCGGGGACGGGCCATCGCGTGCGCAGCGAGGGTGCGGCGCGGGACGCGCACGCATGCGGTCGGAGGCGGCGTGCGGAGCGGCTCAGTCCGTGAAGAACACCTTCCGGACGAGTTCGGCCCGGGTACGGACGCCGACCTTGCTGTAGATCCGGGCCAGATGGGCGTCGACCGTCCGCGGGCTCACTCCGAGCCTGGTGGCGATGTCCTTGGTCTTCAGCCCCTCCCCCGCCAGCCGCGCGACCTCCCGCTCACGCGTGGTCAGGGACACCAGTGGCGCCCCCTCGTCGTCGCGTACCGGCAGTCCGGCCGGCTCCTGTACGGCGGCTTCCCTGCCCGGACCGGCGCTCTCTCCCGTCCGGCCCCGGCCCTCCGTCCCGGCGGCCAGCGCGTTCGCCCGTGCCCTGGCCGGCCCGTCACCGCCCAGCACCTCCCAGGCCGCCTGGTAGTACGGCTCCGCCTCCGCGGCCTGCAGCGCATGCCCGCGGGCCAACAGCGCGTGCCCGCGCGACTCCCGCAGTCCGACCGCCGCCGCCACGTCCGCGGCGCGCGCCGCCCATCGCTCGGCGTTCGCCTGGTCCCCGAGGGCCCCCGCCCCCGCGGCGAGCAGTTCGTAGCCGCGGGCCTCGTGCACCCTCGCGGGCCCCGAGCGTCTCCATGCGGTCTCCCACGGCAGGAGGACGTCCAGTGCCCCGGCGCTGTCCCCGGCGGCGAGGACCGCCTCCGCACGCAGGATGGAGGTGACGGGCCCCCAGAAGTTCTCGTCGGCGGGGTCGTCGGCGCCCTCGGGCCTCGGCACGTGCTCCCCGGGCCGTGCGGACGCGGCGGCCATGAGCGCGTCCGCCGCGGCGGCGTAGTCCTGTCTCCCGATGCCCCGCGCCGCGGCGTGCGCCTGCTGCGCCGTGTCGAACGCGTCCGGCAGCCGGCCCGCCTGGTAGTGGACGTAGCTCAACAGCGTCAGCACCAGCGCCGACTGGTGCGTGTCACCGGTCTTGTGGAGCGCCGCCTGTGCCTCCTGGGCGTGCGTCTGGGCCGCGCCGTAATGCCCCACCAGTGCTTCGGCCCAGGCCATGGCGATCAGGAACTCGGCCAGCCCGATGGTGTCCGGGCTGGGGGCCGGGCAGCCGACCAGGGCCTGCGTACAGGCCGCGAGCAGCCGCCGCCCGGCCTCGATGTCACCGTCGAAGACCGCGCACAGCGCCCGGATGGCCTGGATGCCGAAGGCCTCGACGGGGCCGGCGTCACCGAGCCAGCGCGCGAGCCCCTCCACCTCGGAACGGTCGGGGACCACCCCCGCCAGGAGGTTGACCAACTGGCCGAAGACGTGGCTCACCGCGGCGGCCGCGGGATCGCTCTTGACGAGCCTCGCCTCCTGCGAGGCGATCAGGGCCCGTCCGCTGTCGACGTCGCCGAGCGATGCCTGGAGGCAGGCCATGGTGGCGGCCACGTTGACCCGGGTACCGCCGGAGTCCTCGTCGAACGCCGTGAGCAGTTCGGTGCCGACCGAGAGCACCCGCTCGCGGTCGCCCTTCGCCGCGATGGCCTGGAGCACTCCGCGCCACACCCCGGTACCGACCTGCGCACCGCCGGCGCCGCCGCCGAGGATGCGCTGCGAGCGCAGTGCCGCGACCAGCCAGCGGGCGGCGAGGTCCGGCTTGCCGGAGTGCAGGGCGGTGTCGGCGGCCGCGATCAGCGTCTGTACGGCGGCGACGTCCTCGGCCCCCGCCCCCTCGATGTGCGGGGCGAGTTCCATTGCGGACTCCCCCCGGGTGGTCAGGTGGGCGAAGGCACGGCGGTGCGCGTCACTGCGCCACCACGCGCCCGTACAGCCGTACAGGCAGTGCCTGACCAGCGGGTGCCGGAAGGACAGCATGCCGTTGTCCGTCAGCCGGACCACGTCGTGCCGGCGCAGTTCGCCCAGCGCCCGGGCAGCGGTCTCCAGGTCGATCTGGGCGACCGCCGCGACGATCGAGGCGTCGAACGTCTCGCCGAGCACCGACGCGGCATGCGCGACCAGTCGCGCGTCGCTGTCGAGCCGCGTCAGCTCGGTGAGCAGCCGGGCGCCGAGCGGGCCGTACGCCCACGCCTCCGAGTTGCCCGGCCGGGGCGCCTCGTTCTCGGCGAGGGCCACGACGTACAGCGGGTTGCCCTCGCCCTCCCGGTGCAGGCGCGCCAGTTCCGGGGAGGCCGGGTCCTCGTCCAGCATGACCGCGCACTGCCGGATGGTCAGGGGGTCGAGGTGGACGGTCGACGCGTAGCCCAGGTCGTGCCCCTCCTGAAGAGCCGCCCGGAGGGTGACCGGGCTCTGTCTCGGCCGGTACGCCACGGCGATCGCCAGCGGCTCCTCCAGCGGCCAACGGATCAGTATCTCAAGGAACTTGATCGACCAGGCGTCCGCCCACTGCACGTCGTCGAGCACCAGCAGACCGCCGGCCGGGGCCGAGGCCAGACACTCGGACAGCAGTCGGCGCTGTTCGAAGAAGAAGTCCCACGGCGGAATCTCCTCCGCCGATCCGATGCACTCGCCCAGGGCGCGCGTCAACGCCCGGGCCCTGCCGATCGCTTCGTCGTCCCGGTTCCCGTCGGGCGAGACCGTCCAGGCGTTGAGGGCCTGGAGGAAGGGGTGGAACGCCACATCACCCTCGGCGACGGAGCAGCGGGCCCGGAGCACCCAGACGCCACTGCGCCGGGCATCGCGCGCGACCGCGTCGAGCAACCGCGTCTTGCCGCTGCCGGGATCTCCCAATAACTCCACGACACCGTGTCCGCGTTCGATCGCGGATCGCACCAGCTGCGTCAGCCGGGCCAACTCCGCCGTTCTCACCGTCTGCCGTTCAGCCGAACCTGGTTTCCGCAGATCCGTCACAAACCCCCCCGTTTGTGGCCCACTATGCGAACCACCGGACGCATGACCGAACTTCGATGGTCGCCCCGTCGAACTGGTATACGCCAAGCGGCGCACCCAACATACACGCGTACCGTGAGACGAAGATTTCACCGGGTTCAAAAGCTCCGTTGAGCAAGTAAAAACTTGGCAATGACTGGAGCCGTCCGGTCGCTTCTGCCATCAGGCCATCACGAACAGGCTCTTCCTGTCCAGATGTCGCTGTTTTCGCGAGGGACCCGCCCGGCGCCCCGGTCCGGCGGCCGGAGCGGGGAACACCGGAGGACGGGCCTCCTCATCCGGAGGGTGCATCACGCACCCATGATTCAAACGCAGGTATTATCGGCCGTTTTCAAACTTTGGCAGGAAGACGTCTTGATCTGGGCGGCATACCTTTGACGAGCGCTGGGCCGACCCGCTTCGTCGGCACCCCGTCCCCGCCCGTCCCACGTGCCGAAGGAGCGCCATGGCCGCCCACGTTGCAGGCCGCGAGGCCTTTGCCGACCGCGTCGTCCCGCACTCGGTGCGCGGGCCGGCCACCGAGGACGCGGCACCGGGACCGGCGTCGGCGGCCGAGGAACGCGCCGACGACGGCGTCCCCGAGTGGGACTCGATCGGCCTCTTCGACATCTTCTGCCTCGGCCCGCTCGCGGAGAGGTTCGAACTCGGCCAAGCCGACGTTCGATTAGCCCCCCTACTGAAGAGCAACCGCACGCACCGGTGAACAAAGGCCGGATGCCGCATTCCGTCCGCCCGGATTGTGCTTCAGAGGCGGTTAAGACCTCGCGGATACAACGGATCTGTTCGATAGCCGGTCATCGGACCGGAGGAATCGAACGAGAATTCCGCGACTTCCGGGGGACGCTCATGCAGACGCTGCCCAGTCAGAACGCCCGCTCCGCTCCGGCACGGGCCCGCACGGCCGTGCCACCCCGGACACCGCTCGTCCCGCTGCTCCACCACCGGCCGGGTCCTGCGGCCCGAGCCGTCGTGAAGGTGCTCGTGTGCGAGAGCCACGAGCTGTACCGGATCGGTCTGCGTACCGTCCTGGAGTCGAGCCGCGGCCTGATGGTGGCCGGCGAAGCCGCAACGGCGGCCGGGGCGCTCGAGCTTGCGGCCGGGCTGCGCCCCGACGTGGTCCTGGCCGGCGATCCCGGCCCCGGTGCCTGCGTCCCCGAACTGGTCGGGGCGCTGTGCCGGCTCCGCGCCCGGCCCGTGGTCCTCACGGAGAAGCCGACGGACGTGCCCGCCCTGCTGCTGGCCGGGGCCCGCGGCTGCCTCCCGCGGCTGGCGCGGCCCGACCGGATCCGGGACGCGGTCCGGGCGGCGGCGTGCGGTGACGCGGTGCTCGGCGCCGAGGCCGTGGACGTGGTCCTGGGGTTGCTCGGTCGCCCGGCGCCGGACACGACACCCGGATCTCCGGTGACCGACGTCCCGGCAGACGCTCCGGCCGGCCTGACACCGCGTCAGTGGGAGGTGGCACGGCTGGTGGCCGAGGGCTGCAGCAACGCCGAGATAGCCGCCTGCCTGCACGTCGGCGAGGCCACGGTCAAGAGTCATCTCGTGTCCGTGCTGCGCAAGTTGGGACTGCGCGACCGCACACAGCTGGCCATCCGGCTGATCCGCTCCCACGCCGGCTGAGCGCACCGGCCCGCGTGCCGCTCCCGGACCGTTCCGCCGGTCCCGGGACCGTCCCACCGGTCCACCGGACCGTCCCCATCGATCCCCGGACATGATCGAGGGGCCGCTCCGTGACCTCCGAAGCAGCCCCTGACCTGCGTATCCGCAAGTCGGGACGACAGGATTTGAACCTGCGACCCCTTGACCCCCAGTCAAGTGCGCTACCAAGCTGCGCCACGTCCCGATGCACTCACTCGCGGTGACCCGCGTGATCGCGCGAACAGCACTTTACCCCACGTCCGGGGGTGGGCCGAAGAGGGCCCGGCGGTGAACGGGGGACAATCGGCCGTATGACGAGTGCGGGTGCTTCGGATGCCAGGGACCGGGACACGCAGGGGCGGGCGCGCAACGCCCGGCCCCGGGACGGGCTCGGCCGGCCCCTGCCCTACGGCACGGAGGGTGTCCCCCGGCAGCCGGAGGGTGTCGTACGGGCGCCGGAGGAGACGGTCGCCGAGGCCCAGACGCTGCTGGACGCCGGGAGGCCGTTCCACGCGCACGAGGTGTTCGAGGACGCCTGGAAGTCGGGGCCCGAGGAAGAACGCGCCTTGTGGCGGGGGCTGGCCCAGCTGGCCGTCGGGCTCACGCACGCGGCGCGCGGGAACGCCGTCGGCGGGGCACGGCTGCTGCGCCGGGGCGCCGGGGCGCTGGTGGAGTGGGAGACGGAACGGGGCGAGGACCGACCGTACGGGATCGATCTCGGCGGGCTGGTCCGGTGGGCGGAGGGGCTGGCCGGGCGGCTGGAGGGCGGGCACGGGCCCGTGGACGCCGGGGAGGCAGCACCCCGGCTCGGCCCCTGACGGGCGGACCGGGAGGCCTGCCGACCGGCCCCCGTCGCCGTGCGTGCGGACGCGGTGCACGGGCTGTCAGTGGTATGCGGCAGACTCGGGGCGTGCGAAAGATTCATGTCATCGGTATCGGCGCGGGCGACCCCGAGCAGCTCACCCTGCAGGCCGTCGGGGCGCTGCGGAGCACGGACGTGTTCTTCCTGCTCGACAAGGGCGAGGTGAAGAGCGATCTGACCGATCTCCGCCGGGACATGCTGGACGCCCATCTGCCCGAGGGGTCGTACCGGGTGGTGGAGGCCCGTGACCCGGAGCGGGACCGCAAGGCGGGCGGGGCGGCGTACTCGCCGGCGGTGGAGGACTGGCGCAGCGCCCGCGCCGGGATCTACGAGCGGCTGATCGCCGAGGAACTGGGCGAGGACGGCACCGGCGCCTTCCTGGTGTGGGGCGACCCCGCGTTGTACGACAGCACGCTCGGGATTCTGGAGGAAGTGCTGGCGCGCGGCGCGGTCGCCTTCGAGTACGACGTCGTACCGGGCATCAGCAGCGTCTCGGCGCTGGTCGCCCGCCATCGCACGGGCCTGAACCGGGTGGCCCGCCCGGTGCAGATCACCACCGGGCGGCGGCTGGCCGAGGGATTCCCCGAGGGCGTCGACGACGTGGTCGTGATGCTGGACGCGCACCAGGCCTTCCGGCAGTACGCCGGGGAGGACATGGACATCTACTGGGGCGCGTACATCGGCACCGCGGACGAGATCCTGGTCTCCGGCCCGATCGCCGAGGCCGGCCCGCGCATCGAGCGGGTGCGGGCCGAGGCGCGCGAGCGCAAGGGCTGGATCATGGACACGTATCTGCTGCGCCGGAATCCCGGCGACGTCTGACGGTCCGCCGGTCCTGTGGTCCGTCCCCGGACGTGGGCGAGGCGGGGCATCGGCCTGTGCGGGGGATCGCGGGGACCGGCCGCGGACCCGTGCTCCGGCGCCCGCCTGTGGCTCCGGCGGGAGACCCGGCACGGCCCGCTGTGGACCTACGGCCTGCGGCACCTCGGTCTGATCCGGCGGCACGCGGGCGCCGCCCCGCGTGAGCGCGGCCACCGGTGCGACACCGGACGGAAGATGACCCTGGCCGCCCGCCTCCCGGCCCGGATCAAGCGCGCCGAGCACCGGGACGAGACGCTGCGCGCCGTCGGCCGACTCCGGGAGTCGGTCCTCACCCGCGGCTGAGACCGAGCCGCTCCAGTACGCCCGCCACGTCGGGCACCGCCGTCACACCCTGCGGGAGCGGCGGGCGGCGTACGACCACGACGGGCAGCCGGAGTTCCCTTGCGGCGGTGAGCTTCGCGGCCGTCGCGTCGCCGCCGCTGTCCTTGGTGACGAGGACGTCGATCCGGTGGACGCGCAGCAGTTCGGTCTCCTCGGCCACGGTGAACGGGCCGCGCGCGAGGACCAGTTCGGTGTCCGGCGGCACGGGCGGCTCGGGCGGCTCCACCGAGCGGACGACGAAGTGCAGGCCGGTCAGGTGGGCGAAGGCCGCGAGGCCCAGGCGTCCGGTGCTGAGGAAGACCCGGCGGCCGAGGCCGGGCAGCGCCCCGGCGGCTGCGGACAGGGTGGGGACGTCGTACCAGTGGTCGCCGGGGCCCGGCCGCCAGCCGGGGCGGCGCAGCACCACGGCCGACACTCCGGTGGCCGCCGCCGCCCGGGCGGCGTTGGCGGTGATCGCCTCGGCGAAGGGATGGGTGGCGTCGACCAGGGCGTCGACGTGGTGGGCGCGCAGCCAGTCGGCCAGGCCCCGTGCTCCGCCGAAGCCGCCGGTCCGCACCTCGCCGGCCACCGCGCCCGGCCGCGCGACCCGGCCGGCCAGGGACGTGGTGACCCGGACTCCGGGCCGGCCGGCGAGGTCGGCGGCGAGGCGGCGGGCCTCGGTGGTGCCGCCGAGGATCAGGACGTGCGCGGGCATAGGGGTGAGCGTACGAGGTCGTACGGGCCGAACCGCCGTGCGGGTCGCTACGGTCTGGGTCATGGAGGTCATGGAATCCGTGCGTGCCGTCCTCGTCGACATCGACGGCGTCCTCACCGTCTCCTGGCGGCCACTGCCCGGTGCGGTGGAGGCGCTGCGGGGCATCCGCGCGGCCGGACTCGGTGTGGCGCTGGTGACGAACACGACGTCGCGGACCCGGGCGTCGATCGCCGGGACGCTGGGCGAGGCCGGTTTCGACGTGAGCGCCGAGGACGTCCTCACCGCGCCCTCGGTCACCGCCGCCCATCTGGCCGAGCACTTCCCGGGCGCCCGCTGTGCGCTGCTCAACAGCGGGGACATCGCGGAGGACCTCGGTGACGTCACCCTCGTGGACGACGATGCCGAGGTGGTCGTCCTCGGCGGAGCCGGGCCGGACTGGGACTACGCGGCGCTCAACCGGGCGTTCGGGCACCTGCAACGGGGTGCGCGGCTGGTAGCCATGCACCGCAACCTGTACTGGCGGACGGACGCGGGGCTGCAGCTCGACTCGGGGGCCTTTCTGCCCGGGCTGGAGAAGGCCGCCCGCATCGAGGCGGAGGTGACGGGCAAACCGTCACCGGCGTTCTTCGAGGCGGCGCTGGCCCGGCTCGGCGCCGATGCCGGGCAGGCGTTGATGGTGGGCGACGACGTGGAGTCGGACGTGCTCGCGGCACAGCGGGCCGGGCTCACCGGGGTGCTGGTGCGGACGGGGAAGTTCCAGGAGGAGACGCTTCAGGGCGCGAGCGGCACCCCCGACCATGTCCTGGACTCCTTCGCGGACCTTCCGGCGCTGCTGGGGCTAGCGCAGTAGCAGTTGTACGCCGCCCACGATCGTCGCCGCGATCACGAGTTGTTCGAAGAGTCGCTGGTTGATCCTCTTCACAGCCCACCTGCCGAACAGCGCACCGGGCACGACGAACACCGCGAGTGCGGCGTCGAGGAGCAGCGAACGCCCGTCGATCAGCCCGAGTCCCGCGCTGAACGGCACCTTGGACACGTTCACGATCAGGAAGAAGAAGGCGGAGGTGCCGAGGAAGCCGAGCTTGCGGAATCCGGCGGAGAGCAGGTACATCGACATCACCGGGCCGCCCGCGTTGGCGACCATCGTGGTGAACCCGCCGAGCACCCCGTACGAGCGCGCCTTCATCCGGCCCGACCGGCTCGTCACCCCGTCCGGCTCGCCGGCCGCGTCCTCCCTGTCCGCCCGGCGCCGGCGCCACAGCGTGACGCCGGCCATGAGCAGCAGGATCGCGCCGATCGAGGTCCGTACGATCCCGTCGTCGGCCCACATCAGGAAGAGCGTGCCGACCACGACACCGGCCGCGACGGCCGGGAACAGCCGCCAGAGGGTGGGCCAGTGGGCGTGCCGCCGGTAGGTGAGGACGGCGAGCACATCACCGGCGATCAGGACGGGAAGCAGCACGCCGGTGGAGGCGCGGGCCGGCAGGACGGCCGCGAAGATCGCGAGGCTCACCGTGTTGGCCCCGCTCACCGCTGTCTTGGAGAAGCCGACGAGCAGGGCCGCGAAGGCGAGCGCGGCGAACTCCCAGCCGGATATGTGCCAGAGCGTCATCGTGTTCATGCGGGGACCGATGTTATGTCCGGACAAGCCTCCGGCGTAAGCACCGTCTCGCCTGGTGATCCCTGGCGCCCGCTACGACCGTCCTGCGTACTGCGTCCGGAGTTCCCGCTTCAGCACCTTCATGCTGGGGCCGAGCGGCAGCGCCTCCGCGAACTCCACGCGCCGTGGGTACTTGTGCCGGCCGAGGTGTTCCTTGGACCACTCGGTGATCACGGTGGCGTCGGGCGCGGCTCCCGGTGCCGGGACGACGACGGCGCACACCTCCTCGCCGTGCAGTTCGTCGGGCAGGCCGATGACCGCGACCTGGGCGACGCCGGGGTGGCGCATCAGGACCTCCTCGACCTCCCTCGGGTACACGTTGTAGCCGCCGCGGATGATGACGTCCTTCTTGCGGTCGACGATCGTGAGGAAGCCCTCGTCGTCCTTGGTGCCGAGGTCGCCGGTGCGGAACCAGCCGTCGACCAGGGCCTCGGCGGTGGCCTCGGGCCGGCCGAGGTAGCCGGAGAAGACGTTGTGGCCGCGGATGACGACCTCGCCCAGTTCGCCGGGCGGCAGCAGCTCGATGCGGCCCTCCACCTCGGCGCGGGCGATCTCCACGTCGACGCCCCACAGCGGGTGGCCGATGGTGCCGGCCCTGGTGCCGAAGACGGGCTGATTGACGGTGGCCGTCGGCGAGGTCTCCGACAGCCCGTACCCCTCGTAGATCCTGGCCCCGAAGGCGTCCTCGAACCGCTCCAGTACGGCGACGGGCAGCGAGGCCCCGCCGGAGACGCAGACCCGCAGCTCGGGCAGCCGGTCCGCGTGCGTCGCCGCGGCCACGAGCGCGACGTACATGGTCGGCACCCCGTGGAAGGTGTTCACCCCTTCCGCGGCCATCAGCTCGATGGCGCGGGCCGCGTCGAAGCGGGGCAGCAGCACGAGCGTGGCGCCCGCCCGCCAGGTGGAGTTGAGCGACACCGTCTGGCCGAAGGCGTGGAACAGGGGAAGTGCGCCGAGGGCGATGTCGTCGGCGCGGATGTCGTTGGCGTCGAAGGCGTTGACGGTCGCGTTCATCACGAGGTTGAAATGGCTGAGCACGGCGCCCTTGGGCACGCCGGTCGTCCCGCTCGTGTAGAAGATCACCGCAGGGTCGTCGGCCGCGCGGGTGACGTACGAGGGGAGCGGCTCGGCGTCGGCCGCGAGCTCGTCGAACTCCGCGCCCAGGGTGACCACCCGGACGCCCAGGGCCCCGGCGGCGGCGCGTCCGGTCTCCGCCTGGGCCGGGTGGACGAGCAGCAGGGTCGCCCCGCTGTCCCGCAGCACGTGCCCGACCTCACCGGCCGACAGCAGCAGATGCACCGGTACGACGACGGCGCCGGCCGCGGCGATCGCGTAGTAGGCGACGGGGAACTCGGCGGTGTTGGGCGCCATGAGGGCGACCCGGTCCCCCGGCCGTACGCCGAGGGCGGTGAGCGCGCCCGCCCGGGCGAGGGACCGCCGCCACACCTCGCCGAAGGTGAGCCGCAGTTCGCCTTCGACGAGGGCGGTCTTGCCGGGACGTCGCCTGGCGTTCTCGGCGAGGATGCTGGCGACGGACAGGGTTGCCATGGAGTGCTGCTCCGTTTCCTTGCTGCGGCTCGTGCTACCGGGTCCCCTTGCGGGGAGCCCCCGTTGAAGACGTCTCAGTGCCTCTCGACCAGCACCGCGCTGCCCTGGCCCACCCCGACGCACATGGTCGCCAGGCCCCGCCCGGCGCCCGTGCGCCGCATCCGGTGCAGCAGCGTCGTGAGGATGCGGGCGCCCGAGCAGCCGAGGGGATGGCCGAGGGCGATGGCGCCGCCGGTCGGGTTGACCAGGTCGGGATCGATGCCCAGCTGGTCGACGCAGGCGAGTGCCTGCGCGGCGAACGCCTCGTTGAACTCGGCTTCCTGGAGGTCGGCGACGTCCCAGCCGGCCCGGTCCAGCGCCTTGCGGGTGGCGGGCACCGGGCCGATGCCCATCACGTCGGGGTGGACCCCGGCGGAGGCGCCCGCGACATAGCGGCCCAGGGACTCCAGACCCAGCTCGTTCAGGGCCTCCTCGCTGACCAGCAGCAGCCCGGCCGCACCGTCGTTCATCGGCGAGGCGTTGCCCGCGGTGACCGTGCCGCCCTGGCGGAAGACCGGCTTCAGCCTCGACAGCTTCTCCAGCGAGGTGTCCTCGCGGACGCACTCGTCCTGCTCGACGACGACACCGTCCGGACGTTCCACGGGCAGGAGTTCGTCGTCGAAGTGGCCGTCCTTGCGTGCGGCGGCCGCGAGTTGGTGGCTGCGCAGGGCGAACGCGTCCTGGCGGTCGCGGGAGATGCCGTACCGCTCGGCCACCTCCTCGGCCGTCTCGCCCATGGCCAGCAGGCCGTGCAGGTCCTTCATCGCGGGGTTGACCAGGCGCCAGCCGAGCCGGGTGTCGTAGGTCTCGATGCGCTGCGGGAGGGCCTCGTCGGGGCGGGGCAGCACGAAGGGGGCGCGGCTCATGGATTCCGAGCCGCCCGCGATCACGATGTCGGCCTCGCCGGCGGCGATGGTGCGGGCGGCGGTGGTGACCGCTTCGAGGCCGGAGGCGCACAGCCGGTTCACGGTGGCGCCGGGCACGGACTCGGGCAGTCCCGCGAGCAGCGCGGCCATGCGGGCGACGTTGCGGTTGTCCTCCCCGGCCTGGTTGGCCGCGCCCCAGTAGACGTCGTCGATCCGGGCCGGGTCGAGCCTGGGCACCTCGGCCACCAGGTGGCGGATCACGGTCGCCGCCAGGTCGTCGGGCCGGACGGCGGACAGGGATCCGCGCAGCTTGCCGATGGGGGTGCGGCGGGCGGCCGCGAAGTGGACGGGACGCACGGCTTCGACTCCTGACGTACGACTGATCTACGACACTGTCGATCAGCGGACCACACGAGGACACTTAATTAGCACTGCTAGTTTTGGACTATAGACCTCCGACCGGCCCGCTGGGAAGATCCCCCCGACCCTCACCGAGCCCGCCGGAGGAGACATGCCCCACGTCCGCGAGCACACCCTCGACGGCACCCGCGGCCCGATCGCCGTACGCGAGTGGCCGCACCCGGCACCGCGGTACCTGGCCCTGGTCGCGCACGGGTACGGCGAGCACGCGGGCCGGTACGACGAGCTCGCCGCCGTCCTCACCGGGCACGGGGCGGCGGTGTACGGCCCCGATCACGTCGGCCACGGCAGATCGGCCGGGGAGCGCGTGGTGATCGAGGACTTCGAGGACGTGGTCACCGACGTGCACCGGGTGGCCGGCCTGGCCCGCTCCGCGCACCCCGGCCTGCCGCTCGTCCTGATCGGCCACTCGATGGGCGGACTGATCGCGTCCCGTTACGCCCAGCGGTACGGCGGCGAACTGAGCGCGCTGGTCCTGTCCGGCCCGGTGATCGGCGCCTGGGAGCTGCCCGGGCGGCTGCTGGCCCTGCCGGAGATCCCGGACGTCCCGGTCAGCCCGGCCGCGCTCTCCCGGGACCCGGCCGTCGGCGCCGCCTATGCCGCCGATCCGCTGGTGTGGCACGGGCCGATGAAGCGGCCGACGGTGGAGGCGTTCGCCCGGACCCTGGAGACGGTGGCCCGCGGCGGGGACATCGGGCCGCTGCCGTTGCTGTGGCTGCACGGGGACGACGACCGGCTGGTGCCGCTGCCCGGCAGCCGGGTCGGCGTGGAGCGGCTCGCCGGTGGCCGGCCGGCCGAGCGGATCTTCGCCGGCGCGCGGCACGAGGTGTTCCACGAGACGGTCAAGGAGCAGGCGTTCGCCGAGGTCATCGGCTTCCTGGACCGGTCGCTACCCCGCTGATCAGGCCTGTTTGCTCCCCCGGACGCTGGGCACCCGCCCTGTCGGACACGACCGTACGCAACTGGCGAAAGGGGACGGACACAGCATGACGGTGCTGAGGAGCACGCTGCCCGAGGAGGCGCTCGGCGTCACCGGGACCGCCCTGCAGGAGACCCTGGTGGACCTGCTCGGACTGTCGCTGATCGGAAAGCAGGCGCACTGGAACGTCGTGGGCCCGCGGTTCCGGTCGATCCACCTCCAGCTCGACGAGGTGGTCGCGACGGCCCGCGCCCACTCCGACACGGTCGCCGAGCGCGCCGCCGCGCTGGGCGTGGCCCCTGACGGCCGGCCCGAGACCGTCGCCGCGACCTTCGCACTGCCCGGCACCAAGGACGGCCGGCTGCGCGACACCGAGGTCGTGGAGCTGATGGTGTCGGCGCTCGGCACGGCGGTCGCCCGGCTGCGCGAGCGGATCGTGGCGACGGAGAAGCCCGACCCGGTCACCCAGGACCTGCTGATCTCCATCACCGCGGACCTGGAGAAACAGCGCTGGATGTTCGAGGCCGAGAACCACCCCCGCGACAACGCCTCCAGCTAGCACGACACCCCCGCACGGAAGGGGAGACCCATGGCCGACGCCCTCGAAACCGAAGCGCTGTGGGAGGACTTCCACCGCGTGGTCAACATGACCTCGGCGGAACTCGCGGCCTGGCTCAGGGTCCGCGACGCCCACGAGGACACGGAGCCCCTGCCCGAGGACGCGGGCACGCCGACCGGGCAGCATGTCCTCGCCATCCTCCAGAAGCGCCGCACCGACCTCACCGACGACGACATCCGCGTGATGCACGAGGTCGTCGACACGGTCGGCGACCTCGTGGACATGGAGGACGAGCCGGAGCCGGAGACGGCGGCGGAGGACACCGGACGGCGGCACCGGCTGATGACGCTGGGCCACGACCCGCTCAAGCCGTAGCCGTGAACCGCGACGAACGCGTCCTGCGCGAGCTGCTCTCCGCGCACGGACGGACCTACGCCGAGGAGGCGGGCATCCGCCTGAAGGACACCCCGCAGCCGCTGTACCGGCTGCTGGTGCTGGCCTTGCTGCTCAGCGCCCGGATCCGCGCCTCGGTCGCGGTCGCCACCGCGCGCGAGCTGCACGAGGACCACCTCGACAGCCCGCGCCGGATGGCCGACGCCGACTGGCAGCAGCGGGTGGACGCCCTCGGCCGAGGCGGCTACCGGCGCTACGACGAGCGCACCGCCACCCAACTCGGCGACGGCGCCGAGCTGTTGCTGGACCGCTGGGCCGGTGACCTGCGCCGGCTGCACGAGGAGGCGCACGGCGACACCGGCGAACTCAAGCGGCTTCTGCAGGAGGAGCCGGGGGTCGGCCCGGCCGGCGCCGACATCTTCCTGCGCGAGGCGCAGCGCGTGTGGCCGGAGGTCGCCCCCTATCTGGACGGCAAGGCGCTCTCCGGGGCGCGGCGGCTCGGCCTGCCGCAGGACCCTGACAGGCTCACCGAGCTCGCCGGGAACACCGAACCGGCCGTGCTGGCGGCCGCGTTGGTGCGCGCCGCACTCGACAAGGAGGTGGCCGAAGACTGTCTGCGTCGCGCGGCATGATCGTGTCAGACTGCTGCTCGCATTCGGCGGGAGCGAAGGAGCAGCACGTGACGGGGACCGAGCCGGCCGCGCCGTACATCGACACCACGCGGCCGCATCCGGCCAGGGTGTACGACTGGTTCCTGGGCGGCAAGGACAACTACCCCGTCGACGAGGAACTGGGCCGGCGGATCGCGGCGGTGGACGGGGGCGGCGCGCCGCGGGCCGCGCGCGCCAACCGGGCGTTCATGCACCGGGCCACGCGGGCGCTCGCCGAGGACGGCGTCCGCCAGTTCCTGGACATCGGCACCGGCATACCGACCGAGCCGAACCTGCACCGGATCGCCCAGTCGGTGGCGCCCGACGCGCGCGTGGTCTACGTCGACAACGACCCGATCGTGCTGGCCCACGCGGGGGCACTGCTGCGCGGCACGCCCGAGGGCGTGACGGAGTACGTGCAGGCCGACGCCCGCGACCCGCGCACCATCCTCGAACAGGCCGCCCATGTCCTCGACCTCACCCGTCCGGTCGCCCTGTCCCTGATCGCGCTGCTGCACTTCGTCGCCGACGAGGACGGCGCCCACGAGGTGGTGGCCACCCTGGTGGACGCCCTGGCGCCGGGCAGTTGCCTGGTGGTGTCGACGATGACGGCCGACTTCGAGCCGGAGAACGTCCGGAAGGGCATCGCCGCGTACGCCGCGGGTGGAGTGACCCTGGTCGCGCGGTCCCGGGACGAGGTGGCCGCCTTCTTCGACGGACTCGACCTGCTGGAGCCGGGCGTCGTACCGGTCGACGGCTGGCGGCGCGAGGAGGCCCCGGACGGCGCGGGCCCCGTCTCCCTGTACGGGGCGGTGGGCCGCAAGCCCTGACACGCTCCACGGCGTGGGGCCCGGCGGACGCGGGTGCCGCCCGCCCCCCCGCCGGCCTACAGCCCGAGGACCCTGGACAGGGTGCGCAGGACTCCGTTGTCGTTGTTGGACGGCGCGAGGTGGCGGGCGCGGCGGACGACCTCCGGGTGGGCGTTCGCCATGGCGAAGGACCAGTCGGCGGCGTCCAGCATCTCCAGGTCGTTGAGGTAGTCGCCGAAGACCATGGTCTGCGCGGGCGTGATCCCGAGGGCGCGCTGCAGGCCGCGCAGCGCGGTGCCCTTGTTGGCGGTGCGGTTCATGACGTCCACCCAGTGCTCGCCGGAGACCACGACCTGGTGCGTCTCGGCGAAACCGGCGAGAGCGGGCGCGGTGGAGTGCTCGGCGGACCCGAAGTCGAACAGCGCGACCTTGATCACGTCGTCGTCGACGGCGGTGACGTCCTCGACGACCCGGTGCTCGACGTAGTACTTGCGCACCTCCGCCAGGAACGCCTCGTCGGTCCGCTCGACGTACGCCGCCCGCTTGCCGCACACCACGGCGCCGACGTCCACCCCGTCCGCGACCAGCCGCCGCACCGTTCGCGCGATGCCCGCGGCCACCGACGGCCGAAGGATGTCGGAGCTGAGCTCCACGCCGTCGCGGA
This sequence comes from Streptomyces sp. NPDC048191, assembly GCF_040652655.1. Taxonomy (NCBI): domain Bacteria; kingdom Bacillati; phylum Actinomycetota; class Actinomycetes; order Kitasatosporales; family Streptomycetaceae; genus Streptomyces; species Streptomyces sp. NPDC048191. The sequence continues at coordinate 89,510 of NZ_JBEZMO010000012.1, forward strand.
CCACGTACGTGCCGTTCTCGGCGATGAAGACCATGCCCTCGGCGACCGGCGCGAACTGCCGGGCCAGCGTGGCGTACTGGCGGCCGCTGGCCGGGCTGAACAGCACGCCCCGCCGGCGCAGTTCGGCGAGCACCGGCCACAGCCCGTCGGGAATCCGCTTGGCGTCGTCCAGCAGCGTGCCGTCCATGTCGGTGACGATCAGCCGGATGCCGGCGGGCCCGGCGGCCGGGCCGGCGAGGTCCAGGAGGGGCGTGGGCGTGGCGGGCATGTCCTGCTTCCAGTCGGGGACGGCGTACCGGTCCAGTGTTCCTCATGCGCCGGGACGTCCCGGAGCCGGTCCCTCCTGTGCCGGTTCGTCACGGAGCCGCCCCGAACCGCCCACGGTGCGCGTTTCCCAAGACAGCGCGATCAACGGGCGGCACAATGGCGGCTGAGGAGCAACCTTCAGAAGGGCGGCGACGTGACGGAGGGCCAGTCCCCGACGGCCGGACCGGAGAAGCTGAACACCTCCGTGGCGCACAACGCCCGGGTGTGGAACTACTGGATCGGCGGCAAGGACAACTACGAGGTCGACCAGCGGGTCGGTGAGCACGTCGCGGGGATGTTCCCGGTAATCCGGGCGGTGGCCCGCGCGGACCGGGAGTTCCTGGCCCGCGCGGTGCGGTTCGTGACCGCCGAGCGCGGGATGCGGCAGTTCCTGGACATCGGCACCGGCCTGCCGACCGTCGACAACACCCACGAGATCGCCCAGCGGATCGCCCCCGAGTCCCGGATCGTGTACGTCGACAACGACCCGATCGTGCTCGTGCACGCCCGCTCGCTGCTCACCAGCGCCCCCGAGGGCGTCACGGACTACCTGGACGCCGATGTGCGCGACCCCGACACCATCCTGCAGCGCGCCGCCGAGACCCTGGACCTGGACCAGCCGGTCGCGCTGATGATGCTCGGCATCCTGAACTTCGTCCTGGACACCGCAGAGGCCCGGGACATCGTGCGGCGGCTCGTGGCGGCGCTGGCCCCGGGCAGCCACCTCGTCCTCACCCACCCGACCTTCGACGCCGAGGTGGGCGGCGAGGGGAACGTGGCCGCGATGGAGTTCTGGAACGCCAACGCCACCCCGCCGATCACCGCCCGCAGCCGCGCGGAGATCGCCGGCTTCCTGGACGGTCTGGAGCTCTTCGAGCCGGGCCTGGTGCCGTGCTCGCAGTGGCGCGCCGGGGCGGCCGCCGCCGCGGTGCCGCAGTTCGGCGCCGTGGCCGTGAAACCCTGACGCCGGCACCGGGCGGCCCACGCCGGAGGACGGCGGACCGACGCGGAGGAGGACGTATGGCCGAGGAGGACGTATGACCACCCTTGCCGATCCCGTGCCCGGCGGGCGCCCGGAGGATCTGCGCCGGGTCGCCGGGCTCACGGCCGATCTCACCGCTCGGGGTGTGCGCGGGATCGTCCTGGCCCATGTGGACACCGCCGGTGTCTGCCGGGTGAAGACGATCCCCACGGCACGGCTGGAGGCGGCCGTGGCGTGGGGTGTCGGCATGTCCCCGGTGTTCGACACCTTCCTTGCCGACGACTCGGTCGTCACCACCGACGTCCTCGGCTCACCGGACGGCGACCTCAGGCTCTATCCGGACCTGGACCAGCTGGTCGTACTCGCCGGGCAGCCCGGCTGGGCATGGGCGCCGGTGGACCGGATCACCCAGGAGGGCGCCCGGCACCCCGGCTGTGCCCGGACCTTTCTGCGCCGGATCGTCGCCGACGCCGCAGAGCGGCACGGCCTCGCCTTCAAGGCGGCGATCGAGGTCGAGTGGGTGGTGGGACTCGACTCGGCGCCCGCCGGGGAGTTCGTGCCGGCGGTGTCCGGCCCGGCGTACGGCGCGGTCCGGCAGGTCGGGCTGAGCGGCTACGGCGCCGATCTGCTGGCCGCGCTCGCCGCCCAGGACGTGCCCGTCGACCAGTTCCATCCCGAGTACGCGGCCGGGCAGTTCGAGGTCTCGGTGGGCGCGCTGGACCCGGTGGCGGCGGCGGACCGCAGCGTGCTGGTACGGCAGACGATCCGGGCGGTCGCCGGACGCCACGGCCTGCGGGTGTCGTTCTCGCCCGCGGTGTCCGCCGAGGGCGTCGGCAACGGCGGCCACATCCATCTGTCCTGCTGGCGTGACGGTACGAACCTGCACGCCGGCGGCGCGGGCCGGCACGGCATGACGCCCGGCGCGGAGTCCTTCACGGCCGGGATCCTGGCCCGCCTCCCCGCGCTGACGGCCGTCACCGCACCGAGCCCGGCCAGCCATCTGCGGCTCAGACCCTCCCAGTGGGCCGGGGTGTTCACCGCCTGGGGCCGGGAGACCCGGGAGGCCGCACTGCGGGTGATCACCGGTACGAAGGGCCGCCGGGACCAGGAAGCCAACCTGGAGGTGAAGCCGGTCGACCTGGCCGCCAACCCCTATCTGGCCCTCGGCTGCGTCATCGCCGCGGGCCTCGACGGGCTCTCCTCCGCCCGCGTCCTCCCGGACGAGATCACCGGCGACCCGGCCCGGTACGGCACGGACGAGGCGGCGGCCCTCGGCGTTCGCCGGCTGCCGCGGTCGCTGTCCGAGGCGGTCCGGGAGTTCCGGGCGGACCAGGTGCTGCGGGCCGCGCTGGGCCCGGTCCTCGCGGACGCGGTGACCGCCGTACGGCTCGGTGAGGCGGCGGCCGTCCAGGGCCTGGACGACGCAGGGGTGGCGGCGGCCTACCGCTGGGTGTACTGACCGTGACATCGCCGGGAGCAGTCCACGAGGCACTCGCCGAGCTGGAGTTGGTGGACCACCACTGCCACGGCGCGGTGACGGCCGACCTCACCTGCGAGGAGTTCGCCGCGCTGCTGACCGAGGGCGGGAGCTGGCCCGGGACGTCGCCCTTCGACACACCGGCCGGTGTGGCCGTACGCCGCCACTGCGCACCCCTGCTGGACCTGCCCCGGCACGCGCCCCCGGCCGAGTACGCGGCCCGCCGCTCGGCCCTGGGCTGGCAGGAGGTCAACCGCCGCTTCCTGCGCGCCGCGCGAGCCGAGGCGTTCTTCGTGGACACCGGCTACGCCCCGCACCCCCTCACCTCCCCCGCCGAACTGGCGGAGGCGTCCGGCGCGGCCGCCCACGAGGTCGTACGCCTGGAGCAGGTCGCGGAGGCGGTGGCCGCGCGGGGTGTCGAGGCCGGTGAGTACGCGGCCGTGGTCCGTGCGGCCGCCGAGGAGGCCGTCGGCCGGCCGGGCGTGGTGGCGGTGAAGTCGGTGGCCGCCTACCGCACCGGCTTCGCCCTGGACCCGGCGCGCCCGGCGGAAGCCGAGGTGACCGGGGCCGCCCACCGCTGGCTGGCGGCCGGGGGCCGTCTCGACGACCCCGTCCTGGTACGGCACCTGCTGTGGACCGCCGTGGACCTCGGCCTGCCGTTGCAGCTGCACACCGGCTTCGGGGACGCGGACCTGCGGCTGCACCACGCCGACCCGGCCCTGCTCACCGACTGGCTGCGCCTGACCTCCGGCACGGTCCCGGTCCTGCTGCTGCACTGCTGGCCCTACCACCGCCAGGCCGCCTATCTGGCCGCGGTGTTCGAGCAGGTGTACCTGGACGTGGGCCTGGCCCTGCACCACACCGGCCCGGCCCGCTGCCGCGCGGTGCTGGAGGAGGCGCTGGAGATCACCCCGTTCCGCAAACTGCTGTACAGCTCCGACGCCTACGGGGTGGCCGAATTCCACCACCTCGGCGCCCTCTGCTTCCGGCGGGGGCTGGCCGACCTGCTCCAGGCCCGTGTCGACGCCGACGAGCTGAGCCTGCCCGACGCCCTGCGGATCGCGACCTGGACCGGCCGCGACAACGCCCTGCGCCTCTACGGACCGCCCGTATCCGACCCGGCCCGCGACCCCAGCGGACGCCCCACCCGGAAAGTATGATCAAGCAATGTCTGACATGACCGAGACGACGCCCGGCTGGCTGTCCACGGACGAGCTGGAAATGGCCAGGGCCCGGATGCCGATCCTGTACGTCGAGGCCGTGCCCGTGCGCGTGGACGACAGCGGCGAAGTGACCAGCATCGGACTGCTGCTGCGGATCGGCCCGGACGGGACGGTCAGCCGGACCCTGGTCTCCGGCCGCGTCCTGCACCACGAGCGGGTCCGCGACGCCCTGCTGCGCCACCTGGAGAAGGACCTCGGCCCGGTCGCGCTCCCCCGGATCCCGGCCTCGCTCCAGCCCTTCACCGTCGCGGAGTACTTCCCGACGGCCGGGATCACGCCCTACCACGATCCGCGCCAGCACGCGGTCTCCCTGGCCTACATCGTCCCGGTCACCGGCGACTGCCGCCCCCGGCAGGACGCGCTGGACCTGGTGTGGTTCAGCCCACAGGAGGCCGCCTCCCCGGCCGTGCAGAGCGAGATGCCGGGCGGGCACGGCGTGCTGCTGAAGCAGGCACTCGCGCACGTCGGCCTCACCTACTGAGCCCGGCGGCGGCCCGACCCGCCTGTCTATCAGGCTGGTCAGGCCGCCGACCAGGGGTTTCCGTGACGCGTTCAGGTTGCGTTCAGGCTCGCGGTCACCTGTGGCAACAGCTGCACCAGAAGCCCCAAAGCAATGGCAAAGGGGTCTGGGGAAAAGGCAGTTGGGCGTGCGAGGGTGCGGGCCATGAGCACAGAGCACGTCCTCGACCACCGGCCCGTCGGCCACGCACGCGCGCGCATACGCGAGGGCGCGAACAAGGTGCCGGAGGTCACCGTCTACTTCTGGATCATCAAGGTCCTCACCACCGGCATGGGCGAGACCGCCTCCGACTTCCTGGCCCATCTGCTGGGCCCGATCCCGGCGGTCGGCCTCGGCGGTCTCGCGTTCGCGGCGTCCCTCGTGCTCCAGTTCGCCGTCCGCCGGTACGTGGCCTGGATCTACTGGACGGCGATCGTCATGGTCAGCGTGTTCGGCACGATGGCCGCGGACGTGCTCCACGTGGGCCTCGGCGTCCCGTACACGCTGTCCACCCCGCTGTTCCTGGTCGCCCTGGCCGCCGTCTTCGCCCTCTGGTACGCCTCCGAGCGCACCCTGTCCATCCACTCCATCCGCACCCGGCGCCGCGAACTCTTCTACTGGGCTGCCGTCCTCGCCACGTTCGCGCTGGGCACCGCCGCGGGCGACCTCACCGCGACCATCGGCCTCGGCTACCTGGGCTCGGTCGCCCTGTTCGCCGTGGCGATCTGCGTCCCGGCGGTCGCGCACCGCGCCCGCCTGCTGGGCGCGGTGACCGCCTTCTGGTCGGCGTACGTCATCACCCGACCGCTGGGCGCGTCCCTCGCCGACTGGATGGCCCTGCCGGCCAGGCGCGGCGGCCTGGACCTGGGCCTCGGTCCGGTGACGCTGTCCTGGACGGTGGCCATTCTGGGGCTGGTCGGCTACCTCGCCGTGTCACGGCAGGACGTCCGCACCGCCTGACCCCGCCCGCCGCATGGCAGAGGGCCTCGCCGCGCGGCGAGGCCCTCTGCCATGCGGTGCCGGCCGCCGTCACGCCATCCGGTCAGGGGGCCCGTGCCGCGCTCGAAGGCGGTGTGGCAGCAGGGCGACGGCACGCCCGGAAGGCCACCGCGGCCGTCCGGGTGGCGTGCCGCTGCCGAGTGGTGGAGGTTGGTCCTGACGGGCCATGTCACGCTGTCGTCCCGCGCGGACAGGGGCCGTGTCAGGAGGCCGTGATGGCGGGACACAAGGCGGGGAGACAGCCCGGCCGGCCGTACCTCCCCGACCTGCACATGCGTCTGCGGTCCGAGCTCGGCCGGATCGACGACCAGTTGCGTGCCCTGCTGACCTCCATGGACCGGCTGCAGGGCCTGCTGGACGCGGTGGTGGCCATCAGCCGTGAGGTGGAACTGCCCGCGGTGCTGCACCGTATCGTGACGACCGCCATGGACCTGGTCGGCGCCCGCTACGGAGCGCTGGGCGTCCTCGACGAGGCCGGGGAGAGCCTCGACCAGTTCATCTCGGCCGGTCTGACCCAGCGGGAACGCGATGCGCTGGCCGCGGCCGGACTGCCTCGCGGGCTGGGCGTCCTCGGCCACCTGATCCGCTACCCCGACCCCCTGCGGATCGACGACATCCAGGGCCATCCCTCCTCCGCCGGATTCCCGGCAGGCCACCCGCGCATGCGCACCCTGCTCGGCGTCGCCATCACGGTGCGCGGCGAGATCTACGGCGACCTCTACCTCTCCGAGCGGGAGGACGGGCAGCCCTTCGACGTGCACGACGAGAACGTCGTGGTCGCCCTGGCCAGCGCCGCCGGCATCGCGATCGAGAACGTGCGCCTGTTCGAACGGATCCGCCTCGGAGCCGAGCAGTTCCAGCGGCTGCTGCTGCCCACCCTGCCCGACCTGCGGCCGTTCACCGCCGCCGCCATCTACCGGCCCGCCGCCGAGCCCAGTCAGCTCGGCGGGGACTGGTACGACGCCATCCCCCTGCCCGACCACGTCGTGGCGGTCGTCATCGGCGATGTGGGCGGCCATGATCTGCAGGCCGCGGCCGCCATGGCCGCCACCCGCAACATGCTGCGCGCTCTCGTCCTCGACCAGGGCAGACCGCCCGGCGCGGTGCTCGCCCAGCTCGACCGGACCCTGGAGACGGTCACGAACGACCGCGTCACGACGACAACCCTGGCCCGCATCGAACCGGAGGGATGCCGTTGGCGCCTGCGCTGGAGCACCGCGGGTCACGTCCCGCCCCTGCTGGTCACGCGGGAGCGCCACGCGCTGTATCTGCTCGCCGAGCCCGGACTGCCACTCGGTGTCGACACCACGCAGCCCCGCCCGGACCACTCCCGCCTCCTGCCGCCGGAGGCCACCGTCGTCTTCTTCACCGACGGGCTGATCGAGCATCCTGCCCACCCCATCGACCGGAGTCTGAGCGACCTCGCCCGTCTCGCCAGGGTCCACGCCGGCCTGCCCCTGCCGGATTTCGTCAAGGCGCTGGCCGATCACCACCCCAGCGACGGTCACGACGACATGGCCGTCCTCGCCCTGCGCACCCCGCCGGCCTGACCCCCGGACCGCCGCGCTCGTCGCGGGCCCCGGGCCTGCCGGCCTGCCGTGGAGGATCCGGGAGATCGGGCGGATGATGGGTTCGGGGCGATGTCGAAGCGGAGGTCGCCCGATGACTGTCGCACGGCATCGATCGTTCCGGCGCAGTGGTCTCGCCGTCCTGGAGATCTGTGCCATCACCGCGGTCTACTACGGCTCGGCCAGACTGGGCCTGCTGCAGCAGCTGGTGCGTGGCCAGGTCACCCCGCTGTGGCCGCCGAGCGGTGTCGCGGTGGCGAGCCTGCTCCTGCGCAGCCCTCGGGTCTGGCCCGGTGTCGCACTCGGCGCGTTCCTGGTCAACATCTCGCTGGGCCCCTCGCTCCCGGCCGTGCTCGCCATCGCGGCGGGGAACACCCTCGCGCCGCTCTGCTCCTACCTGCTGCTGCGCCGTACCGGCTTCCGTACGGAACTGGACCGTCTGCGCGACGCGTTGGCACTGATCTTCCTCGGGGGGTTCACCGGGATGCTCGTCAGCGCCACGACGGGCAGCGGGACCCTGCTCCTCGCCGGGGTGCTGAGCACCGGCGGCTTCTGGCCGACGTGGTCGGTGTGGTGGACCGGCGACGCGATGGGCGTCCTGGTGGTCACACCGGTCCTGCTCGTCCTGCGCTCGGCACACCGGCCGGCGAACCCGCGGCCGTCCCGGTGGGCGGAGGCGCTGCTGCTCCTGGCGGCCACGGCCGGTCTGGGATTCCTCCTGACCAGTCACATGCCCCTGCTGTTCCTCGGCTTCCCGCTCCTGATCTGGGCGGCCTTCCGCTTCCGGCTGGCCGGGGCCGCGCCCTGCGCGCTGGCCGTGTCGACCTTCGCGATCATCGCCGGTGCCGAGAGGTCGGGGCCGTTCGCCGGGCACGACCTGCTCACCAAGATGATCACCCTGCAGGCCTTCAACGGTTCCGCCGCGCTGACCGCGCTGCTGCTCGCGGCGGTCATCAGCGAGCGGGACCAGACCCAGCGGGAGATCGCCCGGGCCTGCGGGCAGCTCGCCTCGATGGCGGCCAAGATCGCCGCCGGCGACCTCCTCCCGACGCTCCCCGACACGGCGGGCGGAAAGAACGGCGGAGCCCGGCGGACACGACAAAGGTCGTCCCCTCATCCCTGAGGAGACGACCTCCGACCGGCAAAGAAGCTGGTCGGGACGACAGGATTTGAACCTGCGACCCCTTGACCCCCAGTCAAGTGCGCTACCAAGCTGCGCCACGTCCCGGTGCCGTTTGACCTGGGGTTTCCCCGGTCGAAACGCGCATGGAAACAATACCGCACTCCGCTCGGTGGTCGCGCATCCGTTTTCCGGTTGACCTCAAGCTTGGTTGAGGTTGCACGCTTTCCGGCATGACGATCACAGCGGACGAGAGCCGCACCCACGGGTACGAGGACCTGCCCGGCCTGATGAGTCTCATGACCGGCGACGAGAAGCACGGACCGGCGGCCACCTCCACCCTCGATGTGCTGTGGGTGTTCTACGACCGGGTGCTGCGGGTGACGCCCGAGCGACGGGAGGATCCGGCCCGGGACCGGTTCCTGCTCAGCAAGGGGCACGGGCCCATGGCGTACTACGCGGTGCTGGCCGCGAAGGGATTCCTGCCGGTGGACTGGCTGCCCGGCTTCGGGTCGTACGACTCACCCCTCGGGCACCACCCGGACCGGGTGCTGGTACCGGGCGCCGAGATCGGCAGCGGCTCGCTGGGGCACGGGCTGCCGATCGCCGTGGGCAGCGCGCTCGGGCTGCGGGCGCGGGGGCTGCACGACCCGGCGGTCTGGGTGCTGATCGGGGACGCCGAGCTGGACGAGGGCAGCAACCACGAGGCGATCGCCTTCGCCGGGCCCGCCGGTCTGGAGCGGCTGCACACGGTGGTGGTCGACAACTCCTCGGCCAGCCACACCGTGCCCGGCGGGATCGCCGCCCGGTTCGCGGCGGCCGGCTGGTCGGCGGTGACCGTCGACGGGCGCGATCACGAAGCCTTGTACACCGCGTTCACCGCGCCGCATCCCGGGCGGCCGCACGTGGTCGTGGCCCGCGTCGAGCCGAAGAACGCCCGATGACATCCTCCGACTGGAAGGGGTCCCTTGTCGTGGACACCATGCGTGACCGTTTCGCCCCCGTCGTCTCCCGGCTGCTGGACGAGGACCCGCGGGTCGCGGTGGTCCTCGCCGAGATCGGCAAGGACGGCTTCCGCGAGGCCATGGCCCGGCATCCCGACCGGGTCGTCAACGTCGGCATCCGCGAGCAGTTGCTGGTCGGGGCGGCGGCGGGGATGGCGCTGACCGGGCTGCGGCCCGTGGTGCACACCTTCGCCAGCTTCCTCGTGGAGCGGCCGTTCGAGCAGGTCAAGCTGGACCTCGGGCACCAGGACACCGGGGCGGTGCTGGTGAGCGCGGCCGCCTCCTTCGACTGGCCGGCCGGCGGATACACCCACATGGCCCCGGGTGACGTGGCACTGCTGGACACGCTGGACGGCTGGACCGTGCACGTGCCCGGGCATCCGGACGAGGCCGAGACCCTGCTGCACCACGCGGTCGCCGCGGGCGACGACAAGGTGTACGTACGGCTGTCCGTGCAGGCCAACCGGCAGGGGCGGGTGATCGACGGCGAGCACCTCGTCACGGTCCGCGAGGGCCGCCGCGGTGTGGTCGTCGCCGTCGGCCCGATGCTGGACCCGGTGCTCGCCGCCACGGAGGGCCTGGACGTGACCGTGCTGTACGCGACGACGGTACGGCCCTTCGACGCGGCGGGGCTGCGGCGGGCCGCACAGGCGGCGGGCACCGATGTCGTACTGGTCGAGCCCTACCTCGCGGGCACCTCCACGACGACGGTGAGCGAGACCCTGTCCGACGTGCCGCACCGGGTACTGGGCCTCGGCGTGAGCCGCCGCGAGCTGCGCCGTTACGGGACCGTCGAGGAACACACGGCCGCGCACGGTCTGGACCCGGCGGGCCTGCGCGAGCGGATCGAGCGGTTCACGGCGCCTGCCCTGCGGGCCGGTTGAGCGCCGTGCGCACCAGGCGTGCTGTCCGCCGCCCGCCGGCGAGGTCAGTGCTCGAGCGCCCCCGCATCCGCCCGGACCAGGTCCCGTATCGCGGGGACGGCGAGCAGGGCCATGGCCACGGCCAGGCTCGTCGCGGCGGAGATCAGCAGCACGTGACCGGCGCCGAGCACGCCGGCCGCCGGGCCCGCGAGGGCCTGGCCCACCGGCATCATGGCGAGGGAGCCCGCCACGTCGTAGGCGTGGATGCGGTTGAGGACGTCGGGCGGGACCTGGGTCTGCACGCTGGTCGCCCACATCACGCCCCAGAACGACATCCCGGCGCCGGCCACGGCCGCTCCGGCCGCCATCGCCGGCACGCCGAGGCCCGCTCCGACCGCCGCCGGGAAGCCGCAGAAGGCGAACAGGGAGAGCGCGCCGGCGCGCAGCATCCGGCGGGGCCGCAGCCGGAGGGCGAGCAGGCCGCCGACGACCGTGCCCGCGCCGAGGGCGGAGTTGACCAGGCCGTAGGCGCGGGGACCGTGGTGCTGGACGACCTCCGTGGCCACGAGCGGGACGGTCGGACCCCACACGGCGATCATGTACAGGCACCAGACCGCGATCACGCCCCACAGCCAGCCCCGGGACCGGAACTCCCGCCAGCCCTGGACCAGGTCGGCCCGGAAGGCGCGCATCCCGCGGCCGGTGGCGGCACGGGCACCCTCGGGCAGCGGTGGCAGCCGGAGCAGCAGCAGGCACAGGGCGCTGGTGGCGTAGGTGGCGGCGTGCGCGGCGAACACCGCGCCGGGCGAGGCGAAGCCGACCAGGAGACCGGCGACGGCCGGACCGGCGAGCTGGGCGGCGGACTCGGCGATCCGGATCGCGCCGTTCGCGCCCTGGATGTCGGCGGCCAGCCGGGGCACCGTACTGGCCACGCCCGGCTGGAACACCGCTCCCGCCACGCCGTTGACCACGCCGATCGCGCAGATCTGCCACAGCACCACGTGCCCGGCGAAGAACAGACCCGCGGCGAGGGACTGGGTGACGAGCCGGACCAGGTCGGCACCGATCATCAGCCTGCGGGTGCTGAACCGGTCGGCGATGACCCCGCCGAAGACGACGAGACCCGCGAACGCCGCCGCCGTCGAGGCCATGGCGAGACCGACCGCACCCGCGCCGTACCCGTGCTCCAGCAGGCCGGCGGCGAGCGCCACGGGGAGCATGGTGTCGCCGAGCCGGGCGACGGCTCGCGCCACGAAGAACAGGGCGAAGTCCACTGACCGGACGGCCCGCCCGCCGACTTGGGCCCTGTCCCCCCGCGCGCCGACGGCGTGCCGCGCGTCCGTCTCCCTCATCCCGGATGCTCCCTCCGCGCCGCCCCCTGCGGTGGCGTGCCCCGTCCGCGCCGCGCGGGATCATGCCACGTCCGGCTCGCGCGCACGGGGCATTTTCACCCTGTGGGCGGCAGCCCCAACTCGGGGTGGGCGTCGAGGAGTCGGGGCGGGGCCGCCTGGCGCCAGGAGTCGGCGAGGATGTCCCGCAGCTCGCCCTCGTCCTCCAGCGCGGCGAGTCTCGCTCTCACCCAGGCGAACTGGGCCTCGTGGTCGGCGATCCAGAACTTCTCCGGCTCGGCCATCACGAGTTCGTCGCGTTCCTCCTTGGGGCAGCGCACGGCGATGGACGTCTCGTCCTCGGGCAGGGTCGCGAACATCTTCCCGGACACCCGGAACGTGGGCATGCTCCAGGCGACCTTCTCCGTGGTGTCCGGCAGGGACAGGGCGATACGGCGTACGTCTTCGGCATCCGGCATGCCACGCACCGTAGCCCCTGGCACTGACAGTCACCCTCCGAGCCGCTTGAAATACAGCGTCGTGGGCCGCAGCTCGCCGGTGGGGCTCGCCGCGTAGTCGGGGATGACGCCGGCCCGGGTCCAGCCGGCCGAGCGGTAGAGGTGCTCGGCGGGGCTGCCGGTCTCGGTGTCGAGGTGGAGCAGGGTGATGCCGGCGTCGGCGGCCGCCTCCTCCGCGGTGCGGAGCAGACGGCGGCCGAGCCCCTGACCGCGTGCCGAGCGGTGCACCATCAGCTTCACGAGTTCCGCGCGGTGGCGGCTGTTGGGCTTGCCGGGGTGGGCGAGGCTCACGGTGCCGGCCGGGCGGCCGGTGGCGTCGAGTGCCGCCCAGACGGCGAGCCGGCCCGCCTGCGCCGCCTGCGCCCGCTCCCGCCACCAGGCGGCGGCCTCCTCGTGGGCGAGCGGGGCGAGGAAGCCGACCGACGCACCGCCGGCCACGGTGTCGGCCAGCAGTTCCGCCAACTCCCCCGCCCGCCGGCGTACTTGCGCGGCGGTCCAGCGTTCCACCCTCACGGCCGCACCACCGCCAGTACGTACCGCGCCTCGACGGGGCCGGCGCAGCGGAACCGGGTGGAGCCGAAGACGCGCATCCGCAGGCAGTCTCCGGGCTCCAGGTGGTGGACCTGTTCGCCGTCGGTCACCTCGAGGGTGCCGTCGAGCACCCACAGATGCTGTTCCAGGCCGGTCACGGGCGGGCGGTCGTAGGCGATGTCTGCGCCCGGCGCGAGGCGCCCCTCGACCAGTTCGCCGCGGAGTCCGGGGTGCGGCGGGGAGACGGAGCGCCGGACGAAACCTGAGTCCCGGTCCTCCCAGATCTGCTGGCCGGCGGCCCGCACCAGCGGCGCGGGGGCCGCCTCGACCTCGCTGAGCAGCTGGGACATGGTCCGGCCGTAGACATGGCAGAGGCGGTTCAGCAGGGAGGCGGTGGGGCTGATCTCCGCGCGTTCGGCGCGCGAGAGGGTCGACCGGCTCACTCCGCTGCGCTCGGCCAACTCCCCCAGGGACCAGCCGTGTTGCGTGCGCAGTTCGGTCAGCCGGGCGCCGATCCGGGTGTCGAGGGCATCCTCGGGGCTTCTCATATCCGGGACATTATCCCGAATATGAGACAGCCGGGTTACGGAAGCCTCACGCCCCCTGCGCCGCCCTCGCCAGCGCCTCCAGCACCGGCCGGATCAGCGGGTGCCCCTCGGCTCCACGTCGTACGGCGGCGAAGACGCGGCGGGTCGGGGCCACGCCGTCGACGGGGCGTACGACGACGCCGGTGAGGTCCATGCCGTTCAGCGCCGAGCGCGGCACGAGGGCCACGCCCGCGTCGGCCGAGGCCAGGGCGACGACGGCGCGGAAGTCGTCGGAGGAGTGCTCCAGGCGGGGCTGGAAGCCGGCGCTCTCGCAGGCGAGGACGACCACGTCGTGGCACGGGTTGCCGGGATAGGGGCCGATCCAGGGATCCTTGGCCAGCTCGGCCAGGGGGACCTCGGCGGCGTCGGCGAGCCGGTGGCCGACGGGGACGACCGCGTCGAACGGCTCGGCGTAGAGCGGGACATGGGCGAGCCGGGGGTCGTCGGCGGGCGGGGCGCCCCGGTACTCCACGGCGACCGCCACGTCGACCTGCCGGTCCAGCACCATGGGCAGGCTCGCGTCGCCCTCGGCGTCCTGGACGCGGATGCGTATGCCGGGCGCCGTGCCGGCGAGCCGGGCCACGGCCGGGGCCACGACCTGGGCGATGCCGGTGGCGAAGGCGGCCACGGTGACCGTGCCCGCCTCGCCCGAGCCGTACGCGGCCAGCTCGGCCTCGGCCCGCTCCAGCTGGGCGAGGACCGCGTTGGTGTGGCTGAGCAGGATCTCGCCGGCCGGGGTGAGCCGTACGCCCTTGGCGCTGCGCTCGACCAGCCGGTGGCCGGTCTCCTGCTCCAGGGCCGTGAGCTGCTGGGAGACGGCCGAGGGGGTGAGGTAGAGCGCGGCGGCCGCCGCGGTGACCGTGCGGTGGTCGGCCACCGCACGGAGGATGTGGAGCCGCCGTGCCTCGATCATGCCGTCAATTATCGCAAGCGGTCCCCGCTGGTCAGGCCGCCAGCTCGGCGCGCGCCGCGACGAACGCGTCGACCGCGCGGTTGACGTCGTCCGTGGAGTGGGCGGCGGACAGCTGGACGCGGATGCGGGCCTGGGCCTGCGGGACGACCGGATAGGAGAAGCCGATCACGTACACACCCCGCTCCAGCAGCAGCTCGGCCATGCGGCCCGCCTCGGACGCGTCTCCGATCATCACGGGGGCGATGGCGTGGTCGCCGGGGAGGATGTCGAATCCCTCCTCGGTCATCCGGCGGCGGAACAGCGCGGTGTTCTCGTTCAGCCGGACGCGCAGGTCGTCGGCGGACTCCAGCAGGTCGAGGACCTTCAGGGAGGCGGCGGCGATCACGGGCGCCAGGGTGTTGGAGAACAGGTACGGCCGGGAGCGCTGGCGCAGCAGGGCGACGATCTCGGCGCGGGCGGCGACGTAGCCGCCGGAGGCGCCGCCGAGGGCCTTGCCGAGGGTGCCGGTGATGATGTCGACGCGGTCCATGACGCCGTGCAGCTCGGGGGTGCCGCGGCCGGTCGGGCCGACGAAGCCCACGGCGTGCGAGTCGTCGACCATGACCATCGCGTCGTAGCGGTCGGCGAGGTCGCAGATCTCACGCAGCGGGGCGACGTAGCCGTCCATGGAGAAGACGCCGTCGGTGACGATCAGGCGGCGCCGCGCGTCGGACGCCTCCTTCAGCTTCGCCTCCAGATCCGCGAGGTCCCGGTTGGCGTAGCGGAAGCGGCGGGCCTTGGACAGCCGGATGCCGTCGATGATGGAGGCGTGGTTGAGGGCGTCGGAGATCACCGCGTCCTCCTCGCCGAGCAGCGTCTCGAAGACACCGCCGTTGGCGTCGAAGCAGGAGGAGTACAGGATCGTGTCCTCCTGGCCGAGGAAGGCCGAAAGGCGCGCCTCGAGCTCCTTGTGCACCTCCTGGGTGCCGCAGATGAAGCGGACGGAGGCCATGCCGTAGCCCCAGCGGTCCAGGGCCTGGTGGGCGGCGGCGATCACCTCGGGGTGGTCGGCGAGGCCCAGGTAGTTGTTGGCGCAGAAGTTGAGGACCTCGCCGGGGCGGCCGCCGGCGCTGACGTTGACGGTCGCGGACTGCGGGGTGTCGATGACCCGCTCGGGCTTGTGGAGTCCGGCGGCGCGGATCTCGTCGAGGGTGGCGCGCAGGTCGTCGCGGACGGTGTCGAACATGGGAAGCTCCTGAAAGTGCTGGCGCGGCTGGGGGTGTACGTCGTTCACGCGGTCCAGTCGAGGATGACCTTGCCGCCCTTGCCGCTGGCGGCATCCGCGAACGCGGCCTCGAAGTCGCGGTAGCCGTACCGGCCGGTGATCACGGGAGCGAGGTCCAGGCCGCCCTCCAGCAGCACCGACATCGCGTACCAGGTCTCGAACATCTCGCGTCCGTAGATGCCCTTGATGGTGATCATCGAGGTGACGATCCGGGACCAGTCGACCGGGAACTCCTGCGCGGGCAGGCCGAGCATGGCGATCCGGCCGCCGTGCGTCATGTTGGCGATCATGTCCCGCATGGCCTCGGGCCGGCCGGACATCTCCAGGCCGATGTCGAAGCCCTCGCGCAGGCCCAGCTCCCGCTGTCCCTCGGCGATCGAGGACTCGGCCACGTTCAGGGCGAGGCTCACGCCGATCTTGCGGGCCAGCTCCAGGCGCTCCTCGCTGACGTCGGTGACGACCACGTTGCGGGCGCCGGCGTGCCGGGCGACGGCGGCGGCCATCAGGCCGATCGGCCCCGCGCCGGTGATCAGGACGTCCTCGCCGACCAGCGGGAAGGAGAGCGCGGTGTGCACGGCGTTGCCGAACGGGTCGAAGATCGCGGCCACGTCGAGGTCGACGGGGACGCGGTGCACCCACACGTTGCCCGCGGGCAGCGCGACGTACTCGGCGAAGGCGCCGTCGCGGCCGACGCCGAGGCCGACGGTGGCACGGCACAGGTGGCGGCGTCCGGCAAGGCAGTTGCGGCACTTGCCGCACACGAGGTGTCCCTCGCCGCTGACCCGGTCTCCTATGCGGATGTCGGTGACGTCCCGGCCGACCTCGACGACCTGGCCGACGAACTCGTGCCCGACCACGAGCGGGGTGCGGATCGCCTGCTGCGCCCAGCCGTCCCAGGCCCGGATGTGCAGGTCGGTGCCGCAGATGCCGGTCCGCATGACCTTGATCAGTACGTCACCGGGGCCGATCTCGGGCTCCGGGACGTCCGTCAGCCAGAGTCCCGGCTCCGCCTTCTCCTTGACCAGCGCCTTCACGCGTGCGGCTCCTGTGGGTGAGGTCCCGGCCCGCGGGCAGACGTGAGCAGCCCGCACCGGGTCAGAGGGGTGGAATCACCCTGCAATCTGCCGTATGCGCGGACCGCGGGTCCATCGAGCTTTTCTTAACCGCCGCCTCAGCTTTCCTTCACGCCGCAGGTGCCGGAAGCGGAGGCGGGCCGTCGCCCGTCACAGCGGCAGGCCGTCCTCGGCGCTCCGTTCGAGGCGCAGGACGAGGTCGGCGGCCAGCGCCTTGATGGTCTCCAGGCCGGATCTGCCCCAGGCCCGGGGTTCGGTGTCGGCCGCGCTCACGGTCCCGAGCGCCATGCCGGAGCTGTCGATGAGCGGGGCGCCGAGATAGGAGCGGATGCCGTACTCGTCCACGACCGGGTTCCCGGCGAACCGCGGATAGTCGCGCACGTCCTCCAGGACCAGCGCCTTGCGGCGGACCACCACATGGGGGCAGAACCCGTGGTCGCGGGGCAGGACCCGGCCGAACTCCGGTGCGCTGCCGTCCTCCCGCAGGACCGGCGCGGTCGCGGGGAGGCTGAGGCCCGCGAAGAACTGGTGGTCCTCGCCGATGAAGTTGACCATGGCGTAGGGCGCGCCGGTGAACCGGGCGAGATGGTCCGCGAAGGCGTCCAGCGCCGGGTCGGGACGGTCCACCAGGCCGAGCAGGCGCAGGCGGTGGACGCGGGCGGGGGCCTCCTTGTCCTCGGGGGTGAGCAGCAGACCCCGGACCGGACGGGGCGGCTCGTACGTCATGGCCGGGCTCCGGCGCTGTGGGCGTCTGTCATGGGGCGGCTCCATGGGCGGTAGGACGGGATCACCTGTGGGCGCCGTGGCTCGGCGCGGGCGCCGGGGCGTGGGCGAGGAGGTGGCGTACGAGGGTGAGCAGGGTCTGCACGCCGGAGCTGGAGATCCGGGCGTCGCAGCGGACGACGGGGACCCGGGGGTCGAGGTCGATGGCGGCACGCACCTCCTCGGGGTCGTAACGGTGGGAGCCGTCGAACTCGTTGACGGCGATGACGAACCCGAGTCCGCGTTCCTCGAAGAAGTCGACGGCCGCGAAGCAGTCCTGCAGCCGGCGGGTGTCGGCGAGGATCACCGCGCCGAGCGCGCCCTCGGACAGCTCGTCCCACATGAACCAGAACCGCTCCTGCCCCGGCGTGCCGAACAGGTACAGCACATGGTCCGGATCGAGGGTGATCCGGCCGAAGTCCATGGCGACCGTCGTCTCCATCTTGTTCTCCACGCCGTCGAGACTGTCGGTGCCGACGCTGACCGTGGTGAGCAGCTCCTCCGTGCTGAGCGGCGCGATCTCGCTGACCGCGCCCACGAAGGTCGTCTTGCCGGCCCCGAAGCCGCCCGCCACCAGGATCTTGAGTGCGGTGGGGAACGGGTCAGAGCTGTCGTCGTAGTCCATCGAGCACTGCCTCCAGCAGAGACCGGTCAGTGGGTGTGGTGTGGAAGACGGGTGGCTTGGTGGTCAGCGCCCCGCAGTCGACGAGGTCCGAGAGCAGCACCTTGGTGACCACGGCGGGTAGTTTCAGGTGCGCGGCGGCCTCGGCGACCGAGACGGGTGCCCGGCACAGGTCGAGTGCCTGGGCGTGCTCGGGTCCGAGGTAGCCGAGCGGGGTGACGCCGGTGGCCATCACCTGCGACATCAGGTCGAGGGCGACGCTGGGTTCGGTACGCCCGTTGCTGACCGTGAACGGGCGCACCAGCCGTCCGGCCGCGTCGTCCAGCCAGGGCCCGTCGCCGGCTGCGGTCACGCTCAAGGCCTCGTCGCCGTGGAGTCGACGGGGTGCTGCCGGGGCGCCGTCACCAGGTAGGGGCGGACGCTCTTGACGAGCATCGCCATCTCGTAGCCCAGGACGGCCGCGTCGGCCTCGCGCCCTGCGAGTACGGCGAGACAGGTGCCGGAGCCGGCGGTGGTGACGAACAGCAGGGTCGAGTCGAGTTCGACGACGACCTGGCGTACGTCACCGCCGTCGCCGAACCTCACTCCCGCGCTGCGGCCGAGGGAGTACAGGCCGGACGCCAGCGCCGCCATGTGGTCGGCGCTGTCGATGTCGAGACCGTGCACGGACTTCACCAGCCCGTCGCAGGAGAGGAGCACCGCGCTGGTGGTGTGCGGTACGCGCTGCACGAGGCCGCTCAGCAGCCAGTCGAGGTCGGATGCATGGGCGGTCGGCGCATCGCTCGCCATGGTGGATCGACTCCTTGGGGTGTCTGCGGGAGCGCTGGGGGGGTTGGGGGTGAGTGGTCAGTGGTGGGGGTCGTACGGTGCGGGCGGTCAGCCGGCCGGGGCGCTCCCGTCGGGCCGGCCGACGCCATGGGCACCGTCGGATGCGGGCGCATGGGTGCGCCCCTGTCGTATGGGGGTCGGGTCCATGTGGTCCGATCCCATGTGGTCCGCGTTCGTATGCGCGGGGCCCGGAGGATCGGTGCGCGTACGTCCCGGCTCGCAGAACTCCGGCACCGCGGAGGGAATGTGATGCCCCGACAGGTAGTCCCTGGCATCCCTGTGTACGGGCTCCATGGAGCCCGACTCCATGGGTGCCGACTCCATGGGGTGTGGTCCCGTGTGTGCGGCGTCCAGGTGGCCGGCGTCCATGGTGGCGGGTTCCTGGCTCTCCATGTGCTGCTGCGCCTCGGCGAGTCCGATGCCGCGCTGGAAGGCGGCCATCAGACCCGGGTCGTGGCCCGGGACGGTGTCGCCGTCCTGGCGGGGCGCGGGGCCGCCGCGGAGCTGGGGGACGATGTGCTCCTGGGCGCGGCGGCGCGGCAGTTGGGGCTTGGCCGGGGTGCCGCGCTCGGTGCCGGTGCGAGGCGTCGGCAGGACACCGGCGTGCGCCTCGACCGCCGCGCGGTCCACGGCGCTGACGCCGGGTACGGCCTCGGCGGGGTTGGGCCGGTCCTGCCGGGTGCCTCGCACGGGGAGCGGCGCCGGGGCGCCTCCGGTGGGCTCGCCGTCCCCGTTGTCCGCAGCGGTCCGCCCGGCTCCGCTCTCGTCACCGTGCCGCCCGCTGCCGTGCTGGGCATGGCGCCGACGCGCGGTCGTCGGACGCCGCCCGGCACCGGAGCCGGCCTCGCCCGCGGACCCCGTCACGGTCTCGGGCCCCGGCACGGAGGGGGCCGGGGCTCCCGTGAGGCCCGTGCCCGGCGCGGGACCACGGCCCTGAACCGACCCCTGGGAGTGCGGACGCGGCTGCTGCGGCGGCTGCGGTACGCCCGCCCCGGCGAGCGCGCCGGGCACGCCGGGTGCCGTGCCCAACAAGGCCTGCGGGACGACCAGTACGGCCTGCACACCGCCGTAGATGTTGGTCTGCAGGCGCACGTGGATGCCGTGCCGCCGGGCCAGCTGGGAGACGACGTACAGACCGATGCGGCCGTCGGCCAGCAGGCTGGCGACGTTGACCTGGTCGGGGTCGGCGAGCAGGGCGTTCATCCGGTTCTGTTCGCCGACGGGCATGCCGAGCCCGCGGTCCTCGACCTCCACGGCGAGCCCGGAGGTGACGAGGTTGGCGCGCAGCAGCACCTGGGTGTGCGGGGCGGAGAACACCGAGGCGTTCTCGATGAGTTCGGCGAGGAGATGGATGACGTCGGCGACGGCGTGGCCGCGCAGTTCACCGTCGATCGGCGGCACCAGCTTGACCCGCGAGTACTGCTCGACCTCGGCGATGGCGGAGCGCAGTACCTCGGTCATGCTGACCGGGTTGCTCCACTGGCGCCGGGAGACCGCGCCGCCGAGGACGGCGAGGTTCTCGGCGTGCCGCCGGATGCGGGTGGCCAGGTGGTCCACGTGGAACAGGCCCTTGAGCAGGTCGGGGTCCTCGATCTCGTTCTCGAGGTCGTCGAGGATCGAGATCTCCCGGTGCACGAGCGACTGCAGCCGGCGCGCGAGGTTGACGAAGACCTCCAGCTTCTGCTCGCTGCCCGCCTGGCTGGAGAGCTGGGCGGCGCGCACGACGGCGGTGACGGCGCCGTCGTGCGCACGGGCCAGGTCGGCGGCGAGCAGTTCGAAGTCGTCGGCGTCCTCGGGCGGCCTGCGGCGCGACGCGCGCTGCGGCGGGGTCTCCCCCTGGCGCAGCGCGTCGACCAGCGCGTGCAGGTCGGCCTCACCGCGCGCGGCGGCACGGCGCAGCGCGTCGACGCGGTCGGAGACCGAACGCGCGGCCCGGTCGGCGGCCACGGCGGCGATGAGGATGCCGGCGACGGTCACGGCGACCGCACCGGCGAGTACGGCCCAGAGCGTGGGGCCGGTGCGGGCGCCGGTGGAGCGGATGCTGAAGAGGACCGCCGCGGTGGCGCTCAGCGCGACCGCGAGGGGCGGCAGCACGGCGAGCCGCATGAGCTGGGGCCGTATGTGCGTCTCGGGCAGTGCGGGAGCGGGTCGGGCGACCGGTCGCCCGTGCCGGCCGCCCTCCCGGCGGTCGGCTCGGGTGGCCGGTGCTCGGAGCTGAGACATCTGCGTCCTCGTACTGATCCCTCGGGCCTTTCCTCGCGCGGTGCGCGAGGCGGGCATGCGTCATCGCGGTGTCGGCGACGGACCCGGCGAACCCGGCTTCGCGGCACGACGGGCACTCACAGTAGTCGCCTGCGCATCATGTGCGGTGGGCAGTTGACAAAGTCCCCCGGGCAGCGTCCCGCTCTGGTATGAAGCGTCGTACGACAGACCGATAACCCGGTCGCACACCCTCTGATCCGGGCGTAAAGAGCGATACGACCTGATCAAAAGCGGTCAGAAGAAAAAGTGCGGGGCGGTGGACCGCATCGGTCCACCGCCCCGCCGTACGCCTTCCGCGCAAAGCGCCGGGCCGCACGCCGACCCCGGGAAGCCGGCATGCCCGGCGCCACCGCCACCCGCCGAAAATCACGGAGAGTGACAGTCTTGGCCCTGACTCCTTCTGAGCTCAGCCCCGCTTCGGCGGCTCCGCCACGAACGCCCCGACCGAGCGCCAGGTACGCCGGACCTCGCCCGCCACGCCCCGCCACCACGCCTCCGCCGGCAGCTTGCCCGCAGGCTCGAAGGGCTCGCCGGGGCGGGGCAGGGCGACCGCCTGGCCCGCCTCCTCGGCGGCCTCCTTCGTCCACTCGCCCGGCTCGGCCCACGGGTGCGGGGCCAGGTTGAAGGTGCCCCAGTGGATCGGCAGCAGCACGCCGTGCGGGGCGCCGCCCTGCAGGTCGAGGTGGGCGCGCAGGCCCTCCTCGGGGGTCATGTGGATGTCGGGCCAGAACTCGCTGTACGCGCCGATCTGGATCATCGTGGCGTCGAAGGGGCCGTGGGCCGCGCCGATGTCCTTGAAGCCCTCGAAGTAGCCCGTGTCACCACTGTGGTAGATCCGGTGCTCCTCGCCCGCCACGGCCCAGGAGGCCCAGAGCGTGTGCTGGGTGTTGCGCAGGCCGCGGCCGCAGAAGTGGCGGGCCGGGGTGGCGGTGAGGGTGAGGCCGCCGACCTCGGTGGACTCGTGCCAGTCCAGCTCGCGCAGCCGGTCCGGGGAGACACCCCAGTGCTCCAGGTGGGCGCCGACTCCGAGCGGCACGGCGAACAGGGTGTCGGATCCGGCCAGCGCCCTGATGGTGGGCAGGTCGAGGTGGTCGTAGTGATCGTGGGAGATGACGACCACGTCGACCTCTCCGAGCGCGGCCAGCGGCAGCGGCACGGGGTGCAGCCGCTTGGGCCCGGCGAACGGGAACGGGGAGCAGCGCTCGCCCCAGACCGGGTCGAACAGGACCCGGTGGCCGTCGATCTCCGCGAGGACGCTGGAGTGGCCCATCCAGGTCAGCCGCAGCCCCGTGGCGGGCGGCCTGGCCAGGTCGGCGAAGGTCGTGGGATGCACCGGGACGGTGCCCTTCGGGGCGCGCAGGGGCCGGGTCTCCTTGTCCAGGAACACCTTCGCGAGGTCCATCGTGGAGCCGGACGGCCGGGTGCGCGCCGTACCGCCCGGATTCTGGAAGACGCCGTCCTTGAAGTGGGGGGAGCGGCGGATGCGTGCCAGGCGCTCACCGCCCGGATCGGCGCCGAAGGCCGCGGGCCGCAGCGCACGGAGCCCGGAGCTCGAGGAACGCGGTCCGGTCACGGTACCTCCCGGTGAAGTGGGTGAGGTCCCCATTATGGTCGGCCCGTCCGACTAGCCCGGCACCGCCGGGGCGCCGTCCCGGTCCCGACCCTGCCTACTGAACCTACGTTCAGCACGTTGACAGGGTGCGGACCGACTCCGGATACTGACTCGCCGTTCAGTAAAGCTCGGCGACGATCTGCCCGGCCCCCTTGTCCGACCACCGTCCGCGGCCACCCTGGAGGCACCGTGTCCGACCTCCCCACCGAGCTGGTCCCGCTCCGCCCCGAACAGCGCGGCGTCGTCGCTCTCGCGCGCACCTTCGCGCGTGCGGAGACACGGCCACGCGCGCGTGCCGTGGACGAGGCCGACGTGGAGACGCCCTGGGACCTGTGGCGCGAGGCGGCCGCGGCCGGCATCACCGAGTCCTGCTACTACGGCACCCTCCCCCACCTCCCCCTCGGCCCGGAGGGCCGCTATCTGCACCCGACCGGCTTCGGCACCCTCGGCCACGCCCTGCCGGCCGCCCTCGGCGCCAAGGTCGCCGCACCGCACGACCTGCCCGCCCTGGCCCGCACCCACGGCGGACACGGCACGGGAGCGTGCGGCCCGTCCGCACTGGCGCGCGCCGTGACCGAGGCCCCCGGCCGGCCCGGCCGCACCACCCTGATCACCGTCCCCGAGGAGACCCCATGACCGCGCCCCTGATGTCGCTCGTCTGGACCGACCACGTCACCGGCCGCCAGGGCTTCCTCGTGGTGGACCGGCTGGTCCGGGGCGTGGCCAGCGGCGGGCTGCGCATGCGCCCCGGCTGCACCCTGGAGGAGGTGGCGGGGCTCGCCCGCGGCATGACGATGAAGGAGGCCCTGCACTACGACCCCGACGCCCGCTACGTGCCCCTCGGCGGCGCCAAGGGCGGCATCGACTGCGACCCCCAGGACCCGGCGGCGTACGGGCTGTTGGTGCGCTACCTGCGCGCCATGCGGCCGTACATCGAGAGCTTCTGGACCACCGGCGAGGACCTCGGCCTCACCCAGGACCTGGTCGACCGCGCGGCCGCCGAGGCGGGTCTGGTCTCCTCCGTCCAGGCGGTCTACCCGCTGCTGGACGACGAGGCGGCGGCCCGGGCACGGCTCGCCGACGCCTTCGCGGTCGAGGTGGACGGCATCGGCCTGGACGAGCTGTCCGGTGGCTGCGGGGTCGCCGAGTCGGTGCTCGCGGCGCTGGACCGGGCGGCCGTGCCGTACACGGGCACGCGCGTGGCCGTGCAGGGACTCGGCACGATGGGCGGGGCCACCGCACGGTTCCTCGCGCGCGCGGGACTGACGGTGGTGGCGGTCGCCGACGTCAAGGGCACGATCGCCAATCCCGCGGGCCTGGATGTCGAGGCGCTGCTGACCGCGCGGGACGGGTACGGCACCGTCGACCGCCGTGTGCTGCGCCCCGGCGACCGGGAACTGCCCGGCGACGCCTGGCTGTCCGCCGACGCGGAGGTGCTCGTGCCGGCCGCCGTGTCGTACGCGATCGACTCGGCCGACCAGGAACGGATCCGCGCCCGCTGGATCGTCGAGGCGGCCAACATGCCGGTGCTGCCGGAGGCGGAGGAACTGCTGGCCGCGCGCGGGGTGACCGTGCTGCCGGACGTGGTGGTCAACTCCGGTACGAACGCCTGGTGGTGGTGGACCCTGTTCGGTGACATCGGCGCGGACGCCGAGGAGGCCTTCGCCCACATCCGGCGCTCGATGCGCGCCCTGATCGATCTGGTGCTCGCGCGCGCGGAGGCCGACGGCACGACCCCGCGCGCGGCCGCGCACGCCCTGGTGACCGACCGGCTGCCGGTGATCGCGGACCGCTTCGGGTGGTACCGGTGACCGGCCCGGGCGAGCCCCCGGACGCGCTGTCCGACTCACGGGCGGACTCCTACGGGCGCGGGCTGACGCCTACGACGGGGGGTGGCGGTGGCACGGGTGGCCGACGGTGACGGCGAGGTCGTCGGCGCCCTCTCCCGGCCGGCCGGGGGAGAATGCCGGCATGGCAATGGCACGGCACTGGTACTCCTCGTCGCCCGTGGTGGACGGGCTCCCGCTCCTGCACGAGCCGGGTTTCTGGCCCGCGCACCTGGCGGACCTTTCCGAGGGCTTCCCGCCGGAGGCCTTCGGCGCCGACGCGGGCGACGCGGGGGCCATGCTGGACAAGCTCCACGACCCGTCGGCGTGGCCGGCGTTCACGGTGCCCCTGGCCGGCGGCTTCACGATCGTCGTGCACTACAACAGCGGTGAGGAGTTCACGAGCACGGACTACTTCCTCACGCACCCCGAGTGGAGCCAGGATCTCGTCCTGGCCTGCGACGACCAGGACCGCATCGGTCCGGGGCTGTGCTGGCCGGAGCTCGCCGCCCTGCTGGAGGCGCCGCCCGGCGCCGTCGGTGTCACCGACACCCATGCCCGGCTCCTTCTCCTCCTTCCGGTCCTGGGAGACACCGCGCGCCCGGAAGGTGCTGTGGCGGCCGTGGTCCGGGCCCTGGTCGCTCAGGGCGCTCCCGATTCGAGTGAGGCGTTGGCCAGGCACCTGCTCCAGGGGCACCCCATGTGGGGCGCCCAGGGCTGGTGGTTCGACGAGGATGAGCGGAGCTGGATCTGCGAAGGCGACCACAGTCCGCGCAAGGTGCCCTTGGGCGACCACCTGCCGGAACGGCTGCGAGCCGCACTCGAAGTCTGCCTCACTCCTGGCCCACGGGCCCGGCCCGAGCCTGGGACGGCGTCGGGGTGATCCGCTCATGGGCTTCCCTCAGCCCGGGGGACCGAAGGCGTCGGTTCCGCACTCGAAGAGCCCGAAGGAACCAGGCCCCTTCGGTGCCGCCCTTGGCGACGGATTAGGGTGACCGCGTGGCGAGAGTGCGGTTGAGCGTGGCCGAGCGGCGGGAGGAACTGCTGCGGGCTGCCATCGGGCAGATCGAGGCGCGGGGCGTGGCGGCGGTCAGGATCGCCGACGTGGCCGCGGTGCTCGGGGTGAGCAACGCGCTGGTGCTGTACCACTTCTCGACCAAGGAGAAGCTGGTCGCGGCGGCGTTCACCTACGCGGCGGAGGACGATCTCGCGCATCTGCGCAAGCTGCTGGGCCGGCGGACGTCCGCGCTGCGCCGGCTGCGGGCCGCGGTGCGCTGGTACGCGCCGACCGGGCAGGCCAAGGGCTGGCGGCTGTGGATCGAGGGCTGGGCCGTGGCCCTGCGCGAACCCGCCCTGCGGGAGGTCACGCGGGACCTGGACAAGCAGTGGAAGGCGGCGATCACCGAGGTCATCGCCGAGGGCGTGGCGGCGGGCGAGTTCGCCTGCGCCGACCCCACCGGGGCCGCGCTGCGGCTGACCGCGCTGCTGGACGGGCTGGCCGTCCAGCTGACGTCGTATCCGGGAGCGGTGCCGCGGACACGGGCACAGGAGTGGGCCGACGACGCCCTCGCGCGCGAACTGGGCCTGGAACGGAGCGCGTTGACCGAGCGCTAGGCCGGCCTGTGGCAGTGCCGGCCGCGATGTGCCGTGCACCGGCGGACCGCGGTCGGCGCCGCGCACTTCGCACGGGCGCGCCACCCTGCCCTCGCCAGGAGCCCGGCGCCACCACGGGGTGGCCCGGCCGACCGGGACCCACACCACCGGCGGACCGCGTCAGGGGAACGCCGGGCGCGAAGACGGACGCGCCCCGCCCCGGGAGTCAAGTCGTGTGGGGCGGAGCGTGGTTGGGCGGGTCAGGCCACGGAGGCGATCCGCATCTTGATGTCGTCCGGGGACAGGGTGCCCTTCGCCGTGACGTGGTCGCCCGAGGACTCGCCGCGCAGGCGGCGGCCGATCCACGGGACGAGGTACTCACGGGCCCAGTGGACGTCGTCGCGGCGGATGTCCAGGGTGCCCCGGGGCGGCAGCGGCGGCCACGGCTGCTCCGGGTCGGCCGGCACCTCCAGGCCGAGGGCCTGACCCGCGCGCAGCGCCACGCGCGTGTGCCCCTCGGGCGAGAGGTGGAGCCGGTCGTCGTCCCAGGCCCTGCGGTCCTGCACGGACTTCAGGGACCACAGGTCGAGCACGGGGCAGCCGTACCGGTCGGCGATGGCGCGGACGTGCCCGTTGTACGTGGCGATCTTGCCCCGCAGATGCTTGAGCACGGGGACGCCACGGGTGTCGAAGCCGGTCGTCACCATCACCGTGCCGGCCACCTCGGCCAGCCGCGACACGGCCCGCTCGAAGCGCTCGGCCACCTCGTCCGGGTCGGTGCCGGGGCGGATGATGTCGTTGCCGCCCGCGCAGAAGGAGACCAGGTCCGGGGCCAGTTCGACGGCCCGTGGGAGCTGGTCCTGCACGATCTGGTCGAGCAGCTTCCCGCGGACCGCGAGATTGGTGTACTTGAAGTCGCCCTCGGGACGCCGGTCGGCGAGCAGGACCGCGAAACGGTCGGCCCAGCCGACGAAGGCTCCGTCGGGCCCGGGGTCGCCGACGCCCTCGGTGAAGCTGTCCCCCACCGCCACGTACGACCCGATCATTGATCTGTTGTCATTCTTCGAATCGTCTGCCACGTCGGACCATGATTCACCTTTGGATGTGACCTACGCGACCGTAAGGCGGGGTTGACGAACGGTGAGAAGTGACACTCCTAAATAATTTGCCATTCGGGAATACGGCGCTTTCGGAGATCGACGCTCAGACGCGGCGCAGCCGGAGGACCGTCGCGTCCAGGTCGCCCTGGAGTCGCGTGCGCAGCCCGTGGTGCAGCAGGACGGCACCCCGGTGCACTTCACCCGTTTCACGGCATTCGTAGGACGCCGTCGGGTCGAGTCCGCGCAGCCGCAGCGCCGGCACCGGCTCACCGTAGCTCTGCGCCTGGAGCCAGGCGAGGACCACCGTCTCGTCACCCCGGACGTACTGGACGGCACTCAGCCCGCCGGCCGGGGGCCGCAGCCGGTACAGGTCGCCGTGCTGGACGACGGGGCGGATCTCCTTGTAGAGGGCGACCCACTCACGCGCCTCGGCCAGCTCCTCGGCGGTCCACCCGGTGAGGTCGCCGCCGACCCCGAGCACGCCCGCCATGGCGCTGACGAAGCGGAACCGCAGGGAGCTGACCCGGCCGTTGAGCTGGGTGTTCGGACTGTCGGTGACCCAGGCGGCCATGACCCGGGCGGGGTGGATCTGGGTGAAGCCGTGCTGGATGGCGAGCCGGTCGAGCGGGTCGGTGTTGTCGGAGGTCCACACCTGGTCGGTGCGGCTCAGCACGCCGAGGTCGATCCGGCCGCCGCCGCCCGAGCAGGACTCGAAGGCGACCTGCGGGTGGGCCGCGCGCAGCCGGTCCAGCAGCGCGTACAGGGCGCGGACGTGGTCCACCCACAGGCGCTGCGGGTACGGCTCGCCGGGCCAGCCCGCGTCGGTGAAGCAGCGGTTGAAGTCCCACTTCACATAGTCGATCGGCGCGCTGGAGAGCAGCGTGTCCAACTGCTCCCAGAGGTAGTCCTGGACGTCCTCGCGGGCGAGGTTGAGCACGAGCTGGTTGCGCAGCTCCGTCCGCTTCCGCCCCGGCTGGAACTGCACCCAGTCGGGGTGCGCGCGGTACAGGTCGCTGTCGGCGTTGACCATCTCCGGCTCGACCCAGATGCCGAACTGCATACCGAGGCCGTGCACCCGGTCGGCCAGCGGCTTCAGGCCCCGCGGGAAGCGGTCGGGGTTCGGGGTCCAGTCGCCGAGCCCGGCGTGGTCGCTGGTGCGGGCGCCGAACCAGCCGTCGTCCACCACGAACAGCTCCACGCCGATCTCGGCGGCCCGGTGGGCGAGCGCGAGCTGCTGCTCCTCGGAGATGTCGAAGTTCGTCGCCTCCCAGGAGTTGAACA
Source organism: Streptomyces sp. NPDC048191 (assembly GCF_040652655.1). NCBI lineage: Bacteria > Bacillati > Actinomycetota > Actinomycetes > Kitasatosporales > Streptomycetaceae > Streptomyces > Streptomyces sp. NPDC048191. Next base: position 117,651 of record NZ_JBEZMO010000012.1, read on the forward strand.
GCACCGGCCGGTCCCGGCCGGCGTCCGGGACGACGTGCGCGCGCTGGTAGGCGTGCCAGGTGCGGCTGGCACCGCCGAAGCCTCCGTCGCTCCACAGGCCGGCGAAGACCGGGGTGGTGTACGACTCCCCCGGCTGGAGGAGCAGCAGGCCCGAGTCGTCGTGGCCGGCACCGCCCGTGATCTGCACGCGTGCGTCCGGAAGTTGGGCGACCGCGATGCGCCAGGAGCCGGACCAGCCGAGCGCGCAGCCGTAGACCTCGCCGTGCTCCTCGGTGGCGTCGGTGTCGAGCGCGACCCAGGGCAGGTGCTGGTGACCGGTGTGGCCGCGGCGGCTGCCGATGACCTTCTCGCCGTAGGTGAGGGGGGCCGCGGTGAGCAGGGACTCGGCGGCCCAGCGGCCGTGCAGCTGCGACAGCCGCCAGCCCTCGCGGTCGGGCAGGGTCCAGGTGGCCGCGTCGGCGCGCAGCAGCTCCACGCGCGCGTGCGAGCCGTTCGCCACGGTGACCCACCGCTCGACGACGTCACCGCGCATCCGGTAGTGCAGGGTGACGGCGATGCCGTCGTCGTCGAAGCGCAGCCGCAGTTCGTCGCCCTCGGTCTCGTGCGCCCGGAACCTCCACTCCGTGCCGCGACGCTCGTCGGTCCGCAGGGACAGGGCGGGGCGGACGAAGCGCGGGCCGCCCTCGACGGGGTACTCCTCGCGCCCGTCGAGCGGGGACTCGAAGGGCCAGTAGCCGGGCAGCGGGTCCTGGGCCAGGGCCACCGCGTCCGCGAGGGTGACGCGCGGCCCCCAGTGCAGGTGGAGCAGTTCGTCCGCGTCGGTGAGATGCAGGGCGTAGCTACTGGTGGGCCCCGACAGGAGCCAGGTACGACCGTCTTCGGCGATGTCCACCACGTGTGACCTCACAGGTGCCAACAGATCCGCTCAAGTGCCAACATCATCAGGGGACGCAGCCCCTGGTGACAATGCCTGTGGACAACTCCTTGCCCGAGGAAACCGATGTCGTATGGTCGACGGAGCGCCCGCCGCGAACAGCGACGGCGGGGTCCTACCGGGAGGAGCCCCCGTGACGCAGCAGATCCCGTCGACCGAGCCGGAGCTGGCCGGAGTGCGCAATTTCCGCGACGTGGGCGGGCTGCCGGCCGCGGACGGACGGCGGGTGCGCCACGGGGTGCTGTTCCGCAGCGGGCATCTGGCGCACGCGACGGAGGACGACGCGGCCTTCCTCGCCTCCCTGGGCCTGCACACGATCTTCGACTTCCGCAACGCCGCCGACCACAAGCTGGAGGGCCCGGACGTCGAGCTCCCCGGCGTGCGGAACGTGAACCTGCCGCTGAGCGATCCTGCGGACGGCGCCGAGTTCTGGAAGATGGTCCGCGACGGCGACCTCGACCAGTTGCGCGGCATCCTCGCCGACGGCAAGGGTGCGGCCCGGATGATCGCCTCGTACCGGTCGATCGTCAAGGAGCGCACCGCCGAGCACTCCCGGGTGCTGCACGCGCTCGCCGAGGACAGCGTGCCCGCCCTGATGCACTGCGCGGCGGGCAAGGACCGCGCGGGCATCTCCATAGCCGTGACACTCCTCGCGGTGGGCGTGGAGCGTGAGGCGATCGTCACGGACTACCTGGAGTCCAACGCCAAGCACCGGCGCTACAAGGTCCGCCGCAGCGGCAGCGCGGAGACCGCGTACACCCCGGAGATCATGGAACTGCTCAGCCCGCTCTTCGACGCCCGGGCCGAGTACCTCCAGGCGGCGTTCGAGACCATCGAGCAGACCTGGGGCGGGGTGGACACCTACCTGACGCAGGGCCTGGGGCTCACTGCCGCGGCCAGGGACCGGCTCCGCGAGCGCCTGCTGGACTGAACGGCCACGGCCCTCCCCGGCGGGATCCCGGTCAGCTCTTCGCCCCTACCGCGAACAGCAGGTAGAGGAAGCCGGCCAGGACATGGCCGAGGGCGATGTAGATGATCAGGCGAACCCACAGGGCACGGGGGAACTTGGTCTCGAGGTTGCTCATGGCAGCTCTCCGGTCAGCGGCCCCAGGCACAGCGTGGCCGTGGGACTCTGCAGCAGGGTGTGGACGAACAGCAGCTCGACGCCGTCCTGGTTCTCGGCGGCGAGGCGGTGCGGGGTGAGCGAGTCGAAGTGCGCGCTGTCACCGGGCGCGAGCAGGTGCACGGTGTCCCCGAGGCGCAGCCGCAGCCGGCCACTGAGGACGTGGAGCCACTCCTCGCCCGGGTGGACCCGCACGATGTCGCCCTGCGAGCCGTACGGCACGCGCACGCGCAGGGCCTGCATGCCGCGGCCGGGCGCCCCCGCCTGGAAGTATGTCCAGCCGCCCGCACGGGTCGGCTCCATGTCGCCGGCCCTGATGACCGCGTCCCGGTCGGCGACCGTCTCACCCAGCAGTTCGGATACGGTCGTACCGTAGATGCGGGCGAGGGACAGCAGCATCGGCAGCGACGGCTGCCGCTGTCCCGTCTCCAGCCGGGACAGATGGGCCGGTGAGAGTCCGGCGGCGCGGGCCGCGGCCTCCAGGGTGAGGCCGGTGCGTCGGCGCAGTCCGCGCAGCTGTGGCGCCACGGCGGGCAGCTCGTCGCCCGGGCCCGCCGGTGGCGCGGCGTCTGAGGCGTTCATGCCTCCATTCAGCCCGAATCTTGCCTGGTTGGCAATTTTCTTGCCCGTGAGGCAAAAAGCAAGGTCCCGACTCCTGGCCTGCTACGATCGAACCCAAGTTTTGAACGCGTTCAAAATAGGGGGATGTCATGCAGCACGGCGCCACACCCGACGGAGCCGACACACCCGCCGCCCTGCTCGGTCCCGTCTCGTTCGGGCTGGGTCTCGCCGCCGCGGCCGGCCTGTGGCCGCCGCTCACGTTCTACCTGTTCCCCGTGATGCTCATCTGCGGCGCACTCGCCTTCGCCCTCGGCCTGGCGGGGATCCACTACGCCTTCCGCGGCATCGGCAGGATGTGGATGGCCGCCACCGGGGCACTCCTGGGGGCGCTCGGCTTCGCCTGGCCCGTCTTCCTGTTCACACAGGTCTACTGGATGTGACCGCCTGACGGGCCCGCGTCCCGCCCCGAGCCGTGCCGGTGCGGGACCCGGGCGCGGGCGGCCGGGTCAGCGATTGGCCACGGCCTGTTTGATGAGGGTCTTGCCGAAGTCCCACATCAGGCCGCCGCCGCTGTGCGCGTCGTCCATCACCGCGGTGAAGGCGTCCACGAACCGGTCGACGTCCGCCTCGTCGATGATCAGCGGCGGGATCAGCTTGATCACCTCCAGGTGGTCGCCGGAGACCTGGGTGAGGATCCGGTGCTTCTGCAGCAGCGGTACGACGACCATCTGGGCGAACAGCCCCTTGCGGGCGGCCTGGAGCATGGTCCAGCGGCTGCGCAGCTTCAGCGAGGACGGCCTGCCGAACTCGATGCCGATCATCAGACCCCGGCCGCGGACGTCGGCGAGCAGCTCGTACCTGGCGATCAGCGCGGTCAGCCGGGACTTCAGCAGCTCGCCGGTCCTGCGTACGCCCGCGACGATCTGCTCGTTCTCCATGACCGACAGGACGGCGAGTCCGCACGCCATCGCCTGGGCGTTGGAACCGAAGCTCGCCGAGTGGACCAGTACGCGGTCCATGGACGAGTAGACCTTCCTGAAGATCCAGTCCTTGCCGAGCGTGGCGCCGACGGGGACGTAGCCGCCGGACAGGGCCTTGGCCACGCACACCAGGTCGGGTTCTACGCCTTCCTCGTGCTGGTAGGCGTAGAAGTCACCGGTGCGGCCGAGACCGGTCTGCACCTCGTCGGCGATGAGCAGCGCCCTGTGCTTGTGCAACAGCTCCTGGGCGGACCGCAGATAGCCGGGCGGGGCCTCGTGCACCCCCTTGCCCTGGATCGGCTCCACGATCAGGGCGGCCACGTCGCCCTTCATCAACTCCCGCGCCAGGGCGTCGAGATCACCGAGCGGTACGGCGGTGTCCGGCAGCAGCGGGGCGAAGCCGTCGCGGAAGCCGCTCTCCCCGTTGACCGACAGGGAGCCGGTGGTCAGGCCGTGGAAGGCGTGGTCGCAGTAGAGGACACGGGGCTTGCCGGTGGCGTACCGGGCGAACTTCAGGGCCGTCTCGACGGCCTCCGTACCGCTGTTGCCGAAGAACACCCGGTCCAGGTGCGGGCTGTGGGCGAGGAGCCGTTCGGCGAGCAGACCGGGCAGCGGCTGGCAGTCGAAGCGGGTGAGGTCGGCGAGGTCCAGGTCGAGGACGTCGTGCAGCGCCTTGCGGACGACCGGGTGGTGGCGGCCCAGGCCCATCACCCCGAACCCGGCGAGCATGTCCAGGTGGTCGTTGCCGTCCGCGTCGAAGAAGTGGGCGCCCTCGGCCCGCTCGTAGACCTTGTCGAAGCCGATGGTGTGCAGCATGCGCGGGAGCTGCGGGTTGAGGTACCTGGTGTGCAGCTCGTAGCGTTCGGCTCCGCGCTCGGCGAGCAGGGCGCCGAGGTCGAACTCCGTGGTCATTCACTCTCCTTGGCTGTGCCGTCCGCATCCTTGACGGCCAGGCTTGCGCTGATCCGCCCCGCGATCTCGACGGGCGTGAGACCGATGTCGGCCAGCACCTCGCTCCGCTTGGCGTGTGCGAGGAACTGCTCCGGAATGCCGAACCGGCGTACCGGCACGTCCACGTCGGCGTCGCCCAGGGCCAGCGCCACGGCCGAACCGACGCCCGCGGAGCGGCTGTTGTCCTCCACCACGGCCACCAGCCGGTGCTCGGCGGCGAGGCCCGGCAGCGAGGGGTCGACGGGCTTGACCCAACGGGGGTCCACCACCGTGCAGTTGATGCCGCGCGCCTCGAGGAGGTCGGCGGCCTGCAGGCACACCGGCGCCATCACGCCGACGGCGACCAGCAGCACCTCGGGGAGTTCGGCCCGGTGCAGCACGTCCATTCCGCCGACCCGGTCGAGCGCCGGGACCGCGGGGCCGACCGACTCCTTCGGGAAGCGGACCAGGGTGGGCGCGTCGTCCACGGCGACGGCCTCGCGCAGCTCGGCACGCAGCTGGTCGGCGTCGCGCGGCGCGGCGATCCTGAGGCCGGGGACGACCTGCAGCACCGACATGTCCCACATGCCGTTGTGGGAGGCTCCGTCGGCGCCGGTGACGCCGGCCCGGTCGAGGACGAAGGTGACCCCGCAGCGGTGCAGGGCGACGTCCATCAGCAGCTGGTCGAAGGCACGGTTGAGGAAGGTGGCGTAGACGGCGACGACCGGGTGCAGCCCGCCGGTGGCGAGGCCGGCCGCGGAGACGGCCGCGTGCTGCTCGGCGATGCCCACGTCCCACACCCGGTCCGGGAAACGCTCGGCGAACTTGCCGAGACCGACCGGATGGAGCATGGCCGCGGTGATGGCGACGACGTCGTCCCGTTCCTCGCCGATCGACACGATCTCGTCGCCGAACACCGAAGTCCAGGACGGGCCGCCTGCGGGGGCGAGGGGCTCGCAGGTCAGCGGGTCCATCGCGCCGACGGTGTGGAAGTGGTCCTCCTCGTCGGCGAGGGCGGGCTCGTAGCCGCGGCCCTTCTCGGTGAGGCAGTGGACCAGGACGGGGCCGTGGAAGCGTTTCGCGCGGCGCAGCGCCGACTCGACGGCCCTGATGTCGTGGCCGTCGATCGGGCCGACGTACTTCAGGCCCAGGTCCTCGAACATGCCCTGCGGGGCGAAGGCGTCCTTGAAGCCCTTCTTCGCGCCGTGCAGGGACTCGTAGACCGTGTTCCCGACGACCGGGGTGCGCAGCAGCACACCCTTGCCCCAGGCGAGGACCTTCTCGTAGCCGTCGGTGGTGCGCAGGGTGGCCAGGTGGTTGGCGAGACCGCCGATGGTCGGGGCGTAGGAGCGTTCGTTGTCGTTGACGACGATGATCAGCGGGCGGTCCTTGGCGGCCGCGATGTTGTTCAGCGCCTCCCAGGCCATGCCGCCGGTCAGGGCGCCGTCGCCGATGACGGCGACCACATGGCCCTTCTCCCCCTGCACCTGGTTGGCCTTGGCGAGACCGTCGGCCCAGCCGAGCGCGGTGGAGGCGTGGCTGTTCTCGATGACGTCGTGCTCGGACTCCTCGCGCGAGGGGTAGCCGGACAGCCCGCCCTTGCCGCGCAGCTTGGAGAAGTCCTGACGCCCGGTCAGCAGCTTGTGGACGTACGACTGGTGGCCGGTGTCCCACAGGATGCGGTCGACGGGGGACTCGAAGACCCGGTGGAGCGCGACCGTCAGTTCCACCACCCCCAGATTGGGCCCGAGGTGACCACCGGTCCTCGCCACCGCGTGCACCAGGAACTCACGTATTTCCTCGGACAGTTCACCGAGTTCCGCCTCGGACAGCGCCTTCAGGTCGCGTGGTCCCCGGATGCTCTCCAGAATGGTCACGCTGGGCCCCCTCTCGGTCCGTGCCGTGCTTGATCAACTCACTTCGTCTGCGGGACTCGTCCGCTCGGCGAGCTTCATGGCCTCCTCGATCAGGGTCTCGACGATCTTCGACTCGGGCACGGTCTTGATGACCTCGCCCTTCACGAAGATCTGCCCCTTTCCGTTGCCCGAGGCAACTCCGAGGTCGGCTTCGCGGGCCTCGCCCGGGCCGTTCACCACGCACCCCATCACCGCGACCCTGAGCGGCACCTCCATGCCGTCCAGGCCCGCCGTGACCTCCTCGGCGAGCTTGTAGACGTCGACCTGGGCCCGGCCGCAGGACGGACAGGAGACGATCTCCAGCCGCCGCTGCCTGAGGCCGAGCGACTGAAGGATCTGGATGCCGACCTTGACCTCCTCCACGGGCGGCGCGCTCAGGGAGACGCGGATCGTGTCGCCGATGCCCCGGGACAGCAGGGCCCCGAAGGCCACGGCCGACTTGATCGTGCCCTGGAACGCGGGACCGGCCTCCGTCACACCGAGGTGGAGCGGGTAGTCGCAGGCGTCGGCGAGCTGCCGGTAGGCCTCGATCATCACGACCGGGTCGTTGTGCTTGACGGAGATCTTGATGTCGCGGAAGTCGTGCTCCTCGAAGAGCGACGCCTCCCACAGCGCGGACTCGACCAGCGCCTCCGGGGTGGCCCTGCCGTACTTCTGGAGCAACCGCCGGTCCAGGGAACCGGCGTTGACCCCGATCCGGATCGGCGTGCCGTGGTCCTTGGCGGCGCGCGCGATCTCCTTCACCTGGTCGTCGAACTTCTTGATGTTGCCCGGGTTGACCCGGACCGCGGCGCAGCCGGCCTCGATCGCCGCGAAGACGTACTTCGGCTGGAAGTGGATGTCCGCGATCACCGGGATCTGCGACTTGCGGGCGATGGTGGCGAGGGCGTCCGCGTCGTCCTGCGTGGGGCAGGCGACACGGACGATCTGGCAGCCGGACGCGGTGAGTTCGGCGATCTGCTGCAGGGTGGCGCCGATGTCCGACGTACGGGTCGTGGTCATCGACTGCACCGACACCGGGGCTCCGCCCCCGACCGCCACCGGCCCGACGTGGATCTGCCGCGACCGCCGTCGCGGTGCGACCGGCCGGGCCGGTACCTCGGGAACGCCCAAGGGAACGGCGGTCATCGCGTCACTCCCGGTTTCCGGAGACGGTCTCGCGCATGGCCCGCAGCGACTCCTTCAGGGAGCCCATGGTGGCGAGGACCGCGGTGGGCTCGTAGCCGCAGTGCGCCATGCAGTTGGCGCAGCGCGGGTCCTTGCCGCGGCCGTACTTGTCCCAGTCCGTCTTCTCGATGAGTTCCCGGTACGTCGGCACGTACCCGTCGCTCATCAGGTAGCAGGGGCGCTGCCAGCCGAAGAGCGAGTAGTTCGGGATCGCCCACGCGGTGCACGGGAAGTCGACCTTGCCCTCGAGGAAGTCCAGGAAGAGCGGGGAGTGGTTGAGCCGCCACTTCCTGCGGTTGCCGCCCGCGAAGGCCTTCTTGAACAGCTCCCGGGTCTGCTCCACGCCGAGGAAGTGCTCCTGGTCGGGAGCCTTCTCGTAGGCGTAGGCGGGCGAGATCATCATCTCGTCGACCTTCAGGTCGTCGTTGAGGAAGTTGAGCACCTCGATGATGGTCTGCGGGGTGTCGGTGTTGAAGAAGGTGGAGTTGGTGGTCACCCGGAAGCCGCGCCGCTTGGCCTCCTTGATGGCCTCCACCGCCTCGTCGAACACCCCCTCCTTGGCGACGGACTCGTCGTGCCGTTCACGCAGCCCGTCGATGTGCACGGCGAAGGCGAAGTAGGGAGAGGGCTTGAATTTGTCCATCTTCTTGCGCAACAGCATCGCGTTGGTGCACAGGAAGACGTACTTCCGCCTGGCCACCAACTGGCGCACGATCTCGTCGATCTGAGGATGCATCAGAGGCTCGCCGCCGGCGATGGAGACCATCGGCGCACCGGACTCCAGCACCGCGCCCACGGCCTGGGCGACGGGCATGCGCTGCTTGAGCACGCCGGCCGGGTGCTGGATCTTGCCGCAGCCCTCGCACTTGAGGTTGCAGGCGAAGAGCGGTTCCAGCTCGACGATCAGCGGAAACTTGTCGCGCCTGCGGAGCTTTTGTTCCGCGAGGTACGTAGCGACCTTGATGGACTGACGCAACGGCATGGCCATCTGGCTCACCTCCGGGGGAGCAGCAAAGAACGGTGCCATTCAAAAAATGCGGGAAGAACGGATCGAAGAACGCGGAGGGCAGATATTCCACCGCGCACCGTGCCGATCCGGACGAGTTCGTGTTCCGGGGCGTCCACGACCACCCGTACGGCGGCGACCGGGCGCTCACCGGCGCGGACGGCGGTCAGCAGCGTGGCCGCCGACTCCATGTCGACCGCGATCGCGCCGGTCGCGAGCAGGTCGGACCGCTCATGGCCGCGCACGACGTGGTCGGAGCCGGTGAGCGGGCCGGTGTGGACGGTGCGTCCGGGCAGCAGGCGCACGAGTTCCTTGACGAGCAGTTCGGTGCCCACGCAGGGCACGGCGCCGGGCGGATACCGGGTCTCCTCGGCGACCACCAGGTCACCGGGGTGCATGCCGGGGGCGAGCCCGGCGCAGAAGCCGGTGGCCAGCACGGCCGCGTCGGCGAGCGCCGGGACCGCGAGCCGCCGGGTGACGGAGCGTTCCGCCGCGCGGGGGCCCATGCCCGTGCGGAGGAAGGTGACCGGCCCGTCCGCCCCGCTCCTGTCACCCGTGCGCAGGGCGAGGTGCTCGATGCCGAGCGCGCAGGCGATCAGCAGCGGGGCCGGTGCGGGCTGGGTGCTCAAGTCAGCGCCCCTTCCCCTCGGCGGCGCGCTTCCCGGCGAGGAGGCCGCGTTCGAAGGGATCACCGTGCAGGTACCGGCCGAGCGCTGTGAGCGGGAACACCTGCCGGTACAGGTGGTAGTTGATGGAGAAGTCCCAGGGGAAGCCGGTGCCGGTGAAGTACGGCTCGTCCCAGGTGCCGTCCTCCCGCTGGGTCTCGGCCAGCCACTGGACGCCGCGCTCCACGGCCTTGGAGTCCTGCTCCCCCGCCGCCAGCAGTGCCATCAGCGCCCACGCGGTCTGTGAGGCGGTGGAGGCGCCGCGGCCGCTCCACTCCTTGACGTACTTGTAGGAGCGCAGGTCCTCGCCCCAGCCGCCGTCGTCGTTCTGCACGCTCTCCAGCCAGGCCACGGCACGCCGGATCGCCGGGTGCGAGCCGGGCAGCCCGGCCGCGGTGAGCGCGGGGACCACCGAACCGGTGCCGTAGACGTAGTTGACGCCCCAGCGGCCGAACCACGAGCCGTCCGGCTCCTGTTCGGCGAGCAGCCAGTCGATGCCGCGCCGGGTCCGCGGGTCGTGCGCCAGGCCCTCGGCGGCGAGCATCTCCACGACGTGCGCGGTGACGTCGGCCGACGGCGGGTCGATGACCTCGCCGAAGTCGCAGAACGGCAGCCGGTTCGGGAACGGGCTGGTGTTGTCGACGTCGAAGGCACCCCACGCGCCGTTCTTCGACTGCATCCCCAGGTTCCAGCGCACGGCACGGCCGATCGCGTGGTCCACCCGTTCGGGGTCGTGGTGCCTGATCCGGCGCAGCGCGAGGGAGACCTCGGCGGTGTCGTCGATGTCGGGGTAGTTGTCGTTGTGGAACTCGAACGCCCAGCCGCCCGGCGGGAGTCCGGGACGGCGTACGGCCCAGTCGCCGGGACGGACGATCTCCTCGCCGAGCATCCAGTCGGCCGCCTTGACCAGTTGCGGATGGTCCACGGGGAGCCCCGCGTCCACGAGGGCGATGGCGGCGAGGCAGGTGTCCCACACTGGCGACTGGCAGGCCTCGATCATCCGGGCGCCGTCCTCACGCCACACGGCGAAACGGTCCAGCGAGGCAAGTCCCTCACGCATCACGGGATGTTCGAGGTCGTAGCCGAGCAGGTGCAGGGCGATGACCGAGTACACGGCCGGGGGCTGGATGCCGCCCCAGCAGCCGTCGTTCTCCTGCCGCTCGATGATCCAGCGGGCGGCGGAGTTCATCGCGGCCCTGCGCAGCCGCCGCGGGACGACCTTGCGCAACTGGTGCAGGGCCCGGTCCAGCCGCTGGAAGGCGCCGTCCCAACTCGCCACCGGGGCGAACGGCTTGGGCGGGTTGGGGTGCGCGGGGTCGGTGTGCAGCTCGTCGAGCGGGAAGGGCGCCGGGCGCACCGGGCGCTTGGCCGAGACGACGGTCAGCGGGACGATGGTCTGGCGGGCCCAGCATCCGAAGTCGTAGATGTTGAGCGGCATCCAGGTCGGGAAGTAGATGAGCTCCGGCGGGAGTTCGGGCAGGTCCTCCCACTTCCACCAGCCGAACAGGGCGAGCCAGATCCGGGTGAAGACACGGGAGGCGGCGATACCGCCGCGCTCGCGGATCCAGGTCGAGGCCTTCTCCATGTGCGCCGCGTCGGGCGCGTCGCCGGCCAGCCGCAGGGCGACGTACGCCTCGATGGTCGTGGACAGTTCGCCGGGCCCGCCGTAGAAGGTGGCCCAGGTGCCGTCCTCGCGCTGCTCGCCCCGGATGAACTTCGCGGCGGCCTGCGTGGTCCGCTCGTCCCGGATGCCCAGGAACTGGCGCAGCAGCAGGTCCTCGGCGTCCATGGTGACGTTGGTCTCCAGGTCGCCCTTCCACCAGCCCTGGGCGTCCTGCCGCGCGAGCAGGAAGTCGGTGGCGCGCCGTGCGGCGCGTGCGGCGGCTTCTTGAACTACCCCGGCCGTCTCGGGGGTGGTGATGGTGGTGTCGCTGGCCGCGGCAGCGCGGGACGGCACAGTCGCCCCGGTACTTCCGTCGGTCGTCGCTGTCATGGCTTCCCCTTCGTGCAGTCGTGCGAGTCGTGCTGCTGTGGGTCCGCCGTCGGCCGGTGTCCTCAGGTCGATCCTCGGACACCGGCCGGCGACTACGCGAGGCGTGTTCGGCCGATAGTGATCATCTCTTCCGTACGACGACGAAGTCGGCGAGCGCCGTGAAGGAGTCGCGCACCCGCCCGGGCATGTCGACGGCGTCGAGGGCCTCGATGGCGACGGTGTGCTGACGGCGCGCCTCCTCGGCCGTCCACTCGCGGCCGCCGGCCTGCTCGATGAGAGCCGCACGGGCCGCGAACTCCTCCTCGGAGAAGTTCTCGAAGTCGCTGCTCTTGGCGTCCGCGGCGAGGATCTCGCCCAGCTGCTCGGAGGCGGCGCCGCCGGCCGCGAGCGCGGCCACGACCGGCAGGGACTTCTTGCGCTGGCGCAGGTCGCTCCAGGTCTGCTTGCCGGTGGCCTCCGGGTCGCCCCAGATGCCGAGCAGGTCGTCGATCGCCTGGAAGGCGAGGCCGAGGTGGTAGCCGTACTTCTCCAGCGCGTCGGCGGTGGCGTCGTCCGCGCCGCCGAGGACCGCGCCGATGGAGCTGGAGGCAGCGAGCAGCGCGCCGGTCTTGTTGCCCTCCATCTCCAGGCACTCCTCGACGCTGACCCGGTCGCGGTGCTCGTAGGAGATGTCCTGCGCCTGACCGTCGATCAGGGCGCGGGTGGCGGTGGTGAGCCGGCGGGTGGCGCGGCCGGCCTCGACGGTGCCGAGCTCCAGCAGGATCTCGTTGGCGAGGGCGAACAGGGCGTCGCCGACCAGGATGGCCTGGGCGGGGCCGTGCACCTTCCAGACGGTGTCGCGGTGCCGGCGCTGCTCGTCGCCGTCCATCAGGTCGTCGTGCAGCAGGGAGAAGTTGTGGACGAGTTCGACGGCGACGGCGCCGGGGACGCCCACCTCGGGCCCGGCACCGGTGACCTCTGCGGAGAGCACCGCGAGCGCGGGACGCACCGCCTTGCCGCCGTCCCCGTCGGCCGGGTTGCCGGCGGCGTCGATCCAGCCGAAGTGGTAGGCGGCGACGGTGTCCATCGGAGACGCCAGCCGGTCGACGGCCGCACGCAGGACCGGAGTGGCCAGGGTGCGGCCGCGCTCCAGCAACGCGGTCACGTCCACCGCGGCCCGTGGAGCGGGCGTCGAGGCCGGGGGCACAGTGGGCACAGTCTCTCCTCTTGTTGCGGTACCGGGGGTGCGGGGGCCTGCCACCGGCTCCTGGTCGAGCATCAGGCCGCCTCCTCGAACTCGAAGAGATGGCGGGGGCGGGGCCGGCCCAGGGCGCTGAGCGCGGCGTCGGCCGCGCTCACTCCACTGCGGACCGCACTCTCCATGGTCGCGGGCCACCCGGTGGCGGTCCACGCTCCGGCCAGGTACAGGCCGGGTGCCTTGGTGCGGGCGCCGGGCCGCAGCCGTCCGACGCCGGGGGTGGGGGCGAACGTGGCCGTGCGCTCCCGGGTCACGAAGAAGTCCTTCACCACGGCGCCGCGGGTACCCGGGATCAGCCGCTCCAGCTCGGGCAGATAGCGCTCGCGGAGGTCGGCGACCGGGAGGTCGATCTCCTCCTGCGCGGCCGACTGGGACAGCGCGAGGTACTGGCCCTCGCCGAGCCCGGAGGCGTGGGTACGGTCGAAGACCCACTGCACGGGCGTGCCGAGGGCCGCGAAGAAGGGGCGGGCGAGCACCGTGCGGTCGTAGACGACATGGACGTTGAGGATCGGCGCGGTGCCGATCCCGAGCAGCTGCTCGGGCGCGTCGAGGGCGCCGGGCGGCAGCAGGTCGTGGGCCTCGCGCTGGGGTACGGCGAGGACGACGGCGTCCGTGTCGATGCGCTCGCCGGGAACCTGAACGCTCCAGGTGCCGTTCTCGTTTATGAAGACGGAGGTGACGCGTGTACGGACCTCGGTACGCACGCCCGCGGAGTCGAGCGCCTTGCGGGCCAGCCGGTCGTGCAGTTCGCCCAGCGGGACGCGGGCCCAGCCGATGTCGGCCGCGCCCGGGTCGGACAGCAGACCGGTCTTGAACACCATCGCGGCGAGCCCCAGCGAGGCGTCGCCCGCGACCGCGTTGAGGGTGGCGACCCCGACCAGGTCCCACAGGGCCTCGACGGCGCGCGCCGACTGGCCGTGCGCGGCCAGCCAGCTGCCGAAGTCCTGGGTGTCCAGGGCCGGATCGGCGAGGTCGAGCCCCTTCAGCGCGAGCGCGGCACGCCCGACCGCGGCGCGCTCGGCGAGCGAGAGGTGCGGATAGGCGGCCAGGCTGCGCCCCAGGTGGAGGGGGACGGGCAGCGGGTCGCGCCGCAGCCGGCCGAGCCGTCTGCCCTCGGGCTTGGCGACGTCGACGACGGGCACGTCCAGGCGGTCCTGCAGCGGTGCCAGCGCGGCTCCCTGGATCCGGTCGAGGAACCAGCGGTAGGCGGTGCAGCAGCGCAGGTACACGTGCTGGCCGTTGTCGACGGTCAGTTCGCCGCGCTGGAAGGAGAAGGCGAGGCCGCCCAGCCTGGGCCTGCCTTCGAGCAGGGTGACGCGGACGCCCGCGTCGGCGAGCGCGAGCGCCGTGGTGATCCCGGCGAGTCCGCCGCCGACGACGACGGCGTGGCGGCCTGCGGCGCCCTCTGGTTCCCCGGTGCCGTGCGCCTGTGCGGGGCCTGAGCCTTCGCTCATGGTGCGTCCTTCCGTGCCACGCGCTCCGCGGGCAGGGCCGTGCTTCGTCTGCGGCTCCGTCGTGGCTGCTCGCGCCCGCGCGGCGGCAGCCACATGTCCGATTCAGCCCCGCGCCCCCTCGGGGCGCTGCGGGCCGGCTCGGCGTACAGAGTGAACGGTGCACGCTCCGCCGTCGCAGTCAGGGACGCCACGCCGCAGCGAAGGGTTGCCCGGTGCGTGTCCCCTGGTTCGGTGAGGTCCATCAGACGCGCCTCCTGACGGACCGGGAGGAGACATGGCGCCGGGTGTCCAGACCGGACAGGCCGCGCACGGCGACATAGGCCTTCTCGCGTCCGGGCAGCGAGACCCGGCCGCGCAGCACGGCCTCCGGGTCCCGCTCGATGCGGTCCAGCAGCCGGCGGTAGATGCCGGCCATCGCGGCCACACAGGCGCCGCTGCGCCGGTCGAGCATGGGGAGCAGCCGGTAGCCCTCGGCGAAAAGGGCGCGGGCCCGTCGCACTTCGAAGTGCACGAGGCCCGCGAAGTCGGAGCCCTCCGGGGGTGTCGGCCCGTCGAACCCGGCCGAACAGCCGAACTTGGCGAGGTCGTCGGCGGGCAGGTAGGTACGGCCGCCGGCCGCGTCCTCGCGGACGTCCCTGAGGATGTTGGTCAGCTGCAGGGCGAGGCCCAGCGTGTCGGCGTACTCGGACGCGCGTTCGGCGCCGCGGGCTCCCGGTTCGGTGCCGAACACGCCGAGCGAGAGGCGGCCGATGGCACCGGCGACACACCGGCAGTAGACCTTCAGCTCGTCCCAGGTCTCGTAGGTCTCGCCGCGCACGTCCATCTGGACGCCGTCGATCAGCTCGTCCAGGCCGCCGAGCGGGATCGGGAAAGCGCGTGCGGCATGGGCGAGAGCGACCGCGACCGGATCGGTGTCGTCCTCCTCCACCTCGCCCTCCCGGACCCGGGCGAGCAGTGCCCTGGTGTCCTCGAGCCGCTTCAGCTTCACGTCGCCGGCCAGGTCGCCGTCGCCGATGTCGTCCACGCGCCGGGAGAAGGCGTACAGCGCCGACATGGCGCGGCGCTTGGGCGTGGGCAGCAGGCGGATGCCGTAGGCGAAGTTGCGTGCCTGCTGTCCGGTGACGGTTTCGCAGTAGCTGTAGGCGGCGAGTACCGGTGCGGACACGTGCGACGGAGAATCCACGGTCCGGATCACCCCTCTCCTCGCAGGATCACGCCCGCCTCACGCAGCAACTGGACCTTGCCGGGTCTGGGCGGGCCGGGAAGTACGTCGTATTCGGCGGCGGCGATCGCCCTGATCGCCGCCCTTCCCCCTGCCACGAACCCCGCGAGCAGCAGCTTCAACCTGCCGTGGACGCTACCCACCAGGGGGGCGCCTTCATTCAGCAGATCGCGGGCGCGTTGTGCTTCGTATGCAACCAGGGCGCGCACCGATGCGCTCGCGGTTTTCGCGGAGAGATCCGATTCCTGCACGTGAAAGCGCTTCATGTCCGCGGCCGGGAGGTAGATCCGGTCACGGCCGAGGTCCTCGGCGACGTCCTGGAGGTGTTCCACGATCTGCAGCGCGGTGCAGATCGCGTCGGACAGCCGGATCCGCTCGGGGGTCGCGGTGCCGGTGACGGCGAGGACGAGGCGGCCGACGGGGTTGGCGGACAGCTCGCAGTAGGCGAGGAGGTCGTCGTAGGTCTCGTACCGGGTGACGAGCTGGTCCTGGCGGTTGGCGGCGATCAGGCCGAGGAAGGGCTCGGGGGTGAGGGAGCGGCGGCGGACGGTGGGCTGGAGCCGGCGCAGCAGCGGGTGGCGCGGGGTGCCGTCGAAGACACGGCGCAGATCGGCCTCGAACGCGTCGAGGAGGGCCAGTCGGTCCTCGGACCCGGCGGGCGACACGCCGAGCACCCGGGCGTCGGCGCCGCCGGGGGCGAGGTCGCCGTCGCCGATGTCGTCGACCAGGCGGGCGAAACCGTAGACGGCCATGAGGTCGTCGCGCCAGGTCCTGGGCAGGAAGAAGGGGGCCACGGGAAAGTTCTCGCTCGTGGCCTTGTCCAGAGTGGCGCGTACCGGATCCGGCGCCGTATCGGTGGCCGTCATCGGGCGCTGCCCGGGGCGGGGACGGCACATGCTGCGTTGAGCTGGGGAGTTTCCGTAGCCATTGCCGTCACATCTCCCGTTCTACACTGCCGACCCAATACACACTATTTCGGACACGCCGCCCGGCAATGCGCGGGGTCGCCCTGGCGCAGGGTGTCGCGCATTATCGCCCCACTTGCCGCTTTCCGGCACTGGTACAGCTTACGTTGTACAACGCAGCAAGGTCCGTCGGGGTGTCCTGCACATCACAACAACACACCGATTGGCTCCAAGATTCCCAGCGCGAACCGGAGTTGACGGTTCCTTTGCAGACGCGGGACCCCGCCGGACGGCTTCCGGCGGGGCCCTGGCCGAACCGGGCTACTTGCCCGTGAACTTCTCGTACTCCTTCAGAACCTCTTCGGTCGGTCCGTCCATGCGCAGCTCGCCGCGCTCCAGCCACAGGACGCGGTTGCAGGTGTCCCGGATCGACTTGTTGTTGTGACTGACCAGAAACACCGTGCCGGCCTCCTTGCGCAGTTCCCGGATGCGTTCCTCGGAGCGCTTCTGGAACTTGCGGTCACCGGTGGCCAGGGCCTCGTCGATCATGAGGACGTCGTGGTCCTTGGCGGCGGCGATGGAGAACCGCAGCCGGGCCGCCATACCGGAGGAGTACGTGCGCATCGGCAGGGTGATGAAGTCGCCCTTCTCGTTGATCCCGGAGAAGTCGACGATGTCCTCGTAGCGCTCCTTGATCTGCTCCCGGGACATGCCCATGGCGAGACCGCCCAGGATCACGTTCCGCTCGCCGGTCAGGTCGTTCATCAGGGCCGCGTTGACGCCGAGCAGCGAGGGCTGGCCGTCGGTGTAGACCTTGCCCTGCTCGGCGGGCAGCAGTCCGGCGATGGCCCGCAGCAGCGTCGACTTGCCGGAGCCGTTGGAACCGATCAGGCCGATGGCCTCACCTCGGTAGGCGACGAAGGACACACCGCGCACGGCGTGCACCTTGCGCACCCCGCGCTCCTCGCCGCGCTTGAGGATCCGGCTCAGGGCCGCCGTCGCGCTGCCCTTGCCGGTCTTGGCGCCGTTGACGCGGTAGACGATGTGCAGGTCGTCCGCGATGACAGTGGGGCGAAGCTCCCCGGTGGTCCGCTCAGCCACGGCCGTACCTCTCCTCCGCCTTCCAGAAGTACACGAAGCCACCGGCGAAGGCGACCACCGCCCAGAACAGCGCGATGGCCCAGACGTGGGGCGGCAGGTTCGCGGCGCCGTAGCCGTCGATCAGCGCGTAGCGCATCAGGTCCATGTAGACGGCGGCCGGGTTGACCTGGAGCAGCCGGACCGCGATCTCCGAGCGGCCCTCCATCATCTTGTTGATGGAGAACATGACGCCGGAGGTGTACATCCAGGTGCGCAGGATGAACGGCATCAGCTGGGCCAGGTCCGGGGTCTTGGCGCCCATCCGGGCCACGATCAGCGCGAGCCCGGTGTTGAACAGGAACTGCAGCGCCAGCACCGGCACGATCAGCAGCCAGGCCGGGCTCGGATAGCTGCCGAAGCCGATCGCCACGACGAACATCACGATCATCGAGAAGAGCAGCTGCTGCAGCTGCTGCAGCGAGAAGGAGATGGGCAGCGAGGCGCGCGGGAAGTGCAGGGCGCGCACCAGACCGAGGTTGCCGGAGATCGCACGGACGCCCGACATCACCGAGCTCTGTGTGAAGGTGAACACGAACACGCCCGTGACCAGGAACGGGATGTACACGTCCTGGGACAGGCCACGGCTCGCGTGCAGGATCACGCCGAAGATGAAGTAGTACACGCCCGCGTTGAGCAGCGGCGTCGCCACCTGCCACAGCTGGCCGAGCTTGGCCTGGCTGTACTGCGCCGTCAGCTTCGCCTGGGAAAAGGCGAGGATGAAGTGACGCCGCCCCCACAGCTGGCGGACGTACTCGGCCAGAGAGGGCCGGGCGCCGCTCACGGCGAGCCCGTACTTGGCGGCGAGCTGCGCCGCCGTCAGCCCCTCGTCGGGCGACGGTATCGCGCTCACCGCGACACCGCCGTCATGCGTTGTGTGACTCACGAGTGGAAATCCGGAACTCTCTAGGTAAGAAGCTTGCTCTTCAGGTAAGAGCAAGCTTCTCAGATCACCGGAGGACGGCCCAGCCGGGTCAGCCGCCACACCGTGCGCCAGCGCATGGGACGGCGCGGGCCACACGGCGTGGTCCAGCCCTCCCTGAAGCCGCCGAACCACGCCCGCAGGGCCGGCCGGGAGGGGCGGCGCAGCAGCGTGAGCAGCATCCAGACGCCGAGGTAGACGGGGACCAGGGGGGCGGGGAGATTGCGGCGGGCGAGCCACACGCGGTTGCGGGCGACCATGCGGTGGTAGACCGCGTGCCGCGAGGGGGCGGTCGTCGGGTGGTACAGCACCATGTCGGACCGGTAGTCGATCATCCAGCCGGCGTCCAGGGCCCGCCAGGCCAGGTCGGTCTCCTCGTGGGCGTAGAAGAACTCGTCCGGCAGGCCGCCGACCTCGGCGAAGACCCGGGTGCGGACGGCGTTGGCGCCACCGAGGAAGGTGGTGACCCGCGAGGAGCGCATCGGGTCGGAGGCGCGCAGCCGGGGCACATGGCGGCGCTGGGTCTCGCCGGTCTCCGGGTCGGCGATGCGGAAGCTGACGATGCCGAGCTCCGGGTCGGCGGCGAAGGCCTCCCGGCACAGCTGGGCGGTGTCGTGGCGGGCGAGCAGCCCGTCGTCGTCGAGGAAGAGCAATATGTCGACATCGCGACCGCTGGGCCCGAAGGCCTCCACGCCGACGTTGCGGCCACCGGGGATGCCCAGGTTCTCGGGCAGCTCTATCGTCCGCACGCCGTCGGGTACGTCCGGGACGGGCGAGCCGTTGCCGACCACGACCACCTCGACGCGGTCGCCGTCCTGCTTGGCGACCGAGTCGAGCAGGGCCCGCAGCTCCTCGGGCCGGTTGCCCATGGTGATGATGACGGCGCCGACCCGCATGGCCGTGCTCACTTCAGCCTGCTGGAGGCGAGGATGGACACCAGGTGCAGCAGGGTCTGCAGCAGGGCGATGCCGGCCAGCACCGCGACGCCCAGCCGGGAGAGGAACAGGTCGCCGCGCACCTGGTCGGCGACCGCCAGCACCAGGATGAGCAGGGACGCCTCGATGCCGAGGATCAGCCGGTGGAACTTCAGCATCGCGGCGGCCCTGCGGGCCAGCGCCATGCCGGAGGAGCGCATCTCGGAGGCGGCCTCCTTGACCGGCGGCTTGCCGGCCTGGTGCCGGGCGACGCCGACCAGGTCGGTCTCGGCCTTGACGAGGATCGCGCCGAGCGCGGCCAGCGTGCCGAGGAAGGCCCACAGCCAGTCGATGCGGCCGCCGCCCCACAGGTCGGCGGCGCGCAGCCCGAAGCCCACGAGCACGGCGGCGTCGGTCAGGTAGGCGCCGACCCGGTCCAGGTAGACGCCGTTCAGCGAGTACTGCTTCTTCCAGCGCGCGATCTCGCCGTCGACGCAGTCCAGCAGCAGGTACATCTGGACGCAGACCACGCCGAGCACGGCGCCCCAGATCCCCGGCACCAGGAGTGCCGGGGCCGCGAGCACGCCGAAGACGGTCATCAGGTACGTGAGCTGGTTGGGCGTGACCCTGGTGTTCACCAGGTAGCGGTCGACCCGCAGGGACACCTCGCGCATGTAGAGGCGTCCCATCCAGTGCTCACCGCTGCGCCGGTCCTTCACCCCCGCGGGGTGGACGACCGGACGGAGTTCAGCTACCGATGGCCTTGACATAGTCGGCGTAGATGTCCTTGATCTGGTTCGTCTTGAGGTCGAGGTGTTCGAGGATCGTGTAGCGGCCGGGGCGGGTCTCCGGGGCGAACTCGACCACGCGGACGAACTCGTCCACGCTGAAGCCGATCTCCTCCGGCAGCACGGGAAGCCCGTGCCGACGCAGTACCTCGCCCGTGTGGACGGCCTCCTCGTGGGCCCCGCGCAGGTACATCGCGAAGGCCGCGCCGAGCCCGCACTGTTCGCCGTGGGCGGCCGCCCGCTTGGGGAACAGCAGGTCGAAGGCGTGGTTGATCTCGTGGCAGGAGCCCGAGGAGGGGCGGGAGTCGCCGGAGATCGACATCGAGATGCCGCTGAGGACCAGCGCCTCGGCGAGCACCTGGAGGAAGCCGTTGTCGCCGATGCCGCCGGGGTGGCGCAGGACCGCCTCGCCGGCCTGGCGGGCCATGGCAGCGGCGAGACCGTCGATCTTCTCGCCGTTGACACGGTTGGACAGCTCCCAGTCCGCGACCGCGTTGATGTTGGAGATCGCGTCGCCGATGCCGGCCCGGACGAAGCGGGCCGGGGCCTCGCGGATCACGTCCAGGTCGATGACGACCGCGATCGGGTTGGGCACGCCGTAGGAGCCGCGTCCCGCGTCGTTGTCGAGCGTGGCGACCGGCGAGCACAGGCCGTCGTGCGCGAGGTTCGTCGGCACGGCGACCAGGGGCAGGCCGATGCGCGCCGCGGCGAACTTGGCGCAGTCGATGATCTTGCCGCCGCCGAGCCCGACCACCGCGTCGTAGTGGCCGGACTTCATCTCGCCGGCCAGCCGGATGGCGTCGTCGAGGGTGCCGCCGCCGACCTCGTACCAGCTGGCGCCGGGCAGCGAGGGGGCGATGCGTTCGCGCAGCCTGGCGCCGGAGCCGCCGCTGACGGCGACGGCCAGCCGGCCGGACTGCGCGATGCGCTCGTCGGCGAGGACACAGGCCAGGTCGTCCAGGGCACCCGGGCGGATGTCCACGACGACCGGCGAGGGAATGAGCCGGGTCAGTAGCGGCACGCGATCTCCCGTCCCCTGGCGAGGTCGTCGTGGTTGTCGATCTCGACCCACTGGACGTCGCCGATCGGCGCCACGTCGATCCGGAAGCCGCGGTTGACGAGCTCCTGGTACCCGTGCTCGTAGAACTGCTGCGGGTCCGTCTCCCAGACCGTCTTCAGCGCGTCGGCCAGTTCGGGGGCGGCGTCGCCCTCGATCAGGGTGACGCCGATGTACTCGCCGGTGGCCTCGGCGGGGTCCATCAGCTTGGTGATCTTCGTCATGCCCTTCTCGGGGTCGACGACGACCTTCATCTCCTCGTCGGCCAGGCTCTTCACCGTGTCCAGGGCGAGGATGATCCGCTTGCCCTCGCCGCGCGCGGCGAGCAGGGTCTTCTCGACGGAGACCGGGTGGACGGTGTCGCCGTTGGCGAGGATCACGCCGTCCTTGAGGGCGTCACGTCCGCACCACAGGGAGTAGGCGTTGTTCCACTCCTCGGCCTTGTCGTTGTCGATCAGGGTGAGCTTGAGGCCGTACTTCCGCTCCAGGGCCGCCTTGCGCTCGTAGACGGCCTCCTTGCGGTAGCCGACGATGATCGCGACCTCGGTCAGGCCGACCTCGGCGAAGTTGGCGAGGGTGAGGTCCAGCACGGTCGGTTCGCCCTCTATGCCCGCGGGCCCCACCGGCACCAGCGCCTTGGGCAGGGTGTCGGTGTAGGGGCGCAGACGCCGTCCGGCGCCGGCCGCCAGCACGAGGCCGATCATGCGGGTTCTCCTTCGTCGTGTACGGCGGGCGCCCCAGCGGACACCCAGAAGCGGATGCTCTCGACGAGCACCACGAGGGCGACGGCCACGGCGAGCACCGTGAGCGCGACCGTGAACTGCGAGGCGGTGAGCGCCGCGGCCAGGACCGTGACGAGCAGCGTCCGCCCCTCGTGCCCCCCGATGGAGCGCACCAGCCAGGCCGGGGGCGCTCCGGCGTTGCCGCGGATGCGGTACACCGTGTCGTAGTGATGGTAGGCGACGGCGGCCACCAGGCCGAAAGCCGCCGGGAGGGCGCCGTTCACCCCTGCTTTGCTCGCGAGGACCAGGACAGTGCCGTATTCGGCCGCGCGGAAGAGCGGCGGGACCAGCCAGTCCAGAGGGCCCTTGAGGGGGCCCCGCAGCGCCTGTCCCGCGGTGCTCGCGTAGACGACGGCACCGGCGACGGGTGCCCAGGTCACCCCGGAGAAGAGAGACACCGCGAGGACGGCGGTGCCGGCCAGGGCCACGACCGGCGGAGTGCCGAGGCGGGCCCGGGTGGCCCGCGCCACGAGCGAGGCGAGCGGGCCGTTGTCGGCGAGGTCCGCCAGCGCCTGCGCCGCCCGGTCCGTGCGCGTCGCCTTCCGCGTCACCGAGCGCAGCACCCGCCCGGCCGTGGTGTACGTCGCCGCGAAGGCGCACCCGGCGAGCAGCACGTAGAAGGTGATGCGGGGGGTCGTTGCCGCCGTCAGGACCGCTATCAGCGCCCAGCGCTCACCGATCGGCAGCACGATCATCCGGCGCACCCACACCGTCCAGCCGACGCTGTCCAGCTTGTCGGAGAGGGCGGCGGTGGGGCTGGTGTTGGCGGTGGCGTCGTGGTTGGCCTCGTTGAAGGAGAAGTCGACCACGTGCCGGCAGGTCTGCAGGACCATCGCGCCGAGCGCGAGGGCCCACACGTCGTCGTGGCCGCCGCGGGCCGCGCCGAGGGCGAGTCCGGCGTAGTAGGCGTACTCCTTGGCCCGGTCGAAGGTGGCGTCGAGCCAGGCGCCGAGGGTGGAGTACTTCAGGGCGTAGCGGGCGAGCTGGCCGTCGGTGCAGTCCAGCACGAAGGAGGCGATCAGCAGCACACCGGCGGCGACGAATCCGCCCCGGGTGCCGGTCGCCGCGCAGCCCGCCGCGATCAGGGCGGTGAGCAGCGAGGCCGTGGTGACCTGGTTCGGGGTCAGGCCCCGGCGGGCGCACCAGCGGGCGATGTAGCGCGAGTAAGGGCTGATGAAGAAGGTGGTGAAGAAGCCGTCGCGGGACTTCACGGCCGACTTCAGGCGTACGGCCTCGTCGTCGACGGCGGCGACCGACTGGCGTGCCTCGTTGCGGGCCTGCGGGTCGGCGGGGACGGCGGCGACCAGGCTGCCGAGCTCAGGCCGGTGCACCTCGCAGCCGTCGCTGCCGAGGGCGGTGACGATGCGGTCGGCGAGGCTGTCCACGGCCAGCGCGGTGCCGCCGCCGGCGGAGGTCTCGCGGGCCACCGCGCGGGTCAGCGCCTGCCGGGCGGCCGGCTGGGCGGTGACGGCGCCGGGCACGGCGCAGAGCGGGAAGCGCGGGTCGGTCAGGCCGAGGCGGAGGGCGTGCCGGTGGCCGACGAAGCGGGCGTCGACCAGGGCCACGCGGTCACCGGCCGGAGCGGCGGCGAGCAGGGTCTCGGCCTCGGCCTCGTCCGCCGCCACCCGGACGTCGAAGCCGAGCGACCGCAGATCGTTCTCGAGGGACGATCCGGGGACCGGCTGACCGGAGACGATGGCGGTCGACAACCGAACTCACTCCCTGGGTGCCGACGCGCGGGCGCCGGTCTCTCACGTGATGGGGCGCCCTGCCTGCGGCACCCGGGCGGCATGTCGGCAGAGGCTATCGGATGGGCGGGAACCCTTGTTCACCGGCCGTTCACGGCCCGGTCCACGGGGGCTGCCCCGGCCTTTGCCGCGATCATCATCGGGGATCGGGGGCCCGGCCCACAAACCGTCGGGCGCAGACCCGGGCAACCGGGACAGGCGGACGGGCCGCATAGGCTGGACGACCATGACGTGGCTGATCACCGGCGGGGCCGGATACATCGGGGCGCATGTGGCACGGGCCATGGCCGGCGCCGAGGAGAGCGTCGTGGCGCTGGACGACCTGTCGGCGGCGGTGCCCGGGCGGCTCCCGGCGGACGTCCCGCTCGTCCGGGGCTCGACACTGGACGGCGAGCTGCTGGAGAGGGTCTTCGCGGAGTACGGCGTCACGGGCGTCGTCCACCTCGCGGCGCGCAAGCAGGTCGCCGAGTCGGTGGCGCAGCCCACCCGCTACTACCGGGAGAACGTCGGCGGACTGGCCACACTCCTGGACGCGGTCGCCCGGGCGGGCGTCCGGCGGCTCGTGTTCTCCTCGTCGGCGGCGGTGTACGGCAACCCGGACGTGGACCTGATCACCGAGGACACCCCGTGCGCGCCGGTGAACCCCTACGGCGAGACCAAGCTGGCCGGGGAGTGGCTGGTGCGGGCGGCCGGAAAGGCACACGGGATCTCCACGGTGTGCCTGCGGTACTTCAACGTGGCGGGCGCCGCGGCACCCGAGCTCGCGGACACGGGCGTGTTCAACGTCGTGCCGATGGTCTTCGACCGGCTCACCCGCGACGAGGCTCCGCGGATCTTCGGTGACGACTACCCGACGCCGGACGGCACCTGCATCAGGGACTACATCCATGTGGCCGACCTCGCGGAGGCCCATCTCGCGGCGGCGCGCCGACTCGCGGGCGGGGGCCCGTACGGCGATCTGACGCTGAACATCGGGCGGGGCGAGGGCGTCTCGGTGCGCGAACTGGTCACGCTGATCGGAGAGGTCACCGGGGACCGCCGGGAGCCGGTGGTGGAGGGGCGCCGGCCGGGGGACGCGCCCCGCGCGGTCGCCTCGGCCGAACGAGCCGCCGAGCAGCTGGGCTGGCGGGCCGGGCGCGGGGTGCGCGAGATGGTGGAGTCGGCCTGGCAGGGCTGGCGGCTGCACCACGGCGCCTGAGCCGCGCAGCCGACCCGCACCCACCCTGACCTGCGGAACGTTTCCGCAGGTCAGGGCACATGACAACGGTGTTCAGTGCCGCGTTGCCCCATACCCCCCACCCGTAGTTCACTTGGCCCTGCCGTACGGACCACGGAAAGGGCGGTTGCCATGGGGGCAGGGCACGACCACGGGCACGCGCACAGCCATGCGCCGGCCACGGGTACGGCCGCGGCCGCGTACCGGGGCAGGTTGCGCATCGCGCTGGGCATCACGCTCACGATCATGGTGGTGGAGATCGTCGGCGGTCTGGCCGCCGACTCGCTCGCGCTGATCGCGGACGCGGCGCACATGGCGACCGACGCGGTGGGCCTCGGCATGGCCCTGCTCGCGATCCGCTTCGCGAACCGCCCGGCGAGCGCCAACCGCACCTTCGGCTACGCACGCGCCGAGATCCTGGCCGCGCTGGCCAACTGTGTGCTGCTGCTCGGGGTCGGCGGATACGTGCTGTACGAGGCCGTCGAGCGGTTCATGACGCCCGCGCAGACCCGCGGCGGCCTGATGGTCGTGTTCGGCCTCATCGGCCTGGTCGCGAACTCCGTCTCGCTGACCCTGCTGATGCGCGGCCAGAAGGAGAGCCTGAACGTGCGCGGCGCCTTCCTGGAGGTCGCCGCGGACGCGCTGGGCTCGTTCGCGGTGCTGGTCTCGGCCGTGGTGATCCTGACCACCGGCTGGCAGGGCGCCGACCCGGTCGCCTCGCTGCTCATCGGCGTGATGATCGTGCCCCGGACGCTGAAGCTGCTGCGCGAGACGCTGGACGTGCTGCTGGAGTCGGCGCCGAGGGGCGTCGACATGGCCGAGGTGCGGGCGCACATCCTGGCGCTGGACGGCGTGGAGGACGTACACGATCTGCACGCCTGGACGATCACCTCCGGCATGCCGGTGCTGTCGGCGCACGTGGTGGTCAGCTCCGAGGTGCTCAGCGCGGTCGGCCACGAGAAGCTGCTGCACGAGCTGCAGGGCTGCCTCGGCGATCACTTCGACGTGGAGCACTGCACCTTCCAGCTGGAGCCCGGCGGCCACGCGGAGCACGAGGCACGGCTCTGCCACTGATCGAACGCACACACGTTCGACACCCGCCCCGGACGGTTCTCTCCTCTCCTGGCCGGGCACGATGATCTACCGGGTCCGGGTTCCGGTGCCACGCCGCGCGCGGACGTGCGGGGAAGTGCCGGGAGTGCCGGATTCGTACGGCAGACTTGGGGTGCGAAAGACCGAAGCGAAGGATGGGTATGCCGATCACACCTGCCACCGCGACGCACAGCTCGTCGAATGGCACCGCAGAGGCGATTTTGCTGGAACTGGTCGACGAGAAGGGTGTGACGATCGGTACGGCGGAGAAGCTCGCCGCCCACCAGCCGCCGGGACAGCTGCACCGCGCCTTCTCGGTGTTCCTCTTCGACGAGCAGGGCAGGCTGCTGCTCCAGCAGCGGGCGCTCGGCAAATACCACTCCCCCGGCGTGTGGTCCAACACCTGCTGCGGCCACCCCTATCCGGGTGAGGCGCCGTTCGCCGCCGCCGCCCGGCGCACGTTCGAGGAGCTGGGCGTGTCCCCCTCGCTGCTCGCGGAGGCGGGCACGGTGCGCTACAACCACCCGGACCCGGCCTCGGGCCTGGTCGAGCAGGAGTACAACCACCTGTTCGTGGGTCTGGTGCAGGCACCGCTCGACCCCGACGCGGAGGAGGTCGGCCGGACGGCCTTCGTGACGGCGGACGAGCTGGCCGAACGGCATGCGCGCGACCCGTTCTCGGCCTGGTTCATGACCGTCCTGGACGCGGCCCGCCCGGCGATCAGGGAACTGACGGGCCCGACCGCGGGCTGGTGAGCGCTCCCACCGGGGCACCGGGGCCTGCGGTGCCGCGGCGGACCCGCGGGCTCGGGCGTGCTACGGCAGACCCACGGGCTTGAGCGGCAGGGCGGCCCAGATCACCTTGCCGCCGCTCGCGGTGTGCGCCACGTCGACCGTCCCGCCCGCCTCCCGCGCCACCTCGCGGACCAGGAGCAGGCCCCGGCCGCCGGTCTGGCCGTGGTCGGCCTCCAGCGCGGTCGGGCGGTAGGGATGGTTGTCCTCCACCGACACCCGCACCCACTCGGCTCCCACGGCGACCTCCACGGCCAGCGTCGGCGACAGCAGCGCCGCGTGCCGGACCGCGTTGGTGACCAGTTCGGAGACGATCAGCAGCAGGCCGTACACCAGCTCGTCGGAGACCGGTACGCCCTGGCGCAGCAGCAGGTCCCGTACGGCGTGCCGGGCCTGCGGGACCGAGGCGTCCACCGCGGCGGCGGTGAACCGCCAGACGCCCTCGTACGGCAGTGGATCGGGCGGCCGCTCGGCGCCCCCCGCTGGGCGCGGGTCGTCCCCGCGCCCGTGGTTGTCCATCGTCCGGTCGCCACCCTCGCGCTCGATTGTCACCACACGTCGAGTGTTGGTAACGATCCGCTCCTGCCCGAAGGCCTGAACACAAGTCAGCGGGTATCGAACGGTTTCTGACCGAGTGCGTATGACACGGTCACGTGTGGGACTGTTCCTGTCGCCCGGACGCCGCTTCGCGAACTAGTCAGGTGGTACGGGTTTGGTCGGCCCCTGGTCCGAGACGAGCCCGACGACACGCCGCCCGCCGTAGCCGGTGGCCACGAGGCCGAGGCCGTCGAAGAGCAGGGCGAGCGAGAAGAAGGCTCCGATCACGTACTGGCTGCTGCTCGGCCAGGAGCCGAGGACCAGGATCCCGAGCAGCAGGTCGAAGGCGCCGAGCAGCAGCGTCCAGCCCAGCTGCGGTCCGCGCACGACCAGGCCGCCGACCAGCCGGAAGAGGCCGGCGGAGAGGAACAGCAGCGCCGCGAACATGGTGAGCGCGGCGGCAGTGGCGTGCGGCAGCCGGATGACGACGACGCCGGCCGCGATGTTCAGGGCGGCGACGATGACACCGAGCCAGAAGAAACTGGTGCCACGGGCCTGCACGGCGTGCACCAGTCCGACGATCCCGCCGATCAGCAGCAGCCAGCCGAACAGCAGCATCGAGGTGAGCGTGACCGCGGCCGTGTAGAGGAGTCCGGCGATCCCGCCGAGCACGAGGATCACACCGAGCACGGCGAGCAGGCCGAAGCCGCGGTGGAGTCTCGTGGCGCTGTCGGCGCGCTTGCCGGCCTTGGTCATCGCCGCCTCCCCGGTTGGCCCGCTTTGCCGGGTTCTCAACTGTTCTGTCCCCGCTGGGCGGGGTTCGGTAACGCCCGCGCCCCGGCGCATCGGCCCCGGCCTTGGTCGAGACGGCTCCGGTGCATACCATCCGGGCCATGGAGCCCCAGCTGTCGCACCACGTCGAAGACGCCGTCGCCACCGTCGTCATCCGCAACCCGGCCAAGCGCAACGCCATGACCGCCGCGATGTGGCGGGCGCTGCCACCGCTGCTGGAGTCGTTCGCGCGGGAGGGGGGTGTGCGGGCGCTGGTCCTGACCGGGGAGGGCCGGACCTTCTGTGCGGGCGCGGACATCAGCACGCTCCAGGGCTCCCCGGAGGAGGCACAGCGACTCGCCGTGGCGGCCGAGGAGGCGCTGGCCGCGTTCCCCAAGCCGACCGTGGCCGCCGTGCGCGGGCACTGCGTGGGCGGCGGGGCGCAGCTCGCGGCGGCCTGCGATCTGCGGCTGGCGGAGGAGGGCGCGCTGTTCGGGGTGACTCCGGCGCGGCTCGGCATCGTCTATCCGGCCTCCTCGACCCGCCGGCTGGTGTCGCTGGTGGGACCGGCCACCGCCAAGTACCTGCTGTTCACCGCCGAGTTGATCGACGCCGGGCGGGCGCTCGGCACCGGGCTGGTGGACGAGGTGCTGCCGGAGGGCGAACTGGACAAGCGGGTCGCGGAGTTGACCCGGGTGCTGGTCTCCCGCTCCCAGCTCACTCAGGCCGCGGCCAAGGAGTTCGCCGGCGGCCGGTCCGACCGGGACGCCCACTGGGCCGAGCGGGCCCGCGGCAACCCCGACACCGCGGAGGGGGTCGCCGCGTTCCTGGAGCGCCGGCAGCCGCGCTTCACCTGGAGCGTGTCCGCGTCCGGCTGAACCGCCCGCCCGCGCGCAGTTCCCCGACGAGGTGCTCGGGTGCCTTCTGCGGGGAACCGGCGTCGTAGGGCGGCTGGGGGTCGTACTCGGTCATCAGCTGGATCGCCTGGGCGTGTTCGTCGCCCGCGATCCGGCCGGCCAGGGTGAGCGCCATGTCGATACCGGCGGAGACCCCCGCCGCCGTGACGTACTTGCCGTCGGTCACGACCCGCTCGCCCGTCGGTTCCGCGCCGAACTCCTTCAACAGGTCCAGTGCGGCCCAGTGGCTGGTCGCCCGGCGGTCGCGGAGCAGCCCCGCGGCGGCGAGCAGCAGCGAGCCCGAACAGACCGAGGTCGTCCACGTGCTCGCCGCGTCGGCCCTGCGCAGCCAGTCCAGCAGGGCCGGGTTCTCCAGCTGGTCCCTGGTGCCGGGACCGCCCGCGACCACCAGGAGGTCGGGACCGGGCACCTCGTCCAGCGCCTTGTCCGCGGTGACGGCGAGAAAGCCGGTGCCGGTGCGTACGGGGCCGGGCCGCTCGGCGACGAAGGTGAGCCGCGCGTCCGGGAGCCGGCTGAGGATCTCGTAGGGTCCGACGACGTCCAGGGCGGTGAAGCGGTCGTAGACCACCAGGGCGATCTGCATCGTGTGTCCTTCCGGTGGGGTCACCGTCAAGCGGAGCAGTGATCAAAGCGACTGGACGAGCACCGCCGGGTCCGGTCCCCGGCAACGGGCTCAGTGGGCGAGGGCGGGGCGGAAGCGGCGGCGGTACTCGGCCGGGGCCGTGCCGAGCACCCTGACGAACGCGCGGCGCATGGCCTCGGGGGTGCCGTAGCCGCTGGCGCGGGCGACCTCCTCGATGCCGTCGCCGGTGTCCTCCAGCAGGCGGCGGGCGTGTTCGAGGCGGACCCGGTCGACGTAGCGGCCGGGTGTCATGCCGGTCTCCTCCCGGAAGGCGCGCGCGAAGTGGCGCGGCGACAGGCGGGCACGGGCGGCGAGCGACTCCACGGTCAGGTCACCGGCGGGGTGCTCGCTGATCCACCGCTGGACCTCCCGCAGTGGCTCGCGCCGGGCGGTCTGGGCGGCCAGCTGGGCGCTGAACTGGGCCTGGTTGCCGGGCCGGCGCAGGAACACCACCAGGCGGCGGGCGACGGCGAGGGCGACGTCCCGGTCGAGGTCCTCCTCGACCAGGGCGAGGGCCAGGTCGATTCCGGAGGTCACCCCGGCCGAGGTGGCGACGTGGCCGTCCCGGACGTAGATGGGCTCCGGGTCCACGGCGACGGCCGGGTGGTCGCGGGCGAGCGTGTCGCAGTACGCCCAGTGGGTCGTGGCCCGTCGGCCGTCGAGCAGACCGGCAGCGGCGAGCAGGATGGCGCCCGTGCACACCGACACCAGACGCGACGCGCGCGGTCCGTGGGCGCGCAGCCAGGCGACGAGCCGCGGGTCCGGGCGCCGCGTGCCCTCGCCGCCGGGCACGAGCAGGGTGTGCGGATCGGGGGCCGTCGTGAGCGCCTCGTCCGGTACGAGGGTCAGGCCGCTGGAGGTGGTCACCGGGCGACCGTCCAGGGAGGCCGTGCGGACTTGGTACGTGCCCGGGCTGTGCTTGTCGGCGCCGGCGAAGACCTCGAGCGGACCGGTGACGTCGAGGCTCTGGACGCCGTCGAAGAGGACGAAGAGGAGCGTGCGCTGCGGCATGCCCTCGATTCTTCGCCGACGTGCGCGTGGCCGCAATGACGTGTTTCCCACCTTTTCTGCCACGGCCGGGCATGGGAGCCGAACGGGTGAGGTACCCGCCCGTCAGTCGACCTGCAGGAGGAGATTTCCGTGTTCGCTGCCCTCGCAGACGTGCTGCGCCAGATCGGCGGCGCCGTCGCCACGGTGGTCACGCTGCCCTTCCGGGCGGTCGCCCGGTTGTTCGGCGGAGCCTCGTCGTCCGCACACGGCGGCCGTGCCTGACCCGGCCCCGACTTCCCGCCACGAGCCGCCCTGATCCCCGGTTGTCGGTGTCACCTGCCACAATTGCCGCGCAACCTCAGTGGAGAAGGCGGTACGGGATCGTGACGACACCCGGATCCATCGAAGCAGGATCCATCGAAGGCAGGATCGCCGAGGAGCTCGGCGTACGGGAGCGGCAGGTGAAGGCCGCGGTGGAACTGCTCGACGGCGGTTCGACCGTGCCCTTCATCGCCCGCTACCGCAAGGAAGCGACCGAGATGCTCGACGACGCGCAGCTGCGCACGCTCGAGGAGCGGCTGCGCTACCTGCGGGAGCTGGAGGAGCGGCGGACCGCGGTCCTGGAGTCGGTGCGCGAGCAGGGCAAGCTCACCGCGGAGCTGGAGGCGCGGATCCGCGGCGCCGAGACCAAGGCGCGGCTGGAGGACATCTACCTGCCCTACAAGCCCAAGCGGCGGACCAAGGCGCAGATCGCGCGCGAGGCCGGTCTCGAACCGCTGGCGGAGGGCCTGCTGGGCGACCCGACGGTGGAGCCGCAGGCGGCCGCCGCCGCGTTCGTGGACGCCGACAAGGGCGTCGCCGACCCGCAGGCCGCGCTGGAGGGCGCGCGGGCGATCCTCGCCGAGCGGTTCTCGGAGGACGCCGACCTGATCGGCGAGCTGCGCGAGCGCATGTGGGTGCGCGGACGGCTGGCCGCGAAGGTGCGGGAGGGCAAGGAGGAAGCGGGCGCCAAGTTCGCCGACTACTTCGACTTCGCCGAGCCGTTCACCGAACTGCCCTCGCACCGGATCCTCGCGATGCTGCGCGGCGAGAAGGAGGAGGTCCTGGACCTGGTCCTGGAGCCGGAGGAGGCCACGGAGGGCCCGTCGTCGTACGAGGGCATCGTCGCGCACCGGTTCGGGGTCGCCGACCGGGGCCGCCCGGCCGACAAGTGGCTGCAGGACACGGTCCGCTGGGCCTGGCGCACCCGCATCCTGGTCCACCTCGGCATCGACCTGCGCCTGAGGCTGCGCACGGCCGCCGAGGACGAGGCGGTGAACGTCTTCGCGGCGAACCTTCGCGACCTGCTGCTGGCCGCCCCGGCCGGCACGCGCGCGACGCTGGGCCTGGACCCGGGTTTCCGTACGGGCGTGAAGGTCGCGGTGGTCGACGCCACCGGCAAGGTCGTCGCCACGGACGTGATCCACCCGCACGTCCCGGCCAACAAGTGGGACGAGGCGATCGCCAAGCTGGCCCGGCTCGCCAAGGAGCACGCGGTCGAGCTGGTCGCGATCGGCAACGGCACCGCCTCCCGCGAGACCGACAAGCTCGCCGGTGAACTGATCACCAGGCACCCGGAGTTGAAGCTCACCAAGGTGATGGTGTCCGAGGCGGGCGCGTCGGTGTACTCGGCGTCGCCGTACGCCTCGCAGGAGCTGCCCGACATGGACGTGTCGCTGCGCGGCGCGGTCTCCATCGCCCGGCGCCTGCAGGACCCGCTGGCCGAGCTGGTGAAGATCGACCCGAAGTCCATCGGCGTCGGCCAGTAC
This sequence comes from Streptomyces sp. NPDC048191, assembly GCF_040652655.1. Taxonomy (NCBI): domain Bacteria; kingdom Bacillati; phylum Actinomycetota; class Actinomycetes; order Kitasatosporales; family Streptomycetaceae; genus Streptomyces; species Streptomyces sp. NPDC048191. The sequence continues at coordinate 149,836 of NZ_JBEZMO010000012.1, forward strand.
CAGCACGACCTGTCCGAGGCGAAGCTGTCCCGCTCGCTGGACGCGGTGGTCGAGGACTGTGTGAACGGCGTCGGCGTGGACGTCAACACCGCGTCCGTGCCGCTGCTCGCGCGGGTCTCGGGCATCTCCTCGGGCCTCGCCGAGAACATCGTGGCGCACCGGGACGCCAACGGTCCCTTCACCTCCCGCGCGGAGCTGAAGAAGGTGGCACGGCTCGGTCCCAAGGCGTACGAGCAGTGCGCGGGCTTCCTGCGCATCCGCGGCGGCGACGACCCGCTGGACGCCTCCAGCGTGCACCCCGAGTCCTACCCGGTGGTCCGGCGCATGGTGAAGACCACCGGCCAGGAGGTGGCCTCCCTCGTCGGCAACACCGGTGTGCTGCGTTCGCTGCGGCCCGCCGACTTCGTGGACGACACCTTCGGTCTGCCGACCGTGACGGACATCCTGAAGGAGCTGGAGAAGCCCGGGCGCGATCCGCGTCCCGCCTTCAGGACGGCCACCTTCAAGGAGGGCGTGGAGAAGATCTCCGACCTGTCCGCCGGGATGATCCTGGAGGGCGTGGTGACCAACGTGGCCGCCTTCGGCGCGTTCGTGGACGTGGGCGTGCACCAGGACGGCCTGGTGCACGTGTCGGCGATGTCCAGGACGTTCGTCAAGGACCCGCGCGACGTCGCCAAGCCCGGTGACATCGTGAAGGTGAAGGTCCTGGACGTGGACATCCCGCGCAAGCGGATCGCGCTGACCCTGCGCCTGGACGACGAGGCCGCCGCGCAGGGCCAGGGCGGTGGCCGCCAGCAGCGCGGCGGCGGCGCGCGTCCGCCGCAGCAGCGGCAGGGCGGCGGTCAGGGCCGGCGCGAGGGCCGCGGCGGCGACCGGGGCGGGCGTCATGCCCCGCCGCCGGCCAACAGCGCGATGGCCGACGCGCTGCGCCGGGCGGGCCTGCTCGACCCGAAGAAGCGCTGACCCCGCGGGGGCCCGGCCCCTTCTCCCCGGTCGCCCGGCCAGGCGCCCTCCTCGGCGGAGGGCGCCTCCGTCCGGCATCTGGAATTCGGTGGACCGTGATCACCCGGTCGGCAGACTGGGCTCATGACGGATCCCGAGGCAGACCTGCTGGTGTATCTCCAGGACGCCCGTGACGTGCTGCTGTGGAAGCTGGACGGCCTGCAGGAGTACGACATCCGGCGTCCGCTGACGCCCACCGGCACGAACCTGCTGGGCCTGGTCAAGCACCTGGCCGGCGCCGAGGCCCTGTATTTCGGCGTGACCTTCGGCCGGCCCTTCGCCGGTACGCCCTTGTGGTTCACCGGTGACGCCGAGCCGGACGCGGACCTGTGGGCGCGGGCGGACGAGTCCCGCGAGGACGTCGTCGACCTGTACCGGCGGGCCTGCGCCCACTCGGACGAGACCATCGCGGCGCTCCCCCTGGACGCGCTCGGCCGGGTGCCGGGCGCGCCGACGGAGATCACGCTGCACCGGGTCCTGACCCACATGGTCGCCGAGACCCAGCGGCACGCCGGACACGCCGACATCGTGCGGGAACTGATCGACGGGACGGTGGGACAGCGCCCCGACGGGCTCAACGTCGCCCCGCACGACCCCGGGCACGCCGGCCGGGTCGAGCGGGCGGCGAAGGAGGCCGCGGCGCGCCGGGGTTAGCGCTCGGTCACCTTGCCGTCGGCGACCTCCAGGCGGCGCGTCACCCGGACCGCGTCCAGCATGCGGCGGTCGTGGGTGACCAGGAGCAGGGTGCCCTCGTAGGCGTCGAGGGCCTGTTCCAGTTGCTCGATGGCGGGCAGGTCGAGGTGGTTGGTGGGCTCGTCCAGGACCAGGAGGTTGACGCCCCGGCCCTGGAGGAGGGCCAGGGCGGCGCGGGTGCGCTCACCCGGGGAGAGCGTCGCGGCCGGGCGCAGGACGTGGTCGGACTTCAGGCCGAACTTGGCCAGCAGGGTGCGGACCTCGACCGGCTCGGTGTCCGGGACGGCCGCGCGGAAGGCGTCGAGCAGGCTCTCGGTGCCGTGGAAGAGTCCCCGGGCCTGGTCGACCTCGCCGACCAGGACGCCCGACCCGAGCGCGGCGTGTCCGGCGTCGAGCGGGATCCGGCCGAGCAGCGCGCCGAGCAGGGTGGACTTGCCGGCGCCGTTGGCCCCGGTGACCGCGACCCGGTCCGCCCAGTCGATCTGCAGGGTGACCGGGCCGAAGGTGAAGTCGCCGTGCCGCACCTCGGCGTCGCGCAGGGTCGCGACGACCGCGCCGGAGCGCGGGGCGGACGCGATCTCCATGCGCAGCTCCCACTCCTTGCGGGGCTCCTCGACCACCTCCAGGCGCTCGATCATGCGCTGGGTCTGCCGCGCCTTGGCGGCCTGCTTCTCACTGGCCTCGCTGCGGAACTTGCGGCCGATCTTGTCGTTGTCGTTGCCCGACTTGCGCCGGGCGTTCTTCACGCCCTTGTCCATCCAGGCCCGCTGCATCTGCGCACGGTCCTGGAGGGCGGACTTCTTGTCGGCGTACTCCTCGTAGTCCTCGCGGGCGTGCCGCCGGGCGACGTCCCGTTCCTCCAGGTAGGCCTCGTAGCCGCCGCCGTAGAGGTTGATCTGCCGCTGGGCCAGGTCGAGTTCGAGGACCTTGGTGACCGTCCGGGTGAGGAACTCGCGGTCGTGGCTGACGACGACCGTGCCGGCGCGCAGACCGGTGACGAAGCGTTCCAGGCGCTCGAGGCCGTCGAGGTCGAGGTCGTTGGTCGGCTCGTCCAGCAGGAAGACGTCGTACCGGGACAGCAGGAGCGAGGCGAGGCCGGCGCGGGCCGCCTGGCCGCCGGACAGCGCGGTCATCGGCTGGTCCAGGTCCACGGCGAGGCCGAGGGTGTCGGCGACCTCCTCCGCGCGCTCCTCCAGGTCGGCGCCGCCGAGGCCGAGCCAGCGCTCCAGGGCGGTCGCGTAGGCGTCGTCGGCGCCGGGCGCGCCGTCGACCAGGGCCTGGGTGGCCTCGTCCATGACGCACTGTGCCTCGGCCACACCGGTGCGGCGGGCCAGGAACCGCCGCACGGTCTCCCCCGGCCTGCGCTCCGGCTCCTGCGGCAGATGGCCGACGGTCGCGGTCGGCGGGGACAGGCGCAGCTCGCCCTGTTCGGGCGGGGCGAGTCCGGCGAGCAGCTTCAGCAGGGTGGACTTGCCCGCGCCGTTGGCACCGACGAGACCGATCACGTCGCCGGGCGCGACGACGAGGTCCAGCCCGGAGAAGAGGGAACGGTCGCCGTGCCCGGCGGCGAGGTTCTTGGCGACGAGGGTGGCAGTCATCAGGACGCCGATCCTAACGGCCCCGGCACCCGCGGATCAGCTCTGCTTCCGTGCGCCGGTGACCGGTGCCGCGAGCACGCCTCCCGTCGTACGGGCGACGACGTACGCCTCCCCCCTGACCGCCCGCGGGTCCAGCGGGACGCGGTGCCGGCCGGGCTCGAGGACACCGTCGAACACCTCGCGGGTGTGGGTGCGGTAGAGCCGGTCGAGGCGGTACGCGGTGATCCGCACCCGGCACGCCGAGGTCACCTCGACCTCCGCGGCACGGCCGGGGGCGGCCAGCCCGGCGAGCCGGCGCTGCGGGAGGGGACTGCGGTCCAGGGCGTGCTCGATCTGGGCGACGAGCAGCGGCACGATCGGGGCCAGGCCGTCCACCCGGGCGACGTCGGCCCCGGCGCGCTCGAAGGCCCCCAGTACGGCGGCTCGTGCGGCCTCGCCGACCGCGCGGCCGAAGGCGACCGCGCCGTAACCGCGCAGTTCCTCGGCGGTGACCTCCCGGACGTCCTGGATGATGTCGGCCCCGATGCCGATGGCGCGCAGCGCGGCGGCCAGCCTGGCCAGGACCGCGACCCGGGCGCCGATCAGCAGCACCCGCCGACGGGGCGGGCCCTCGTTCAGGGAGGTCAGGGCGGCGCGGTACTCGGGGCCGCGGAAGCGGAACGGCCCTATGCCGTGGTAGCCGTTCAGCTCCAGGTCGGCGCGCTCGTCCGTCTGCCAGGCGAAGTCCCGCCAGACGTAGTCCTCGCCGTCGCGTTCGATGACGGCGGTGACCGCTCCGCAGGCCAGGTCCGCGCACTCGGGGCAGCCGTAGATGACGAACCGGCCGTCCGGGAGCGGCGGTTCGGCCTCCAGCAGGAGCGCGCGCACCTGCTCGGTGAAGATGGCGGGCGGTACGTCCGAGGCCAGCGGGGAGACGGCGTCCAGGTCGGACAGCCGGAACAGCAGCGGACGGCCGTCCACGACGAAGTCCACGAAGTCGCGGTGTACCTGGTACCCGCCGTCGGCGAGCACACCGCCGGCGCGGATCGCCGGAGTCAGGCCGAAGGTCGCGTATGCGGCAGACATGCTGTGAGTATCCCCACACCGGCACGGATGTGAGCGCAGCATGACAGAGTCGGCCGGACAGGGCCTATCGTCCTGGGCGTGGACAGCGAGCCGAGTGACGAAGTGATCGTGGTCGGGAGCGGGGTCGCCGGGCTGACGACGGCCGTGGTGCTGGCCGAGTCCGGGCGGCGGGTGCGGGTGTGGACGCGGGAGCCCGCCGAGCGCACCACCTCGGCGGTCGCCGGCGGGCTGTGGTGGCCGTACCGCATCGAACCCAAACCCCTGGTCGGCGCGTGGGCGCTCGCGTCCCTCGCCGTGTACGGGGAACTGGCGGACCGGCCGCAGGAGACGGGCGTACGCCTGGTCGACGGCGTACACCGCGGGAGCCGGCTGGACGAACTGGGCGCCTGGGCGGGCCGGGTGCCGGGGCTGCGGGCCGTGGCCGGCGGTCTCGCGGCCCGGCTGCCGGTGATCGACATGCCGGTGCATCTGGCGTGGCTGCGGGAGCGGCTCGCGAAGGCCGGAGGGGTGGTGGAGACGCGCGAGGTGACCGACCTCGCCGCGGTACCCGCGCCGGTCGTCGTCAACTGCGCGGGTCTCGGCGCGCGTTCGCTGGTGCCGGACCCGGCGGTGCGTCCGGTGCGCGGGCAGCTGGTCGTCGTGGAGAACCCGGGGATCGCGACCTGGTGCACCGCGGCCGGCCACTCCCGCGACACCTCCACCTACTTCATCCCGCAGCCGGGCGGACTGCTGCTCGGCGGTACGGCGGAGGAGGACGACTGGTCCCTTGAGCCGGATCCGGCCACGGCCGCGGCGATCGTGTCCCGGTGCGCGGCGGTCCGGCCGGAGATCGCCGGCGCCCGGGTCCTGGCCCACCGCGTGGGCCTGCGCCCGGCCCGCGAGGCGGTACGCCTGGAGCGGCAGCCCCTGCCGGACGGCCGCGCGCTGGTCCACAACTACGGCCACGGCGGGGCCGGGGTCACGGTGGCGTGGGGGTGTGCGCGGGAGGCGGCCGGGCTGGCGTTTCCGGCCGCCTGACGGACGGTTACCGGTGAACTCCTGTGTGGCAGAGGGCTTCACGGCGGCACGCGGGCTCATGACGGCCGAATGGCGATCGTGTGACGGCAGGGGCCGTGGACAGGTCAGAGGCCAGAGGGACTGAATAGGCTCCGAACAGAGTTCTCCGAAGGGCCGTTCCGAACGGCCCTGAAGTCCCGACGACTTGGAGCTGACGTGCACCGCAGAATCATCGCGCCGGGCGCACTGGCGGCGGCCTCCCTCCTGCTGGCGATCCCGGCATCGGCCGCGAGCTACTCCCCCGGCGCGCCGGGCATCGGCGACCCCTACTACCCGTACTACGGCAACGGCGGCTACGACGTCTCGCACTACGACCTGAGGCTGCGCTACGAGCCGAAGACGGACGAGCTGCAGGGCACCGCCACCATCTCGGCGCGGACCACGCAGGATCTGTCCAGCTTCGACCTGGACTTCCTGCTGGACGTGAGCGAGGTACGGGTCAACGGCGCCAAGACCGCCTTCACCACCTCCGGGCAGCACGAGCTGGTGATCACGCCGAAGACCCCGCTCGCCAAGGACACACCGGTCACAGTCGTCGTCCGCTACAGCGGGGTGCCGTCGACGAAGAGCGCGTACGGCTTCAACACCTGGCACCGCACGCCGGACGGCGCGGTGGCGGCCGACGAGCCCGAGGCCGCCTGGTGGTGGTTCCCGAGCAACGACCACCCGAGCGACAAGGCCACCTACGACGTCTCGGTGGCCGTGCCGGACGGCACCCAGGCCCTCTCCAACGGCGCGCTGCAGTCGACGAGTTCGCGGCTGGGCTGGACCCGCTACAACTGGCGGCAGAACAAGCCGCAGGCGACCTATCTGGCCACTCTCGCCATCGGCAGGTTCGACATCACGACCAGCACCTCCGAGGGCGGGGTGCCCGTCATCAACGCCTACAGCAAGGACCTCGGCGACAACGACGGTGCCGCACGGGCGAGCGTGGAGCGCACCGGGGAGCTCGTCGACTGGCTGAGCGGCTACTTCGGTCCCTACCCGTTCAGCACCGCCGGCGGCTATGTGCCGAACACCACCACCGGGTACGCGCTGGAGACGCAGACCCGCGTCTACTACAGCCCGAAGCAGTTCGCGAACGGCTCCAACACCTCGGTGGTCGTGCATGAACTGGCCCACCAGTGGTACGGCGACGACGTGTCGCTGAAGGGCTGGAAGGACATCTGGATCAACGAGGGCTTCGCCCGGTACGCGCAGTGGCTGTGGTCGGAGCACGAGGGCGAGGGCACCACACAGGAACTCGCCGACTACGTGTACGCCTCCCACCCGGCCGACGACGCGTTCTGGACGGTGAAGCCCGGTGACCCGGGCCCGGACGACCAGTTCGACATCGCCGTCTACGACCGCGGGGCGCTCGCGATCCAGGCGCTGCGCAACGAGGTCGGTGACGACGCGTTCTTCCGCATCCTGAAGGGCTGGCCGCGGGAGCACGCGTACGGCAACGCCTCGGTGGGCGACTTCGAGAAGTACGCCGAGCAGGTGTCCGGCAAGCCCCTCGCGGCGCTCTTCGACACCTGGCTGTTCCAGCCGTCGAAGCCGGCCGCGCCCGCGGCTCGCGCCCTGGTGAAGACGGGTACGGCCGTCGGGCGGCCGAAGTCGTGGCAGAAGATCGAGGCGACGAACGACATCCACGACACGCACGGGCACTGACCGGCGGACTGTCTAGGGTCTCGGCTCCGCCGCCGTCTTCAGCAGTTCGTCCCGGCCCATCGACTCCGCTCGGGAGGCCGGGACGGTGCAGGCGTACGCGCCCGCGACCGCGCCGTAGCGGGCGCAGACCCACGGCGGCTCGCCCATGAGGCGGCCGTAGAGGAACGCGGCGGCGAAGGCGTCGCCCGCGCCGTTGGAGTCCACCACCGGCGCGGGCGGCAGCGCCGCGGGCACATGGGTCAGCTCGCCGTCGGCCAGCAGATGGGCGCCCGCGGCCCCGGCGGTGGCGACGACCACCTCGGCCCGGCCCCGCTCGGCGATGCGCCGCATCGTCCGCTCGGGGTCGGGCAGCGCGGTGGCGGACAGGAAGACGACGTCCGCGGCGTGGGCGAACGGCTCGTGGTAGCCGTTGTCCCCGTCCCAGTCGTGCAGATCGGTGGACAGGGGTACGCCCGTCGCGGCCAGCACCGGCAGGGCCTCGGCGCACGGCTGGGTGATCGTCACGTGCACGTGCCGGCTCGCTCCGGCCAGCATGCGCAGCATCTCCGGTGGGAAGCGGTCTCCGGGGCGGGTGCGGCTGGTGTCGTACAGGGACAGGCGGCGGCCGTCGGGGCCGACGAGGTTGACCGCCCGCTTGGTGCCGGCGGGCTGCGGCAGTGCCGTCAGGCCGACGCCGTGCTCGCGGTGCAGCGCGCGCACGAGGTCGCCCTCGGGGTCGTCGCCGACGAAGTCGGCGTGGTGGGTGCGCAGGCCGAGTGCGGCGAGGCCCAGCGCGACGAAGTCGCCGGTCTGTCCGGCCCGGGTGCGGATCCCGGAGTCGATCATGTAGCTGTCGGCGTACGGGAGGGGCAGTTCGGGTACGTGGATGATCGTGTCCACGCCGGCTCCGCCCAGCACCAGAACGTCCGTCGCCGGGGTGTGCGTACTCATCCGCCGCCCTCTCCGTGGTCGTACACCGTCACCCGGATCCCTCGCTCGACCAGCCGCTCGGTGACGAGCGGCTCGATGCGGGACCACGTGCCGCCCGCCAGGCCGCAGCCTATGCGGGGCATGTGCACGGACGCACCGAGTCCGATCACTTCGTCGGCGAGGCGGGCGAGGGCGGTGCCGATCGCCTCGTAGCGGACCGGGACGCCCTTGCTGCCCTTCCTGATGCCGCGCTGGCCGATCATGTTGGCCACCCACACGTACGGCTCGACCCGGACCAACTGGACCGCACCCAGGCCGAAGTCGTTGCCGGCCCGATCGCGGTGCCAGGCGCGGTACGCCTTCTCCGGCTCGGGCCAGCGGCGCGAGAGCGCGAGCACGAAGCCCTTCCCCCAGCCGCCGATGTCGTTGCAGACATGGGCGATCACCTTGACGCCCTTGACCGACGGCACGGTGGCGTCACCCCGGACATACGTGATCTCCGACATGACGCCACCGTAGGTGATGCCACTGACAGTGACTCAGGGCTTTTCCCGGACCGCTACTTCGTGAGCTCGGACAGCTCCCGGTCGGTGTTCTGCGACACCCGGCGGCGTACGCCGAACCAGCCCGCGACCAGCATGACGGCGATCACCGGAATCAGCAGGATGGTCTTCCTGCCGACCTCGGGGTCGTTCCACATCATGCCGAGGCAGACCAGCAGGAACGCGATCGTGGCGATCTCGGTGACCGGGCTGAACTTCAGCTGGAAGTGCGGCCGGGTCGTGAGGCCCGCGCGGGCACGGCGGACGAAGATCATGTGGCAGAGCATGATGATCACCCAGGTGCTGATGATGCCGAGGGAGGCGACGTTCAGCACGATCTCGAAGGCCTGGCTGGGCACCAGGTAGTTCAGCCCGACGCCGAGCACGCAGACCGCGCAGGTCAGCAGGATGCCGCCGTAGGGCACCTGGTTGCGGTTCATGCGGGCGGTGAACTTGGGGGCGGAGCCCGCCATCGCCATGGAGCGCAGGATGCGGCCGGTGGAGTACAGGCCGGAGTTCAGCGAGGACATGGCGGCGGTCAGCACGACCAGGTTCATCACGTCACCGGCCGCCGGGACGCCGATCTTCGACAGGACCGTGACGAACGGGCTCTCGTCGGCGGAGTACACGGAGCCGGGCAGCAGCAGGGCGAGCAGGACGACGGAGCCGACGTAGAACAGGCCCACACGCCACATGATCGAGTTCACCGCGCGCGGCACGACCTTCTCCGGCTCGGCGGTCTCACCGGCGGCGACGCCGACCAGCTCCAGGGCGGCGTAGGCGAAGATCACGCCCTGCATGACGAGGACGACCGGCATCGCGCCGTGCGGGAAGAGCCCGCCGTGGTCGCTGATGACGCTCAGGCCGGGGGTGTGGCCGCCGACCTTGTGCTGGGTGGCGAGCAGGAAAATGCTGATCAGCATGAAGCCGACGATGGTGGCGACCTTGATGATCGCGAACCAGAACTCCATCTCGCCGAAGATCTTCACCGAGATCAGGTTCACGGCCAGGACCACCGCCAGGGCGATCAGGGCGAGCACCCACTGGGGGATGGTGGTGAACATGGACCAGTAGTGCGTGTAGAGCGCGATCGCGGTGATGTCGGCGATACCCGTGGTCGACCAGTTCAGGAAGTACATCCAGCCGGCGACGTAGGCGCCCTTCTCGCCGAGGAACTCACGCGCGTAGGACACGAAGGACCCGGACGACGGGCGGTACAGGACCAGCTCGCCCAGGGCCCGGACGACGAAGAAGGCGAAGACGCCGCAGACCAGGTAGGCCAGGGCGAGCGCCGGGCCCGCGTTGTGCAGGCGGCCACCGGCGCCCAGGAGGAGTCCGGTGCCGATGGCGCCACCGATGGCGATCATGTTGACGTGGCGGGCCTTGAGGTCCTTGCTGTAACCGGCGTCGCCCGCGTCCGCGGGCGTCCCGGCCACCTCGGGATGGTGGGTGGCCTGCACCGATTCCACGGTGTCCTTGCTGCTCACGGGTGGTTCCACTTCCTGGTGCGCCCGGACCTCGTGGGTCCGGGGGTCGTGCAGGGATCGGCCCGCACCACCCTGTTGAGTCGCGGTACAGACCAAGGCAGCACCTTCCCAGAAAGATCCGCCGGTACGCGGTGGTCCACGTCACACAGCGTTACTTCTCACACGATCCACTCGGAGTTCGCACGGTGTTCACCCGAGGTCTCACACCATGGGTGAGACAGCGATACTGCTGCACATGACGACCGAACTCGGAGAGACGCCCCTCACCATCGACGAGCTGGCCGCCAGGACGGGCGTCACGGTCCGCACCGTCCGCTTCTACGGCAGCAAGGGTCTGCTGCCGCCACCGGCGATCGGTCCGCGACGGGTGGGGCAGTACGGGCCCGAGCACGTGGCGCGGCTGGCCCTGATCGAGGAGTTGCAGCAGCAGGGCATGACCCTGTCGGCGATCGAGCGGTACCTTCGGCAGCTGCCCGCCGACCTCACCCCGCACGACCTGGCCATCCACCGGGCGGTGGTCGCGTCCTGGGCGCCGGACACGGTGGACACGGTGTCGCGGCGGGAACTGGAGCGCCGGGCGGGACGGCCGCTCGCCCCCGGGGACCTGGAGCGGCTGGGGGCGATGAACGTCGTCATGGAGGCGGAGGGCGACACCTACCGGGTGGACTCGGGGCTGTTGCGGCTCGGGGTCCAGCTTCTGGACGTACCGCTGTCGCACGAGGCGATCCTCGCGGCGCGCAAAGTGCTCACCGAGCACTCGCGCGCCGCCGCCCATGAGCTCGCCCAGCTCTTCCGGGGCGAGGTGGCGGAGCGTGACGCCCGGGACGTGAAGTCCCTGTCGGCGCACATGCACCCCTGGGTGGTGCAGGCGCTGCTGACGACGTTCCAGCGTTCGCTGCGGGAAGAGCTGAGCGGGTGGGTCACCGGGTCAGGAACGGACTGAGTCGCTGAACGGCTCCCCCTTGCCGGCCTTCTCCACGAGCAGCGCCGGCGGGGTGAAGCGCTCGCCGTAGGCCTCGGCGAGTTCCCGCGCGCGGGCCACGAATCCGGGCAGACCCCCTTCGTAGCCGTTGATGTACTGCAGGACTCCGCCCGTCCAGCCGGGGAAGCCGATGCCGAGGATCGAGCCGATGTTGGCGTCGGCGACCGAGGTCAGGACGCCCTCCTCCAGGAGGCGTACGGTGTCGAGCGCCTCGGCGAAGAGCATCCGCTCCTGCATGTCCCGGAACGGGATCTCGTACCCGGGCCGGGTGAAGTGCTCGCGCAGGCCCGGCCAGAGTCCGGCCCGCCTGCCGTCCTCCGTGTAGTCGTAGAAACCGGCGCCGCCGCTGCGGCCGGGGCGGCCGAACTCGTCGACCATGCGGTCGACGACCGCCTCCGCCGGGTGCGGGGTCCAGGTGCCGCCGGCCTCCTCCACGGCCCGCTTCGTCTCGCCCCGGATCTTGCGCGGGAGGGTGAGGGTCAGCTCGTCCATGAGGGAGAGGACCTTGGCGGGGTAGCCGGCCTGGGCGGCGGCCTGTTCCACGGACGCGGGCTCGATGCCCTCGCCGACCATGGCGACGCCCTCGTTGATGAAGTGGCCGATCACCCGGGAGGTGAAGAACCCGCGCGAGTCGTTGACGACGATCGGCGTCTTGTTGATCTGCCGGACCAGGTCGAAGGCCCGGGCGAGGGCCTCGTCGCCGGTGCGCTCGCCCTTGATGATCTCCACCAGCGGCATCTTGTCCACGGGCGAGAAGAAGTGCAGCCCGATGAAGTCGGCCTGGCGCTCCACACCCTCGGCGAGCGTGGTGATGGGCAGGGTGGAGGTGTTGGAGCACAGCAGCGCGTCCGGGGCGACGACGGACTCGATCTCCTGGAACACCTTGTGCTTGAGCGCGGTGTCCTCGAAGACGGCCTCGATGACCGCGTCGCAGCCCGCGAGGTCGGCCGCCTCGGCGGTGGGGGTGATCCGGGCGAGCAGCGCGTCCGCCTTCTCCTGGCTGGTACGGCCCTTGGCGACGGCCTTGGCGCACAGCGTCTCGGAGTAGCCCTTGCCCTTGGTCGCCGCTTCCAGCGAGACGTCCTTCAGGACGACCTCGATGCCCGCGCGGGCGCAGGAGTACGCGATTCCCGCTCCCATCATGCCGGCGCCGAGGACGGCGACCTTGCGGACCTGGCGGGGCGCGATGCCCCCCGGCCGGTTGGCGCCGGAGTTGACGGCCTGGAGGTCGAAGAAGAACGCCTGGATCATGTTCTTGGCGGTCTGCCCGGTGACCAGCTCGGTGAAGTAGCGGGTCTCGATGGTGATCGCGGTCTCGAAGTCGACCTGGGAGCCCTCGACGGCCGCGGACATGATGTTGCGCGGGGCCGGGTACGGCGCGCCGTTCGTCTGCTTGCGCAGATTGGCCGGGAACGCGGGCAGGTTGGCGGCGAACTTCGGGTTCGCGGGGGTGCCGCCCGGGATCCGGTGGCCGGGGACGTCCCAGGGCTGGTGCGACTCGGGGTGGGCGTCGATGAAGGCGCGGGCCCTGGCGATCATCTCCTCGGGCGTCGCGGCCACCTCGTGGACCAGGCCGTTGTCGAGGGCGCGGCGCGGGCTGTACTGGGTGCCCTGCAGCAGCACCTTCAGCAGCGCGTCCGTGATGCCCATGAGGCGCACCGTGCGGGTGACGCCGCCGCCCGCGGGCAGCAGGCCGAGGGTGACCTCGGGCAGGCCGATCTTGGAGCCGGGGGCGTCCAGGGCGATGCGGTGGTGGGAGGCGAGCGCGATCTCGTAACCGCCGCCGAGGGCCGCGCCGTTGATCGCGGCGACGACCGGCTTGCCGAGCGTCTCGATGCGGCGCAGCGCGGTCTTGATCTCGGTCGCGGTGTCGAAGACCCGCTGGGCGTCCTCGGGACCTGCCTTGATCATGTCCTTGAGGTCGCCGCCCGCGAAGAAGGTCTTCTTGGCGGAGGTGTAGATGATGCCGCGGATGGAGTCCTTCTCGGCCTCCGCGCGCGCGGCGATCGCCGTGATGGAGGCCCGGAACGCCTGGTTCATGGTGTTCGCGGACTGGTGCGGGTCGTCCAGGACGAGGGTGACGACACCGGTGTCGTCCTGCTCCCAGCGGATGGTGGTGCTCTCGGTCATGACAGTCGTCTTTCGTAGAGGTCCGGTGATTCCGCGGGAGTTCAGACGCGCTCGACGATCGTGGCGATGCCCATACCGCCGCCGACGCACAGGGTGGCGAGGCCGTAGCGCTTGTCCTGGCGCTCCAGTTCGTCCACGAGGCTGCCGAGGATCATCGCGCCGGTCGCGCCGAGCGGGTGGCCGAGGGCGATGGCGCCGCCGTTGACGTTGACCTTGTCCAGGGACAGGCCCATGTCCTTGACGAAGCGCAGCACGACCGCGGCGAACGCCTCGTTGATCTCGACCAGGTCGATGTCGTCGATGGTGAGGCCGGCCTTCGCCAGGGCCTTGCGGGTGGCGGGGGCGGGCCCGGTGAGCATGATGGTCGGCTCGGAGCCGGAGACGGCGGCGGAGACGATCCGGGCGCGGGGGGTGAGGCCGTAGCGCTCGCCGACCTCCCCGGAGCCGATCGCGACGAGCGAGGCGCCGTCCACGATGCCGGAGGAGTTGCCCGCGTGGTGGACGTGGTCGATCTTCTCCACCCAGTGGTACTTCTGCAGCGCGACCGCGTCGAAGCCGCCGAGTTCGCCGATGTCCGCGAACGACGGCTTGAGCTTCGCCAGGGAGTCCGCGGTGGTGCCGGGGCGCACGTGCTCGTCGTGGTCGAGGACGACCAGGCCGCTGCGGTCCCTCACGGGGACGACGGAGCGGTCGAAGCGGCCTTCCTTCCAGGCCGTGGCCGCACGCTCCTGGGACAGGGCCGCGTACTCGTCGACGTCCCTGCGGGAGAAGCCCTCGATGGTGGCGATCAGGTCGGCGCCGATGCCCTGCGGCACGAAGTTCACGGCGAGGTTGGTCATCGGGTCGTTGAACCAGGCGCCGCCGTCGGAGGCCATCGGCACCCGGGACATGGACTCCACACCGCCCGCGAGGACCAGGTCCTCCCAGCCGGAACGGACCTTCGCGGCGGCCAGGTTGACGGCCTCCAGGCCCGAGGCGCAGAAGCGGTTCTCCTGCACGCCCGCGACCGTGTCCGGCAGTCCGGCGGCGACCGCGGCGATCCGGGCGATGTCGGAGCCCTGGTCGCCGACCGGTCCGACGACGCCGAGCACGATGTCGTCGATCGCGGCCGGGTCGAGGCCGGGGAAGCGGTCGCGGATCTCGTGGATGAGCCCGACGACCAGGTCGATGGGCTTCGTGCCGTGCAGGGCGCCGTTCGCCTTGCCGCGGCCGCGCGGGGTGCGGATCGCGTCGTACACGTACGCTTCGGTGCTCACTGGTGTGCCTTTCGGGAGGGTGGGCCGAGCGGGTGGGCCGGGTCAGTCGGCGTCGGGGGCCGGGACGTCGTTCAGGGGTGCGCGTGTCCCCCAGTCCCGCGCCACCGCCTCCGTGTCGGCACCCGGCAGGGCGGGGCCGGTACGGACGGACGTGGGGGTGGCGGAGAAGCGGGGGGCGGGAGCGGGCTGGGTGAGGCCGGCGTGCTCGGTAAAGGTGCCGCGGGCGGCCAGGTGCGGGTGGTGCGGGGCCTCGCGCAGGGACAGCACGGGGGCCACACAGGCGTCGGTTCCCTCGAACACCGCCGTCCACTCGTCGCGGGTGCGGGACTTGAAGCGGGCGGCGACGCGCTCGCGCAGCTCGTCCCAGCGGGTGAGGTCGTGGTGGGCGGATGCCAGGTCGTCCAGGCCGATCAGGCGCAGGAACTCCGCGTAGAACCGCCCCTCCAGGGCACCGACCGCCATGTACTGCCCGTCGGCGGTCTCGTAGGTGCCGTAGTAGGGGCAGCCGCCGTCGAGGAGGTTGGCGCCACGCCGGTCCTGCCAGCCCCCGGCCGCGAGCATGCCGTGGATCATCGCGGACAGGTGGGCCGTGCCGTCGACGATGGCGGCGTCGACCACCTGGCCGCTGCCGGTCGCGCGCGCGTGGTGCAGGGCGGCGAGGACGCCGACCACCAGGTAGAGGGAGCCGCCCGCGTAGTCGCCGAGCAGGTTGGCGGGGAAGACGGGCGGCTCGTCCGGCCGGCCGGTCATGCCGAGGGTGCCGGTGAGCGCGATGTAGGCCACGTCGTGGCCCGCGCGGTCGGCGAGGGGGCCGTCCTGCCCCCAGCCGGTCATGCGGCCGTAGACCAGGCGGGCGTTGCGGGCGTGGCAGTCCTCGGGGCCGACGCCGAGGCGCTCGGCGACACCCGGGCGGTAGCCCTCGAGGAGGATGTCCGCCCGCTCGGCGAGGTCCAGCACGCGCGCGGGGCCGTCCGGCGCCTTCAGGTCGATCACGATCGAGCGCTTGTTGCGGTTGGTGACGTCGTACGCGGGGTCGATCCCGAGGCCGGGGCCGCCCGGGCGGTCCACCCGGACCACGTCGGCGCCCAGGTCGGCCAGGAGCATGCCGGCGAACGGGCCGGGCCCGATGCCGGCCAGCTCGACCACGCGCACACCGCGGAGCGGGCCCGTGCCCGGCCCCGCCGGCGTCCCTGCCGTCGTCATGCGTCCAGCCCCCAGCCTGTATGACACAACCGATGTAACACCGGTGATGCTAAGAACACGTTCCACCGGACACAAGACCTAACGAGCAAGCGCTTAGTCAAGTGCCCGGCTCCGTGCGGTTCACCCGGGAGAGTGAGAGGCGCGTGCGCCGCGGCCTGCGCCGGGCGCCCCAGGAGACGTGCCGCGGACGACACCGTCGCGTACGGGTGCGAAGGCGCGCGCTTTCTCCCGCTTCGTCAGGGCGTTCCTGGCTGTGGCCACCGCTGCCTCCGGGCTGGTCGTCTTCACTCGTCCTCCTCACGCTAGCCTCAGCCACCGACAGCGGCGCGGGCTGCGGGACCAAGGGGTGTCATGAGCAGGCTGAACAGGACGGATCGTCCCTATGACCTCGTGCTCTTCGGAGCCACCGGCTTCGTCGGCACCCTCACGGCGGAGTATCTCGCCGCGCACGCGCCGCACGAGCTGCGCTGGGCGGTGGCGGGCCGCGACGAGGGGAAGCTGGAGCGGCTGCGCCGGCGTCTGCCCGGCGGCGCGGACATCGGCGTCCTGCGGGCCGACGTGAGCGAACCCGCGAGCCTGCGCGCCCTCGCCGAGCACGCGCGCGTAGTCGCCACGACCGTCGGGCCGTACGTGCTGTACGGCGAGGAGCTGGTCGCCGCCTGCGCGGACGCCGGGACCGACTACCTGGACCTGACCGGCGAGCCGGAGTTCGTGGACCTGATGTACGTCCGGCACGACACGCGCGCGCGGGAGACGGGCGCGCGCCTGGTGCACGCCTGCGGCTTCGACTCCGTGCCCCACGACCTGGGCGTGTACTTCACGGTCCGGCAACTGCCGGAAGGGGTGCCGCTGACCGTGGACGGGTACGTGACCGCCGACGCGGCCTTCTCCGGCGGCACCCTCGCCTCGGCGCTCAACCAGTTCGCCCGCGGCCGACAGCTGCTGGCCGCGGCACGCGAGCGGGGCCGGCACGAGCCGCGGCTGATGGGACGCCGGGTCACGGCGCCGACGGGCGCGCCCCGGTTCGCCGCGGAGGTCGGCGCGTGGGCACTGCCGTTGCCGACCGTCGATCCGCAGATCGTGCGCCGCTCGGCGAAGGCCCTGGAGCGGTACGGCCCCGACTTCCGCTACCGGCATTACGCGGCGGTGCGGCGCCTGCCGGTCGCGCTCGGCTCGGTCGCCGCCGTCGGCACGGTGCTGGCGGCCGCCCAACTACCGCCCGCGCGGCGCTGGTTGTCGGGCCGGCTGCGGCCGGGGGACGGGCCGAGCGCTCAGAAGCGGGCGAGGAGCCGGTTCGCGGTGCGGTTCGTCGGCGAGGGCGGCGGGCGGCGCGTGTTCACCGAGGTCTCGGGTGGCGACCCCGGCTACGACGAGACGGCGAAGATGCTCGCCGAGGCGGCCCTGTGCCTGGCCTTCGACGACCTCCCGCCGACGGCCGGGCAGGTCACCACCGCGCAGGCGATGGGCGACGCCCTGACCGAGCGGCTGCGCGCCGCGGGGATCACCTTCCGGGTCGCGGCCGTCGACCCGGGTGCCTCCTCCCGCGTTTGAGACTTTCACCGCCGGCAACCGCCGGTCATCCGCGTCCGCTGCCGGAAAAGTCTCACAGGGTTCTTCAATGAAACGATGGAGGCCCAGGCCGCGGAGCCGGAGGAGGCGGGAAGGCATCATGAAGTTCGTGCTCGAAGTGACCGTGGACGAGGGGGCGTCGGCGCAGGACCGCGCCGGTGAGCTGGGGCGCATCCTGCGCTACTGGGGCGGGAACCTCCGTCACTACGCCCTCGAAGCGGGGGACGGCTCGGCCGTCCACGACTCGGCGTATCAGGAGGTCGGAGCCTGGCGCGTCGTCGCCTCCTGAGCACCGCCCGTGGCGTCCTGTGCCGCCTCCCGCAGCGCGCGGCGGCACAGGGCGTCCGCCCGGCGCGTGGTCTCCGGCAGCCGGTAGCGCGGGGTCAGGGCCAGGGTGTGGGCCACGGCGTTGTCCAGGCTCACCCGGTGGCCGACGGAGACGAAGACCGGTTTGACCCCGTCCCGCGTGCGCAGCGCGCGGCCGACCTCCTCGGTCCCCGCGAGCAGCGGAGCCGAACCGCCCCGCCGCGGACCGGGCTCGTCGTACGTGAAGGTGAACGGGTTCTTCGCGACGCCGATGACCGGCAGGCCGGTGAGCACGCCGAGGTGACTCGCGAGACCGAAGCGGCGCGGATGGGCCAGCCCGTAGCCGTCGCACACGACCAGGCCGGGCAGGCAGGGCAGCCGGTCCAGGGCGGCCCGCACGGTGGGGATCTCGCGGAAGGCGAGCAGGCCGGGGACGTACGGGAAGGAGACCCGGCCGACGGCCGTCGCCTCGGCCACCACGTCCAGGGTGGCCGCGTCCAGCACGACGGCCGCCGCGGCGACGAGGTCGAGCTCGTCGTCGTAGGCGACGTCCACCCCGGTGACCCGGCCCGTCCCGGGCTCCGGTCCGCGCTCGCCGAGCAGCACCCGCCCGCGCAGTTCGTCCTGTACGGCGCGGGCCTCGTCCTCGGTCGCGGGCCAGCCCGCGGGTACGCCTACGGTCGTCATGGTGACGTCGACTGTACGGGCCCGAGGGCGGATTGCCGGAGCCGGGGTAGGCTCGCGATCATGTTCGTTCTGGACCTGACCTACACCGCACCCCTCGACGCCGTGGACGCGCTGCTGCCGGACCACGTGGCGTGGCTGGAGGAGCAGTACGAGAAGGGCTTCTTCCTCGCCTCCGGGCGCAAGGACCCCAGGGACGGCGGGGTGATCCTCGCCGTCGCCGAGGACCGCGCCCGGATCGAGGAGGTCGTGGCGGTCGACCCGTTCGTCGTCGGCGGCGTGTGCGCGTACCGCATCACGGAGTTCGTCGCCACGAAGACGGCTCCGGAGCTGGCCCGCCACCGGCAGACACTGGACTGATCCTCGCCGGTCATCCCTTCTTGGCGTTCAGCGCGCGCTGCAGCTGGTCCTTGTTCATGTTCGAACGGCCTTCGATGCCGCGCTGCTTCGCCTCGTTGTACAGCTGGTCGCGGGTCGGGCCCTGGGAGCCGGCCCGGTTGCCCGACCGCTGACCGCCGCGCCTGCCGGACGACATGTCCTGCGTCGAGCTGCGGCTCGCGGTCCTGGACTCGCCGGACCGGGCGCGTTCCTTGTTGACCGTCCGCGCGGCGATCTCCTTGGCGCGACCGGCGCTCTCGCCCCGGTCCTGCGCGCTCTTCTTGATGTGCTCGTACTGACGCTCGCGCTTGGAGCTGGAACCGGCGGGCATGACCGCTCCCTTCGTCTCGTTTCCCGTGCGGGACGAGTACCCGGGTTCCGGGCTCCTACCTCAGCGTTCCAGCCGCGCCACCCTCCCCTGCTCGCCGGCCGCCCAGCAGCTGAGGTCGGGCGTGCAGTCCACGGTGTCGTACGAGCCGGTGTCGATCGTGCGCCAGGTGCGACCGGCGTCGGTGGTGAGGTCGGTGCCGGTGGGGCCGACGGCGAGTGCGGCGGTGCGGCTGTGCGGCAGCCAGGCGGCCCCGGAACGGTAGGCGGGCGGCGGTGTCGCGGCCGGGGTCCAGGTGCGGCCGCCGTCGGCGGTGACCGCGGCGGCCTGCGGCGAGGCCTGGTCGGGGCGGTAGTCGCCGCCGACGGCGAGGCCGTGGGCGCGGTCACGGAAGGCGAGCGCGAAGACGCCCCTGGCGGGATCGCCGGCCGGCACCGGCGTGCCGGTGGCCGTCCAGGTCAGTCCGCGGTCGGCGGAGTGCAGCACGCGCGCGTGGGCGCCGCCGCCGGTGGCCAGCCAGACGTCCTTCGGGCCCGAGGTGACCAGGCACTGGCCGCTCGCGGCGAAACCCGCCTCACCGTCCAGGGCGGGCGGCATGCCGTCCGCAGGCAGAACCCGCCAGGAGCGGCCGCCGTCGCTCGTGGACAGGATGCGGAACCTGCCGTCCACGGGGTCGCTCATCGCGAGGCCGTGCCGGCGGTCGAAGAAGGCCAGGCAGTCGTAGAACGCCTTCGGGTCGGTGTTGCGGAAGGACTCCGTCCAGGTCGCCCCGCCGTCGTCGGTGCGGTAGACGCGGGACGTCTCGCCCTCGCCGATGGCCAGCACGACGGCGCGCCGCGCGTCGAACGCCTCGACGTCCCGGAACTGCAGGTCCCCCGCACCCGGCGGGGAGACGTTCCGCCAGCTCGCTCCGCCGTCCGTGGTGCGCAGCACGGTGCCGGCGGTGCCGGCCAGCCAGGCGGTGTGCCGGTCGACGGCCGCGAGGCCCCGGAAGCGGACCTGCGGGGTGCCCGGGTCCTTCGCCGCCCAGTGCAGACCGCCCTGCCCGAGGGGCCCGGCCTCGGCCGCCGGGACGGTCAGCGCGGCCAGTGCCGCTCCGCAGGCCACCCCCGCCGCCACCAGTCTACTCGTGCGTCCCCTGCGTCGCGTGCTCCCCAAGCGCCTCATGCCGGGCGAAGCTAGTCCACCGGTCCGGCGCCGTCCAGAGGCCAACTGCCGGTCGTCGCGGGCGAAACCACCGGTCCCGAGCGGTGCATGAACGCGGTGACCGAGGTCACTCGTCCCTCCTGTGCACGGATCGGCCGGATCCGTCGTCTCTTCCATTGCCGGGTGCCGCACACCCGGGCGTAGTCCAGCCGTCACGAGGGAGCAAGGCGTTGTCCACCGTCATCGAGCAGCCCGTAGAGGCCCGTCTCGTCGCCGCCGCACCGCGCATGCCGAGCATTCCCGCCACGCTGCGCTACGACCGACGCGATCCGTTCGCCGTCGTCATGACCTTCCCGGCCCCGGCCACCCTCGAAGGGGTCGACGTGTGCTGGACGTTCTCCCGCGAGCTGCTCTCGGCCGGTCTGCAGGGGCCCGAGGGCCACGGCGACGTCCGGGTGCGGCCGTACGGCTACGACCGCACCGTGCTGGAGTTCCACGCCCCCGAGGGCACCGCGATCGTGCACGTGCGCTCGGGCGAGATCCGGCGCTTCCTGGAGGCGACGAGCGCGCTGGTGCCCGTCGGCCTCGAACACCTCCAGCTCGACCTGGACCACGGCCTGGCCGAACTGATGCGGGACGCCTGCTGAGGGCCACGCCCGCGTGAAGCCGCGGGTGCGGCCACGCGTATGTGATGCCCGGGTGCGCGGCGACACCGGCAGGGGCAGTGCGGACCCGCCGGCCGGGCGCCACGCGCGCGTGGCGGGCGCGTTCAGCTCGTCGTACGCGTGAGCAGCGAGTTCAGCTCGCCGTAGTCGTATCCGTCGGCCAGCGCCCCGTAGGTCCCCGTCTCCAGCAGCTCCCTCGTGGCGCGGCGGACCAGGGCGTGGGCGGCCTGGGCGAGTCCGGCGCCCGCGCTGATCCGGGCCACACCGAGGGCGGCCAGGTCGGCGACGGACGGCGCGCCGGGGAAGACCATCACGTTGACCGGGCCGTCGACGCCCGCGACCAGCTCCTTCACCGTCCCCGGGTCGACGGCCCCGGGGACGAAGATCCCGTCGGCGCCCGCGGCGCGGAAGGCCGCGGCCCGTTCCAGGGTGACGTCCACTCCCCCGGCGCCGCGCAGGAACGTGTCGATCCGCGCGTTGACGAACAGCGGCACGCCGACGGCGTCGGCGGCCTCACGGGCGGCGGCGATCCGCTCCGCCTGTTCGGCGACGGGCCGCAGCGGCTCCCCCTCCGCGTGGCGGGCGTCCTCGATGTTGACGCCGACCGCACCCGCGGCGAGCACGGCCCGTACGGTGTCGCCGACCCCGGCCGGGTCCGGGGCGTATCCGGCCTCGATGTCCGCGCTGACCGGGACGCTCACGACGGCGGTGATGCGGGCCACGGCCTCCAGCGCGCGGTCGCGGTCGAGCCGGTCGCCGTCGGCGGCGCCGAGCGCCCAGGCCAGCCCGGCGCTGGTGGTCGCGACGGCCGCGGCACCGGCCTGGGCCACGACGGCGGCGCTGACCGCGTCCCAGGCGTTGGGCAGCACGAGCGGCCGGCCGGGTACGTGCAGGGCGTGGAAGGCGAGGGCGGTTTCGCGGAGCGGATGCTGATGCGTCATGGACTCAGCCAAACATGCGGCGCGAACCGGGGCTGGCAGGAATCCGACACGTGCGTGCGACGGCGGCCCACCTGTTCGAGGAGCGCCGATCCAGGCCGGCGATCAATTGCGTTGACAGCCACCGGGCACCCTTCTACGGTCTGTACCGGTCCTGTTGCCGCCGATTGGAGAAGGACGTTGCTCGTCTGAGGTCCTGAGACATCGCGTCGCACCGATGAGGTGTGCGCGGCGTACGACCTCGGCGTCCGAGCCGTCCTCCGGCACAGGCCTTTTTCGTGGCCTCCTCGTGCCCCACGGCCCTTCGGTTCCCGCCTCGCGGTGTCTCGACATGCGCCCACCGACCGCACGAAACCCTTCGCGAGGCCCTCATGTCATCCTCCCTCACCTGTACGTCACTGTCCTTCACCTGGTCCGACGGCACCGCCGTGTTCGACGGCCTGGACATCGCCTTCGGACCCGGCCGGACCGGGCTCGTCGGCATCAACGGATCGGGCAAATCAACCCTGTTGAAGCTGCTCACCGGTGAGCTCACCCCCACCGACGGCACCGTCAAGGTCACCGGCGAGGTCGGTTACCTCCCGCAGAACGTCACCCTCGACACCGCGCTCCGCGTCGACCGGGCTCTCGGTATCGCCGAACGGCGGGCCGCGCTGCACGCCATCGAGGCGGGCGACGCCGCCGAGGAGCACTTCGAGGCGCTCGGCGACGACTGGGACGTGGAGGAGCGCGCCCTCGTCACCCTCGGCGAGCTGGGGCTCGGCCACATCGGCCTGGACCGCACGGTCGGCGAGGTCTCCGGCGGCGAGTCGGTGCTGCTGCGGCTGGCCGCGCTGCTGCTGCGCCGCCCGGACGTGCTGCTGCTGGACGAGCCGACCAACAACCTCGACCTGTACGCGCGCCGCCGGCTCCACCAGGCCGTCGCCGCGTGGCCGGGCGTCCTGGTCGTGGTCAGCCACGACCGGGAACTGCTCGACCTGGTCGACCAGATCGCCGAGCTCCGCTCCGGGGAGGTCGCCTGGTACGGCGGCAACTTCTCGGCGTACGAGGAGGCCCTGGCCGTCGAGCAGGAGGCGGCGGAGCGGATGCTGCGCGTCGCCGAGGCCGATGTGCGCAAGCAGAAGCGCGAACTGGCCGACGCCCAGGTCAAACTGGCCCGCCGCAAGCGGTACGGCCAGAAGATGTGGGACTCCAAGCGCGAACCGAAGATCGTCATGGGTGCCCGCAAACGCGCCGCCCAGGAGTCGGCGGGCAAACACCGCATCATGCACGAGGAGCGGCTCGCGGGGGCCAAGGAGCGCCTGGACGAGGCGGTGGAGGCGGTACGGGACGACGACGAGATCCGCGTCGACCTGCCGTACACGGCCGTACCACCGGGTCGGCAGGTACTCACGCTGGAGAACCTGCGGATGGCTCACCACGCGCGCGCCGAGGGCGTTCTCGATCTGCGCGGCCCGGAGCGGATCGCCCTCGTCGGCCGCAACGGCGCCGGAAAGACGACGCTGCTGCGGACCGTCGCCGGGGAACTGCCTCCGGTGGCCGGCGAGGCGCGTGCGCACGTCCCGCTGCGCTTCCTGCCCCAGCGGCTGGACGTGCTGGACGACGAGCTGACGGTCGCCGAGAACGTGGCCCGGTTCGCGCCGGGAGCCACCAACAACCGCGTCCGGGCACGCCTGGCCCGCTTCCTGTTCCGGGGCGCGCGGGCCGACCAGAAGGCGGCGACCCTGTCGGGCGGCGAGCGGTTCCGGGCGGCCCTGGCCGCGCTGATGCTCGCCGAGCCGGCGCCCCAGCTCCTGCTGCTCGACGAGCCGACCAACAACCTGGACATGGCGAGCGTGCGGCAGCTGACCTCGGCCCTGGAGTCGTACGAGGGCGCGCTGCTCGTGGCCAGCCACGATCTGCCGTTCCTCGAGTCGATCGGCATCACCCGCTGGCTGCTGATGGAGGAGGGAGAACTGAAGGAGATCGCACCGGAGGACGTCGGGGATCCTGTCTAGCTTCGGACGCGATGCGACGTCTCAGGAGGGGCACAGCCTGACAACGAGGGTTTTGTCCTGGCCCGAGCGGACTGCATGATGGCCAACCGGCGCCGCGTTCACCGGCGCCGGCAACCGCACCACCGATTCGAAAGGTCCCTCGTGCCCAGCAAGAAGGCCCTCGTCCGCCGCCCCAGCCCCCGCCTCGCCGAAGGCCTGGTGACGCACATCGAGCGGGAGAAGGCCGATGTGGGGCTCGCCGTCGAGCAGTGGGAGGCCTACGTCGAGGCACTGCGCGCGCACGGCTGGGAGACGATCGAGGTCGATCCGGAGGACGACTGCCCCGACTCGGTGTTCGTCGAGGACACCGTCGTCATGTACAAGAACGTGGCGCTGATCACCCGGCCCGGCGCGCAGTCCCGGCGCGCCGAGACCGCGGGCGTGGAGGAGGCGGTGGCCCGCCTCGGCTGCTCGGTGAACTGGATCTGGGAGCCGGGCACGCTGGACGGCGGCGATGTCCTGAAGGTCGGCGACACGGTGTACGTCGGCCGGGGCGGGCGCACCAACGCGGCCGGGGTGCAGCAGTTGCGGGCGGCGTTCGAACCGCTGGGCGCCCGCGTGGTGGCCGTCCCCGTGAGCAAGGTGCTGCACCTGAAGTCGGCGGTGACCGCGCTGCCCGACGGCACGGTGATCGGGCACATCCCGAAGGTCGACCGGCCGTCGCTGTTCCCCGGTTTCCTGTCGGTGCCGGAGGAGTCGGGCGCGCATGTGGTGCTGCTCGGCGGGCACAAGCTCCTCATGGCGGCGAGCGCCCCCAAGACCGCGGAACTGCTGACCGATCTCGGCCACGACGTGGTCACGGTGGACATCAGCGAGTTCGAGAAGCTCGAGGGCTGTGTGACGTGCCTCTCGGTACGGCTGCGCGAGCTGTACATCTGACGGCCTGTCCGGACGCGGTGAACAGCACTCTTTTACAGCGACCTTAACCTACGGGTTCGTAACCTACGGCTTCGTAGCCTACGATCTCGTAGGTTTCCCGGCACCGCTCGCCGGACAGTCCGCTTGCCCCGTTGTTCGGCGTCCCCCTGGAGTTCCCGTGACGATCACCTCCCCCCACCTCGGCAGCCCGTCCGCCTGGACCGACACGCGGCTGCTGTTCGCACTGGAGGAAGTGGTCGAAAAGGAACTTAACCGGCATCTGACGGTCGCCAAGGACTGGATGCCGCACGAGTACGTGCCGTGGAGCGACGGCCGCAACTTCCCCGGCCTGTTCGAGGACGGCGAGGCCTGGGACAAGGACCAGTCCAAGGTGACCGAGATCGGCCGCACCGCCCTCGTGGTCAACCTGCTCACCGAGGACAACCTGCCGAGCTACCACCACGAGATCGCCACCCTCTTCGGCCGCGACGGCGCCTGGGGCACCTGGGTGCACCGCTGGACCGCGGAGGAGGGCCGGCACGGCATCGTGATGCGCGACTATCTGCTCGCCTCGCGGGCGGTGGACCCGGACAAGCTGGAACGTTTCCGCATGGCACACATGAGCGAAGGCTTCGAGTCCGACAACCGGCACTCGATGCTGCACTCGATCGCCTACGTCGCCTTCCAGGAACTCGCCACCCGGATCTCGCACCGCAACACCGGCCACCAGTCCGGCGATCCGGTCTGCGACCGCATGCTGGGCCGCATCGCGACCGACGAGAACCTGCACATGGTGTTCTACCGCAACCTGCTCAAGGCGGCCTTCGAGCTGGCTCCCGATCTGACGATGCAGGCCGTGCGGGACGTGGTCGTCGACTTCCGGATGCCCGGGCACGGCATCCCCGGCTTCGAGCGGGCCGCCGCGCAGATGGCCATCGGCGAGGTCTACAACCTGCGCATCCACCACGACGACGTGCTGCAGCCCGTGCTGCGCTTCCTGAAGGTCATGGAGATCGACGGCCTCGGCGCCGAGGGACGCCAGGCCCAGGAGGAACTCGGCCTGTTCATGGGCGGTCTGAACGCGGAGGCCACCAAGTTCGACGAGAAGCTGGCCGCCCGCAAGGCCCGCATGGCGGCCCGGGCCGCAGGCTGACGCACACCGGCCCCCCGACGCCCGCCGGACCCGCCCATCGGCAGCTCCGGCGATCGTCGGCGGAAGAGGCCGGGAAGACGTCAGGAGGACGTGCGGCGCAGGGCGAGGCGTTCCTTCTCGGACAGTCCGCCCCAGACGCCGAAGCGCTCGTCGTTGGCGAGCGCGTAGTCCAGACACGCGGGGCGCAGCTCGCACATGGCGCAGATGCGCTTCGCCTCGCGCACCGAACTGCCGGGCTCGGGGAAGAAGAAGTCCGGCCCGGTCTGCGCGCACAGGGCCTGCGCCTGCCAGGTGTCGTGGGCCGGGATGATCGTCTCGGAGTGCATGACCAGGATCGTGCCGCGCGTCGAAAAACGTTCGATCAACGCCGGGTCAACGCCGACGACCGGGGCCTCCGGCCGACCCGATGATGCTCCCCGGCACCGCACCGGCGCACGGCGGCGCGCGGAACGCCGCGAAAACCCGGAGAACGCGCCCGGTGCCCCAGGGTGAGAGCGGTCCGCCCTCCGGCGCGCCGGGCCGCTGCGGCGGCGATTGTCAGTGGGGGGTGCCAGACTCGGCAGTGCACAGGACGGGACCCCTTTCGAGGAGGGCGAAGATGCTCACCACCCGTTTCGTCAACGGCGCTCCGAACTGGATCGACGTCGCTTCCCCCGACATCGACGCCGCCGTCTCCTTCTACGGCGGCCTCTTCGGCTGGCACTTCGAGTCGGCGGGGCCCGACGCCGGAGGCTACGGCTTCTTCCAGCTCGGCGGCAGGACCGTCGCGGGCGGCATGCGGTCCGGCCCCGGTCAGGGCCCGCCGGCCTGGACCGTGTACTTCCGGAGCGCGGACGCGCAGGCCACCGCCAAGGCGGCCGAACAGGCCCACGGCAGCGTGCTGTTCCAGCCGATGGACGTGCTGGGACAGGGGCACATGGCGGTTCTCGCCGACCAGGCGGGCGTGCCCTTCGGGATCTGGCAGCCGGGGCAGACCAAGGGCGTCGACGTGGCGGGCGAGCCGGGCTCACTGTGCTGGGTGGAGCTGTACACGGCGGACGTCGCGGCGGCCGCCGCCTTCTACCACCGGGTGCTCGGCCTGGAGACCTCCGGCGTGCCCTTCCCGGGCGGGACGTACACCTGCGTCAACCCGGCCGACGGCGGGGAGGACGCCATGTTCGGCGGGATCGTGCCGCTGGCCGACGCCCCGGCCGAGGCGGAGGGCGGTCCGTACTGGCTGCCGTACTTCGAGGTCGAGGACACCGACACGGCGGTCGACAAGGTGCGGCGGCTCGGCGGCACGGTGCGCATGCCGGCGACGACCATGGAGGGCGTCGGCCGCATGGCCAAGTTCACCGATCCGAACGGCGCCCGCTTCGCGGTGATCAAGAGCGAGTCGCCGCAAGGGTGAGGCAGGCCCGGGGCGCAAGGGCGGGTCAGGCGGAGGCCCGTCGTATCAGCGTGGTCGGGAGGATCACGCCACCGGCGGGCGGCCCTGCCGTGGTCCCGGTCCGGTCGCGGCCCTCGGCCAGCCCGCGCAGCAGCAGGCGGGCCATCAGGCGGCCCATGTCCTCGATGTCCTGACGGACCGTCGTCAGCGGCGGGTCGGCCTCCATGGCGACGGGCAGCATGTCGTCGAAGCCGATCACGGCCACGTCCTCGGGCACCCGCCTCCCCCTCGCGCGCAGCACGCGCAGGGCACCGAGCGCGGTGAGGTCGTTGGCGGCGAACACGGCGTCCACGTCCGGGCAGCTGTCGAGGAGTCCGCGCATGGCCCGTTCGCCGCCGGCGGGGGTGAAGTCGCTCTCCACGACCAGCCGGGGATCGTCGCCACCGGGCACCTCGCCCATGACGTCCCGGTAGCCGTCGAGCCGGTCCACCGCCGAGGTCTGGTCCAGGGCGCCGGTGATGTGCGCGATGCGGGTGCGGCCGAGGCTCACCAGGTGCCGTACGGCCGCCCGCGCCCCGCCCCGGTTGTCGCAGTCGACGTACACCACGTCCGGGTCACCCCCGATGGGGTGCGGGGAGCGGCCCGCCCGGTCCGCGTCGCCCCAGTCGGGCCGGCCGCCGAACACGGTGGGCACACCGGCGTCATGGATGAGGCCGGGCAGCGGATCGTCGAGGTGCAGGGAGAACACGAGCGCCCCGTCGACATGGCCGCCGGCGAGATACCGGGCCACGCGCGCGTGGTCGTCACGGCCCTCGGTGAGCAGCAGCACCAGCTGGTTGTCGTGGGCGGTGAGTTCCTTGCTGATGCCACGCAGTTGCAGGGCGAAGAAGGGGTCGGCGAAGACGCGGGTCTCGGG
This sequence comes from Streptomyces sp. NPDC048191, assembly GCF_040652655.1. Classification (NCBI taxonomy): domain Bacteria; kingdom Bacillati; phylum Actinomycetota; class Actinomycetes; order Kitasatosporales; family Streptomycetaceae; genus Streptomyces; species Streptomyces sp. NPDC048191. The sequence continues at coordinate 177,758 of NZ_JBEZMO010000012.1, forward strand.
CTCGGCGATGACGACCGCGACGGCGTCGTGCCGTCTGGTGACGAGGCTGCGCGCCGCCTGGTTGGGCACGTAACCCAGCTCCGCCACGGCCTGCCGGACCCGCTCGGCCAAGGACTCGCGCACCCCGTCGCCGCCGTTGACCACCCGCGACACGGTGGCCCGGGACACACCGGCCCGCGCGGCCACGGCCTCCAGCGTCGGACGCGACACTCCCTCGGTCACTTCGGGACTCCTCATCGGCGGCTGCCGGCCAGGATAACCGCGTGACGGGGACACCGCCGGTGCGCCGGCAACGCCTTCGGCCAGGCCGGGCGACGGACCCGCGGTGCTCCCCGGCCGGCCGTACCGGAGCGGGCGCCCCACGGCCCGCGCAAACGGCTTGCGCCCGACCGGCGGGCCAGGCGACGATCACCGTATGACGACCACGAGAAAGGCCCATGGCGGCTGACCGGCCCGAGACGCGGCTCGCGCCGTACACGCGGCTGCCGCGCGCCTACCACGACCACCACATCCTGCACAGCTCGGTCGACGCCCAAGGCCGGGCTCACTGGCTGCTCACCGAACACGCTCCTGGGCCCGGCAGCTCGGACGCGCCCAGCGACGTCCTGGTGGTGAGCGTGGGCGACGGCGCCCCGCAGGAGACGCAGCTGACCGCGGTGCTGCCCCGCCATCCGCGGATCGAGGCACTGCCCGACGGGGGCTTCCTGCTTCTGGCCCTCCGATCGCGTCCGGGCGACGAGCGACAGGTGCAGGTCTTCGACGCCTTCGGCCGTCCCACCCACGCCTTCCGGGTAGGGGACGGGGTCGAGCACCTCCTGGCGGACGAGACCGACGCGTTGTGGGTCGGCCACTTCGACGAGGGGGTCTACGGCAACGACGAGCTGAGCACGCCCGGCCTCAACCGCTGGAGCGCCACCGGCGAACGCCTGTGGTCGTACCGGCCGGTGCCCGGAGCGGACGCGATCTCCGACTGCTATGCGCTGAACGTGACCGGCCGGACGGCCTGGGCCTGCCCCTACACCGGCTTCCCGCTGCTGCGGATCGATCCGGCCGGTGCGGTCCGGGTGTGGCGGAATCCGGTGCGCGGTGCGGTCGGTCTCGCGGTGCGCGGTGGCCGGGTGGTGTTCTTCGGCGGGTACCGCGACGACCACGACCGGATCGCCGACTGCCGCCTGACCGGTGAGACCGTGGAGCTGGTGGCCCGGCAGCGGCTGTTGCGCCCCGACGGGGCCCCGCTCGGCCGCCGCAACCGGATCGTCTCCCGCGGTTCCCGGCTCTACGTCCAGGACGAGGCGGCCACCGAGTGGTGGGTCCTCGACCTCGTGTGAGCCACGGTCGGCCCGGAGCCGAAGGGCGGAGGGGAGGCCGCGGGTCGGTCCAGCAGGTCGATCGTCGCTCGCGGAAGCCGTCGCGCAGGGCGGTGAGACAGGCCGCGGGCTCGAGCACGGCCTCCAGCTGACCGCGGGTCAGCACACGGGTCGTCCCCGCATGATCCTCCGGTCACGGGCCGCGGTCAGGGGCGGGGTGCGTGCCCCCGCCCGCCGCAGCCGGCCCCGCGCCGGGGCGGTGGCCCCGGGCGGCCCGAACGCACCGCCCGGCCGCAGCCGGACGCGTGCCGCACGCTCAGCCGACCGCCGGGGTCGTCCGTGGCAGGGCGGGCAGGTCGTCCGCGTTGCCGGGGGCGGCGAGCCACGCGGCCAGGGGTAGTCGGGTGCCCTGCCGGTGGTCGTCGTGTGGGCGTGGACGGCCCGGACCAGTTCCGGTCGGTGGGTGAGCGCCTGGGCCGCGGACGACCCGGTCCGGGTCCGTCGCCGCGCCGCCGTCGCACTCGGCCAGCAGTGCCCGCGGAGCCGCGCCGTGGGGTGCGAGCCCGCGTCACCGGGGCCGGTGCGGGGAGGGGGACGCCCGCTGTCCACGCCGCGCTGCGGCACGGCCGGTGGGACGGCGGCACGCGTCTGGGGCAGCGTGGGGTACGGCGCGCCGGGGAATCCGTCGAACTCGTCGAGCACGCCCGCCTCCCTCGCGTCGCGAAGCCACGCCAAGTGCCCATCTGGCGAGGGCACTTGCTCCCGGCATCCCATCATCTCCCCCGCTCCGGCAGGCTTCGCGGCCCGGCACCGAGCGGCGCCCTCAGGTCGCCTCCTCCCGCCGGGCCCGGCTCGGCTGGACCCGTTTCGGTTCGCCGGGCATCTTCGGGTACTCCGGCGGGTACGGCAGATCGCCCAGGCCGTGGTCGTGTTCGTCGCGGCGGGCCAGCTCCAGCAGGGCGTCCAGGGAGTACGCGTGGTCGTCCATGTCGGCGTGCACGTCGCCGAGTTCGGCGAAGCGGGCCGGCATGGTGGCGAGGTCGAAGTCGGCCGGGCGCGCCACCCCGACCTCCTCCCAGCGCAGGGGCGCCGAGACGGGGGCGTTCGGGCGGGGGCGCACGGAGTAGGCGGAGGCGATGGTGCGGTCGCGGGCCGTCTGGTTGTAGTCGAGGAAGATGCGCCGGCCCCGCTCCTCCTTCCACCACTTGATGGTCACGTGGTCGGGCATCCGGCGTTCCATCTCCCGCCCGACGGCGATCGCGGCGCGGCGCACCTGGGTGAAGGTCCAGCGCGGTTCGATCGGGACGAAGACGTGCAGGCCGCGGCCGCCGGAGGTCTTCGGCCAGCCGCGCAGCCCACCGAACTCGTCCAGGACGGCGCGCAGTTCGTGGGCGGCGCGGACGGCGTCCGCGTAGTCGGTGCCGGGCTGCGGGTCGAGGTCGATGCGGAGCTCGTCGGGGCTGTCGACGTCCGTGGCGCGCACCGGCCACGGGTGGAAGGTGAGCGTGCCGTACTGGGCGGCCCAGACGACGGCGGCCTGCTCGGTGGGGCACATCTCGTCGGCGCTGCGGCCGCTGGGGAAGGTGATGTGGGCGGTGGGGATCCAGTCGGGCATGCCCTTCGGGGCCCGCTTCTGGAAGAACCACTCCCCGCCGACGCCGTCCGGGTAGCGCTCCAGGGTGGTGGGGCGGTTGCGCAGTGCGCGCAGGATGCCGGGGCCGACGGCGACGTAGTACCGCGCGAGGTCCAGCTTGGTGAAACCCCGTTCAGGGAAGAAGACCTTGTCCGGGCTGGACAGCCGTACGGTACGGCCGCCGGCCTCCAGTTCCACCGCAGCACCCATGCGGCCACGGTAGGCGCACCCCGCACGGCTCGCACACCGGGCGGCAGGGGAGGTGTGCGAGCAGAATCGGAGGCATGGATCTGCCGGTGATGCCGCCCGTGAAGCCCATGCTCGCCAAGTCCGTGGCGAAGATCCCGCCGGGCATGCACTACGAGGCCAAGTGGGACGGGTTCCGGGCGATCGTCTTCCGGGACGGGGCCGAGGTCGAGCTGGGCAGCCGTACCGGAAAGCCGTTGACCAGGTACTTTCCCGAGCTGGTGGCGGCGCTGAAGGAGCGGGTGCCCGAGCGGTGCGTGCTGGACGGGGAGATCGTGATCGCGCGGGAGGGACATCTGGACTTCGACGCGCTGACCGAGCGGATCCACCCGGCCGACTCCCGGGTGCGGATGCTGGCGGAGAGGACCCCGGCCTCCTTCGTCGCCTTCGATCTGCTCGCCCTGGACGACGAGTCACTGCTCGACGTGGAACTGACCGACCGCCGCGCCCTGCTGGAAAGGGCGCTCGCCGACGCGCCGCCGCCGGTGCACGTGGCACCCGCGACGACGGATCTCGACGTGGCGCACGAGTGGTTCGAGCAGTACGAGGGTGCCGGGCTCGACGGGGTCGTCGCCAAGCCGCTCACCCTGCGCTATCTCCAGGACGAGCGCGCCATGTTCAAGATCAAGCACGAGCGGACGGCGGACGTGGTGGTGGCCGGGTACCGCTTCCACAAGAGCGGTCCGGTGGTCGGCTCGCTGCTGCTGGGGCTGTACGACGACCGGGGCGGGCTCCAGCACGTGGGCGTGTCCGCCGCCTTCGCCATGAAGAAGCGGGCCGAACTGGTCGAGGAGCTGGAGCCGCTGCGCATGGACGACGTGGCCGGGCACCCGTGGGCGGCCTGGTCGGACGAGACCGCCCATGAGACGGCCCGGCTGCCGGGTGCGCCGAGCCGCTGGTCCGGCAAGAAGGACCTGTCCTGGGTGCCGCTGCGTCCGGAGCGGGTCGCCGAGGTGGCCTACGACCACATGGAGAACGGGCAGCGCTTCCGGCACACCGCCCGCTTCCGCCGCTGGCGTCCGGACCGCACGCCGGAGAGCTGCACGTACGCCCAGCTGGAGGAGCCGGTGCGCTACGACCTGGCGGAGATCCTCGGCGAGAAGGACCGCGGCTGAGGCCGGCCGGCCCGGTCCTACGGCTGCATGATGATCTTGATGGCGCCGTCCTGCTTGTGCTGGAACATGTCGTAGGCGTGCGCTGCCTCGGCGAGCGGCATCCGGTGGGTGGCGAAGTCCTCGACGCCCAGCGGGTCCTCGTCGGTCAGGTACGGCATGATCTCGTCGCTCCAGCGGCGGACGTTGGCCTGGCCCATGCGCAGCTGGATCTGCTTGTCGAACAGGGTGAGCATCGGCATCGGGTCGGCCATGCCGCCGTACACACCGCTCAGCGAGATGGTGCCGCCGCGCCGGACCAGGTCGATCGCCATGTGGAGCGCGGCGAGCCGGTCGACGCTGAAGCGTTCGGCGAGGGGCCCGCTGAGCTTGCGGGGCAGCATCCCGGTGGCCGTCTGGGCGAGCTTGGCGGCGGCGCTGCCGTGGGCCTCGGTGCCGACGGCGTCGATCACGGCGTCCGGGCCGCGGCCGCCGGTCGCGTCGTGGATGGCGTGGACCAGCGCCTTCTCGTCGTCGAAGGCCCTGAGGTCGTAGGTCTCCACGCCGTCCCGGTCGGCACGGGCGAGCCGTTCGGGCACCAGGTCGATGCCGAACACGCGCTCGGCGCCGCGGGCCTTGGCGATCCGGCACGCCATGTCACCGATCGGGCCGAGGCCGAGGACGGCGAGGGTGCCGCCGGGCGGGACGCCCGCGTACTCGACGGCCTGCCAGGCGGTGGGCAGTACGTCGGAGAGGTAGACGAAACGGTCGTCCGGCGGGCCCTCGGGCACCTTCATCGGCCCGAACTGCGCCTGGGGCACCCGCAGATACTCGGCCTGGGCACCGGGCACGGCGCCGTACAGGCGGGTGTAGCCGAACAGGGCGGCACCCATGCCCTCGCCGGTGACCTGGGTGGTCTCGCACTGGGTCGGCAGTCCGGTGAGACACATCCAGCAGGTGCCGCACGCGATCTGGAACGGCACCACGACCCGGTCCCCGGCCTTGAGGTCCGGCACTCCGGGGCCGACCTCCTCGACGATGCCCATCGGTTCGTGCCCGAGGATGTCGCCCGGTGTCATGAACGGGGTGAGGACCTCGTACAGGTGCAGGTCCGAGCCGCACAGCCCGGTGGACGTGATGCGGATGACGGCGTCGGTGGGCTCCTCGATCCGCGGGTCGGGCACGTCCTCGACGCGGACGTCCCGCCTGCCGTGCCAGGTGACTGCCTTCATGGGTCCCGCTCCCTCGGTCGCGTGGGCGTTTCGCGGTGGCGCCCGGGTACCCCCGCCCACCTGCACCGAACCCCTCACTCCGACCCGGCCGCCGACTTCCCGGCGCCGCGCCCCGCCAGCGAGTCCGGCCCGTGGAAGGCGGCGCCGAGCGGCCACGATCCACCGGGGGATCCGGCCCGGCGAGGGGCCGATCCGGCGGAGACTCCGGGCCGCCGGCGCCCCGGCCGGCCGGAGGCCCCGACCCGCGGGAGGCCGTGGCCCGGCACGCCCTCATCCGCCGAAGGCCACCGAAGGCCACCGAAGGCCACCGAAGGCCACCGACCAGGCAAAGGCAACACCCCGCCGAGGTCCTCGATCCGCGCCGGGCCGCGCCCCGCCGGGACCCCGGTTCGGGTTCGGCCCCCGTTGACGGCTCGACTCCGGCGGCAGGCGGGGGGCTGCCCGTCCGCGGGCGGGCTGCCGGTCTTCGCCCGTAGCCGCACGCGCCCGGTCTCGCCGCTCCCCGGTCTCGCCGCTCCCCGGAGTCGTCCCGGGCACCCGTTCGGCCCACGGAACGCGCATGGCCGTAAACGTTCGGGTATGGCCAGCGATGAGCCGATGAGCGCACAATCAGACAAAAGAACGGGGTGCCAGGGTGGGCATGGGACACAGAGCGCGCACGCGACGCGCGGTACTGACGGCGGCCGTACTGGCCACCACGCTGACCGTCTCCCTCACGGCCGGCTGTAGCCACCGCGGCCGGGACGACGACCGCGCCCCGCAGCACACCCCCACCCCGACGCCCACGGCACCTCCGGCGCCGGCGCCCGCGGTCGCCGGTTCGCCGCTCGCCGTGAAGATCGACAACGTGCCGGCGGCCCGCCCGCAGACCGGGCTCGGCGCGGCGGACGTGGTGTACGCCGAGCAGGTGGAGGGCGGTCTGAGCCGGCTGATGGCGGTGTACGCGACCCGGCTCCCGGCAACCGTCGGACCGGTCCGCAGCGCCCGCGAGTCCGATCTGGAGCTGCTGCACCAGTTCCATCGGCCGACGCTCGCCTTCTCCGGTGCCCAGCACAAGCTGCTGCCGCTGATCGGCAGGGCTCCGCTGCGGGCCGAGTCCCCCGACCGGGCCCCGGCCGCCTACTACCGGGGCGCGGGCAGGGCCGCCCCGCACAACCTCTATCTCCACCCCGCCCGGTTGCTGCCGTCACCCCCCGGCAAGGCGGCGCTGACGACCGGCTTCAGCTACGGCCCGGCCCCGTCCGGCGGTACCCCCACGACCTCGCGCACCGTCCGCTACCCGGCCGCCCGCTTCACCTTCACCTGGTCCGCCGGGCGGCACGGCTGGCTGGTCGCGATGGACGGCACGCCCACCGTGACGACGGACAGCGGGCGGGTGGTGGCGGCGACGGTCGTCGTGCAGCACGTGCGGATCCACAGCTCCCGGTACCACGACGCGCTCGGCAATCACACGCCGTACACCGAGACGGTCGGCTCGGGCAAGGCCGAGGTGCTGCGCGACGGCCGGTCGTTCGCGGCCTCCTGGTCGCGGCCGGCCGCGACGGGCGGGACGACGTTCACGGCGGCGGACGGCAGCCGCATGAACTTCGCCGACGGACCGGTGTGGGTGGTGTTCGCACCGGCGCCGTGATCCGCCGTACAGGCCCGGTTCAGCCCCGCGCCGCCAGCGGTTCGGCCGGGTTGCGCAGGCCCTCGGCCGCGTCCGCGACCCGGCGGATCAGGTCGAGGAACACGGTCTGCTCCTCGGCGGACAGCGGCGCGAGGAAGACCTGGTTCATCCGGGCGGTGCGCACCGTCAGCTTGCGGTGGGTGCGCAGGCCGTCGTCGGTCAGGCGGAGCAGGAAACGCCGGCCGTCCTGCGGGTCGCGCACCTTGGTGAGCAGCCCGCGGCGGCCGAGCCGGCTGATGACCTCGGCGATGGTGGAGCGGTCCAGGCCCACCCGCTCCCCCACGGTCCGCTGATCGAGGCCCGGCTCGGCGACGAGCGCGTTCATGACCGCGAACTGCGGCGAGGTGATCTCCTCGGAGACCATCGTGTTCCACAGCAGGTAGTGCGCCTGCTGGAGCCGCCGGGCCAGGTGCCCGGGGTGGGTGGTGAGGTCCACCGCGGCCATGTGCACCCCCTGATCACTTCGTTGGTGCACTGAACGATACCCGCCCGGCGGACCTCATGTCTTCCGCGGAAATCGCAAAGAGTCCATGCCTTGACGGGCATCCCCTGCGGTGGCAGCGTGTGAAACGTCTCGCTGAAATACTCAGTGCGCTGATTAACTGCGCGGAGATGGGGCTTCACGGATGGACAAGGTGGTCGCCACGGCCCTGGAGGCGGTGGCCGATGTCCCGGACGGCGCGTCCCTCGCGGTGGGCGGGTTCGGGCTGAGCGGTGTGCCGAACGTGCTGATCGAGGCGCTGTACGAGCGCGGGGTCGGCGCGCTGAGCGTGGTGTCGAACAACTGCGGGGCGATGGAGTCGGGTCTCGCGGTGCTGCTGGCGGCGGGGCGGATCGCCCGGGTGACCGGTTCCTACATCGGTGGGAACAAGGAGTTCGCCCGCCAGTATCTGGGGGGCGAGCTGGAGCTGGAGCTGATCCCCCAGGGCACGCTGGCCGAGCGGCTGCGGGCGGGCGGTGCCGGTATCCCCGCCTTCTACACACCGGCCGGAGTGGGCACCCAGGTCGCCGAGGGCGGGCTGCCGTGGCGTTACGACGGCGAGGGCGGGGTCGCGCTGGCCTCGCCCCCGAAGGAGGTACGCGAGTTCGACGGCGCCGAGTACGTACTGGAGCGGGCCATCCGTACCGACTTCGCGCTGGTCAGGGCCGCACGGGGCGACCGGCACGGCAATCTGGTGTTCAACAGGTCCTCGCGGAACTTCAACCCGCTGGCGGCGATGGCCGGGAGGGTCACGATCGCCGAGGTGGAGGAGTTGGTCGAGCCGGGAGCGATCGACCCGGACGCGGTGCACCTGCCGGGCGTCTTCGTGCAGCGGGTCGTGGCACTGACCCCGCGGCAGGCGGCGGACAAGCGGATCGAGCGTCGGACGGTGAGCAGCTGATGGCCTGGGCGCGTGAGGAGATCGCCGCCCGCGCGGCGCGTGAACTGCGCGACGGGCAGTACGTCAATCTCGGCATCGGCCTGCCCACGCTGATCCCGAACCACCTGCCGCCGGGTGTGGAGGTGGTCCTGGAGTCGGAGAACGGGATCCTGGGCACCGGGCCGTACCCGACGGACGACCAGGTCGACCCGGATCTGATCAACGCCGGCAAGGAGACGGTGACGGTGCTGCCGGGCGCGTCCTTCTTCGACTCGGCGCTGTCGTTCGCGATGATCCGCGGGGGGCACATCGACGTCGCCGTCCTCGGCGCGATGCAGGTGTCCGCCGGCGGCGACCTGGCCAACTGGGCGGTGCCGGGGAAGCTGGTGACGGGGATCGGCGGGGCGATGGACCTGGTGCACGGGGCCCGTCGGGTGATCGTGGTGATGACGCACACCGCGAAGGACGGCTCGGCGAAGATCGTCAAGGAGTGCACGCTGCCGCTCACCGGCAAGACGTGTGTGAACCGGATCATCACCGACCTTGCGGTGCTGGACGTCACCGAGCGGGGTCTCGCCCTGGTGGAGACCGCGCCCGGCGTGACTGTCGACGACGTCGTCGCCCGCACCGACGCGGAACTGACCATCCCGGCGAAGCTGCTGTGAACCCGGTCAACAAGGTGAACGCGGACTACGCCGTCGACACCGCCCGCCACGACACCGATCCGGCCGGCGCCGGCGTCCGCCGAGGCCTCGCCCTCGCCCTCGTCCCGGACCGCTAGGACTCCGTCCTCGAACGCCAAGGAAGCATCAGGTACCCCCATGGCTCTCACCCAGCAGGACATCGACCTCGAGATCGCCGCCCAGCACGCCGCGTACGAGAAGCGCGTCGCCGACGGCGCCCCCGTCGAGCACCACCCGAGCCGCGACTACGCGCCCTACCGCTCCTCGCTGCTCCGCCACCCCAAGCAGCCCCTGGTCGCCATCGACACGGTTCAGGACCCCGAACTCGTCGAGCTGCACTCCCCCGCCTTCGGGGAGCGCGACGTCACCGGGATCGACAACGATCTCACCCGGCACCACCGGGGCGAGCCGATCGGTGAGCGCATCACCGTCTCCGGCCGGCTGCTGGACCGCGACGGGCGCCCGGTGCGCGGCCAGCTGATCGAGATCTGGCAGGCCAACTCCGCCGGCCGCTACGCCCATCGGCGCGAGCAGCACGACGCCCCGCTCGACCCGAACTTCACCGGCGTCGGCCGCACCCTCACCGACGCCGAGGGGCGCTACCACTTCACCACCATCCAGCCCGGCCCCTACCCGTGGCGCAACCACGTGAACGCGTGGCGCCCCGCCCACATCCACTTCTCGGTGTTCGGCACGGCGTTCACCCAGCGGCTGGTGACGCAGATGTACTTCCCGAACGACCCGCTCTTCCCGTACGACCCGATCCTGCAGTCGGTGACGGACGACGCGGCCCGGCAGCGGCTGATCGCCACCTACGACCACAATCTGTCGGTGCCGGAGTTCTCGCTCGGCTACCAGTGGGACATCGTGCTGGACGGCCCGGCCGCCACCTGGACCGAGGAAGGACACTGACCGCCATGACGACGACCGACACGAGCATCCCGGAGCAGGTGCTGCCCACCCCGTCCCACACGGTCGGGCCCTTCTACGGTTACGCCCTGCCCTTCCGCGGCGGCGAGGAGATCGCGCCGCTCGGCCATCCGGACACGATCACCGTCCACGGGTACGTCCTGGACGGCGAGGGCAGGCCGCTGCCGGACGCACTCGTCGAGCTGTGGGGCCCGCACCCCGACGGTACCGTCCCACAGGTGGACGGCTCCCTCCGGCGCGATCCGGCCACCGGCGGGTATCTCGGCCGCAACGGCGTGGAGTTCACCGGCTGGGGCCGGATCCAGACCGACGCCGACGGCCACTGGTACGCCCGTACGCTCCGCCCGGGCGCCCGCGGGGACAACGCCCCCTACCTCAGCGTCTGTGTCTTCGCGCGCGGTCTGCTCGTGCACCTGTTCACCCGGATCTATCTGCCGGGCGACGAGGCCGTGCTCGCCGCCGATCCACTGCTCGCCCGGGTGGGCGACCGGCGCGACACCCTGATCGCGGGCGACGAGGGCGCGGGCACCTACCGTTTCGACATCCGCCTCCAGGGCGAAGGCGAGACGGTCTTCCTGGAGTACCGGTGACCCGGCCGCCCTTCGGACGGGAGGCGCCCCCGGACGACGGCGACACCGGCCTGCTCGCCCCCGGGTGGGCCGGCTCCCCGGCCGCTCGGGCGACCGGTGACAGCGCCTACCTGCGGGCCCTGCTGGACGCCGAGGCCGCGCTGACGCGCGCGCAGGCCGCGCTGGGCCTCGCCCCGGCCGGGGCCGCCGAGGCGGTGACCGGGGCGGCCGACGCCGCCCGGTTCGACGTGCGTTCCCTCGCCGAACGCGCCCGCGCGGGCGGCAACCCGGTCATCCCGCTCGTCGCCGACCTCACCGCGGCGGTGGGTGAGCCGTACGGCCCCTATGTGCACCGGGGAGCGACCAGCCAGGACATCCTGGACACCGCCACCATGCTGGTCGCCGCGCGCACCCTGGACCTGGTCCGCGCCGGTCTCGACCGCACCGAGCGCGCGCTGGCCCGGCTGGCCGCCGCGCACCGGGACACACCGATGCCGGGCCGTACGCTCACCCAGCACGCGGTGCCGACGACGTTCGGCCTGAAGGCGGCCGGCTGGCGTTCGCTGGTCCTGGACGCCCGGGACCGCAGCACCCGGGTGCGTGCCACACTGCCCGTCCAACTCGGCGGCGCCGCCGGGACGTTGGCCGCCTTCGAGGCGTACGGCGCCCGGGACGCGGCCGAGCTGACCACGGCGTACGCCCGTGAGGTCGGGCTGGCCGCACCGACCTTGCCCTGGCACGCCCTACGCACTCCCGTCGCCGACCTGGCCGGCTGTCTGGCCTTCACGGCCGGAGCCCTGGGCAGGATCGGGGAGGACGTGCTGGCGCTGTCGCGCACGGAGACCGGCGAGGTGACCGAGGGCAGCGGCGGCGGTTCGTCCGCCATGCCGCACAAGGCCAACCCCGTGCGCGCCACCCTCCTTTCGGCCGCCGCGCGCCGCGCCCCGCAGCTCGCGGCCACGCTCTACGGCTGCCTCGCCGCCCCGGACGAACGGCCGGCGGGCGCCTGGCACGCCGAATGGGAACCGCTGCGCGACCTGCTCCGGCTGACCGGCGGCGCGGCCCGGGACGCGGCCGACCTCGCCGAGGGGCTGCGCGTGCACGCCGAGGCCATGCGCCGCGACCTGGACCTCACCCGGGGACTGGTCGTCTCCGAGCGGCTGTCCGCCGCCCTGGCACCCCGTCTCGGCCGCGCCCGGGCCAGGGAGCTGCTCACCGAAATCGCCCGGCGCACCCACACCGAGGGCCGGCAGCTGGCCGAAATTCTGGCCGAGCAGCCGGAGTTGAAGGATCTCGACCTGGACCTGACCGACCTCGCCGACCCGGCCCACTACACCGGTTTCGCCGGTTTCCTCACCGACCGTGCCCTGGAGCGACGTTGACCGCACCACTTCTCAACCGTCTGGAAGAAGGCCCGGCCTCCGCTCCCCCGCTGCTGCTGGGTCCGTCGCTGGGCACCTCGTACGCCCTGTGGGACGCGGTCGCGCCCGAACTGTCGGCCGGTCACCGCGTGGTGCGCTGGGACCTGCCGGGCCACGGGGGGTCGGCGCCGGACCTCATCGGGCCGGGCGCGACCGTCGGCGACCTCGCCGCGCTGGTGCTGGCCCTCGCCGACGCGCTCGGCATCGACCGGTTCGCCTACGCGGGCGTCTCCCTCGGCGGCGCCGTCGGCCTCCATCTGGCCGTGCACCACCCCGACCGGCTGACCTCCCTGGCGGTGCTGTGCTCCTCCGCCCACTTCGGCGGCGGCACGGCCTGGCGGGAACGGGCCGAACGGGTGCGCCGGGAGGGCGTGGAGTGGCTGGTGGAGAGCGCCGACGCACGCTGGTTCACCCCCGGGTTCACCGTGCCCGGGCTGGTCCGGGACCAGCGGGAGGCCGACCCGGCGGCGTACGCCGCCTGCTGCGACGCGCTCGCCGCGTTCGACCTGCGCGAACGGCTCGGCGAGATCGCCGTACCGACGCTCCTCGTGGCGGGCAGGCAGGATCCCGCGACACCGCCCCCGCATCTGCGGGAGATCGCCGACGCCGTGCCCGGTTCGACGCTGGTGGAGCTGCCGGGCGCCTCCCATCTGGCGCCCGCCGAGTGCCCGCGGGCCGTGCTGACCGCGCTGCGCACCCAGCTCGACGGTCCGCCGGCGAGCGGGATGGCGGTGCGCCGGGAGGTGCTGGGTGACGCGCACGTGGACCGGGCCCAGGCCCGGCAGACCCCGTTCACCGCCCGGTTCCAGGACTTCATCTCCCGCTACGCCTGGGGCGAGATCTGGACCGATCCGACGCTGTCCCGGCGCGAGCGCAGCATGATCACCCTGACCGCGCTGGTCGCCCACGGCCACGACGAGGAGCTGGCGATGCACGTCCGGGCGGCGCGCCGCAACGGGCTGACGCAGGAGGAGATCGGCGCGGTGCTGCTGCAGACCGCCGTGTACTGCGGGGTGCCGGCCGCCAACTCCGCCTTCGCGACGGCCCGGCGGGTCCTTGCCGAGGAGGACGGGGAAGTCCAGGGCCGAGGGTGACCCCCTTGGTCGTAGCGTCAACAGCACCCCCCTTCCGGCGCCGGGCCGTGCCTAGGGTGGAAGCATGTCCACGATTCTGATCACCGGTGCCACCTCCGGGCTCGGCCGGTACGTCGCCTTCGAGTTGGTCCGCTCCGGCCATGTCGTCCTCGCCCACGGCCGCGACCAGGCGCGCACCGAGCGGCTGGTCGCGGAGCTGCGGACCGAGGGCGAGGCGGAGGGCTTCGTCGCCGACCTGGCCCGCCTCGCCGAGGTGCGCGAGCTGGGCGCCCGGGTCGCCGAGGCGCATCCCGGCCTCGCCGTGCTGATCAACAACGCGGGGGTCGGCGGCGGCACGCCCGGTTCCGGGCGGGAGCTGAGCGCCGACGGCCACGAACTGCGGCTCGCCGTGAACTATCTCGCGCCCGTCGTCCTCACCCGGTCCCTGCTGCCGGTCCTGCGGGCCCATGCGTCCGCCCGGATCGTGAACGTCGGCTCGGCCGGCCAGGAACCCCTCGACGTCGCCGACCCGGAGCTCACCCGCGGCTACAGCGGCATGTCGGCGTACTGCCGCAGCAAGTTCGCCCTCGCCGCGCACACGTTCACGCTCGCCGGGGAACTCGCGGACAGCGGGGTGGCGGTCAACGTCCTGCACCCGGCCACCTTCATGGACACGGCGATGGTCCGGGAGAGCGCCATCGCCCCGTGGAACTCGGTCGCCGACGGCGCACCGGGTGTCCTCGCGCTGGCCACACAGGAGCTGGGCAGCGGGGGCTACTACGACGGCACCCGGCCGGCCAGGGCGCACGAGGAGACGTACGACCCGGAGGTGCGCAAGCGGCTCGCGGCCGTCACGGAGCAGTTGCTCACGGTGTGAGGCACCCCCTACCGCAGTCCCCGCCCGGTCTCCAGCACCTCCCTCGCCTGGGCCACGAGCCCCTCCGCGCCGCAGGCCCGGGCGAGGTCCAGGCCCCGGCCCAGTTCCGCGACGGAGCGGGCGGCGATGCCGTACTCGACGCGGGCCGCCGCGTGTTCGTACTGGCAGGGCGAGGCCTCCAGGTAGGTGACGGCCTGCGCGGCGAGCTGTGCGGCACGGCCGCCCGTCTCCAGGGCGGCGGCACAGCGCAGGGCCTCGCCGATGGCGGTGTCCGTGCCGAAGCGCTCGGCCTGGCGGCGGGCGTCGGCGGCGAGCTGCGCGGCACGGGCCGGGTCCTGGTCGGCGAGGGCCTTGGCGAGGTCGATGGACCAGGGCGAGAGGACCGGGTTGTGGCCGCCGCGCGAGGCGGCCGTCTTCTCGGCGGCCTCCAGCTCGTTGACGCCCTCCTCGGTGCGGCCGACGGCGAGCAGCAGCCGGCCGCGCACGCAGCGGATGTCGGGCAGCACGATCGTGGAGGGGTAGGGCGGCGCGAAGCCGTACTGCTCGGCGATCGACCAGGCCTCGTCGACGCGGCCACGGGCCAGCAGGGTGTCCACCAGTCCGCAGGTAGCCGACCAGTACAACGGCAGCCGGCGGCCCACGCGTTCGGCGAGGACCAGGGCCTCGCGCAGGGTGGACTCGGCGTCGCGCAGCCGGCCCTGCCTGCGGTAGGCCAGCCCGAGGAAGGCGTTGGCGAGGGAGAGGTGGCCGCCGCGCCAGCCGACGGTGGTGTAGGCGCGCAGGGCCTCGGCGAAGAGGCTCTCGGCGCGGTCGAGCCGGTCGGCGTAGGCGTACGCGCTGCCGAGCATCATCAGCAGCTCCATGCCCCACTCCTGGTCGGTCCAGCCGAGGCCGGGTGCCAGCCGGCCGTTGACCAGGGCGCGGTCGCACAGTTGGAGGACCTCGTCGGCGCTCTCGCCGTGCGTCATGGCGTCGAAGCCGCGCAGGATGAGCAGGGCGCGTTCGGCGTTGTCACGGCCGGTGCAGATGCTCGCGAGTTCGGCCAGGCGCCGAGAGCGGGCCGGGGAGACGGTCTCGCCGTGGATGCCCTCCCACATGAACTGCACGGCCTGCAGCCGCATCCTGACGGGTCCGGGTTCGTGCCGGGCGGCCTCCGCCTCGACCGTGCGGACGGCCTCCTCCAGCTGGTCGTTGTGGAGCAGGGCCTGGGAGAGCCGGACCACCGCGTCCACCCGCCGCTCGCCGTCGAGCCCGGGGATGCCGAGGGCGTACTGGAGGTGGTCGATGGTGACGGCGGGTGCCGTGAGCAGGGTGGCACAGCCGAGTTCGAACAGCACGTGGGCGTGGACCTCGGGGAGCGGCGGCTCCTGCAGGGCGCGTTCGAGGCAGGTCCGGGCCGCGTCGGGGGCGCCGACGGCGAGGTGCTCGCGGGCGGCCTCGCGCAGCTGCTCGACGAGTTCCTCGTCGCCGTCCGGGTGCACCTTCAGCAGGTGCCGGGCGGCCTGGACGGCACCGCGACCCAGCTCGGTGATGAGCTGGGCGGCGACGCCGTGCATGGCGGTGCACACGCCGGACGGGATGGAGTTGTAGACGTCGGTGGCGATGAGCGGATGGACGAACTCCAGCTCGCCCTCCTCGCGTTCGACGCCGGACGCGGGGTCGGGTTCGGTGAGGATGCGGGCGGCGCACAGCAGTTCGGCGCAATGCCGGGCGACGGCTTCGTCCATGGTGGCGAGGCGGGCGACCATGTCGACGGTGATGCCGGTGCCGAGGATGGCGGCCGCCCAGGCGAACTGGGTGGCCTCCAGGCCGAGCCCCTTGAGCCGGTCGACCAGTCCGCCGCCGCGGGCGGCACGGTTCAGGGCGCGCAGTTCGCCGGCCCGGGACTCCACCGGCGGCAGTTCGCTGTCCTGCACCTTGGCGAGGAGCTCGGTGGTCTCGTAGGGGTTGCCCGCGGTGACGGCCCAGACCTCGCGGCAGAACGCGTCGTCGGCCTGCCGGCCGAGGGCGGCGCGGGTGAGGCCGGCGGCCGCGTCGGGGGTGAGGGCCCGCAGGGTGCTGACGGGGCTGCCCGCGGCTGCGGCCACCGCGTCGAGGTGGCGGGCGCTGTCGCCGCTGACCTCGCCGGGGCGGCGGGCGACCACGACCAGGACGGAGAGGTCGTCCAGGCGTTCGGCGAACGCGGCGAGCCAGCGCAGGGTCTCCTGGTCGGCCCAGTGCGCGTCGTCGATCAGCAGCACGAGCGGCCACTCGCGGCGGGCTAGCCGGCGTACGGCGGCGACGAGTCCGTCGCACACGTACTGCGGGTCGGCGCTGCCCTCCTGCGGGTCGGCTATGCCGAGGGCGGGGCCGGCGATGTCGTACCAGTCGCCGAGGTACTCGCGGGCCTCCTCGGGCAGTAAGGACAGCAGCCCGGGCTGGAGCAGTTGCCGCACCACGTTGAACGGGACGGACCTCAGGGTCTCCGCGCCGCGCGCGGACCACACGGTGCAGCCGCGGCGTTCCGCGATGCGGCGCGTCTCGGCCAGCAGCGCGGTCTTGCCGAGCCCCGCCTCGCCGCGGATGACCAGCAGGCTGCCCGCGGAGGACTGGTCGGCGCACAGGAGGTCGAGTGCCTGCGCGACGGCGGCGATCTCCGCGTCCCGCTCCCACAGGGCAGCCGAGCCGGCCGTCGGCGGCCGTACCTCCGTCATCCCGATACCTCCCCAGGTCGCCCGAATGACGTACTGAACACGAGCGTAGCCGTCCGGTGCGACGTCCGGTGGCCGGTCGGGGCAGCTGTTGCCCCGCCGGGTGAAAGTGGGTGCGGTCAGGCGACGCACACGCGCCCAGAGCAGCCGGTCAGCAGCGGACGGAGCGTCAACCACCACGACTTCGCCGAGTGGTACGCCGTCGGGGCGGATGGCGAATCATGGGGCAGGATGAGGCAGTTGACGGTTCGTCAGGGGTGGATCCGACGACCAGCGCGGCCGACCTGTTGTCGCCCGCCGACCGGGCATGGCGACTGCCCCGAACCGCGCGGCCCCGCCCCTGCGGTCACGCCGGACGGCACTACGGCCAAGGGCACCGGGCCGGGCCGTGCGATTCGGAGCTCGGTGGCGGGCGTACCGGGCGACCGGCTGGACCCGGAGCCGCACCGGGCGCGGCCGGAGCCGGAGCCGACAGGCGGGCGGGCCGCCGCTGCACGCCGGGTGCCCGCGGCCGACCTGGCCGTCCGCGGCGAAGGGCGGGCGTCGGCGAGCCCCGGCCCGGCGGTGGCCGGGTGGTGACGGAGGCGGTGTGGTCCGCCGGCGGGACCAGGGCGACCGCGTCCGGCCGGGGACGTCCGTATTCCGGAGCCGGCCAGGAGCCTTGGGAGCCGCTCGCGCCCGCCGGTGCGCGCCGCACACCGCCGATGCCGTTCCCGGCGGAGAGGGCGGACCGAGGACGCAGGAGCGTGGTGCCCGGCAGCCGTGACAGGGCCGCGGGAAAAAACCCGGTGCCGAAATGCCCGGTCCGGCCGTTTGGCGCCGGATCCTCTCATCACACTTTCACGGTCGCCTCATACGGTGGGGGCATGACGCAGGTGACTCCCCCCGGGTGGTACCCCGACCCCGGGCAGACGAACGACGGTCCGCCCACCGAGCGCTGGTGGGACGGCAAGGCCTGGACGGACCAGACCCGCCCCGCCGGGACGGCCGCCGCATGGGGTCCCCCGACGCAGCCGCCGGCGGCCGGCGGCCCGCAGCCGGCACATCCGGCGGCGCCCTCGGCTCCCCCCGCGTACGGCGGGCAGCCCGGCTACCCGGCGTATCCGGGCTACCCCGTCCCGCCGCGGTCCGGGGCCCGGCGCGGCGTGCGCACGGGCGTGGCCGTCACGGCGGCGGCCGCGGTACTGGCCTGCATCGGCGTCGGCGTGTGGGCTCTCACCAAGGACACCGGTGGCCACGCCGGCCGTGCCGGGTCACAGCAGGGTGCCACGGGCGGGCAGAACGGCGGGCCGGGCGGCGGCTTCGGCGGCCAGGGCGGGTCCGGGGGCTCGGGGAGCTCCGGCGGTTCCGGCGGCCCGGGCGGTTCCGGCGGGGCCTCGCCGTCGCCGAACCAGTCCGAGGCGCCCAAGGTCGCGGGCGGCGGCGACGTGCCGGACCCGGTCAACGGCATCAGCCTGCCGGTGCCGAACGGCTGGACGGGGCAGACGATCAGCGTCGGAGCGCAGGTGACCTCCGACGACTCCTACAAGTGCCCGGGCAACTCCGCCCAGACCTGCACCTCCGGCGGCGCCTACAGCGCTCCGGCGGAGGCGCTGGGCACCAAGGGCGACACGGCCGAGCAGGTCGCCCGCGCGGACGTCGCGGCCAACGCGAAGGAGTCCTACGGCGGCACCACCTACGGGAGCATCACCTCGCACCGGGTACTGGGCTCCGGGGCGGTGACGGTGGCCGGGCAGAAGGGCTACATGGTGCGCTGGAAGGCGGTCACCAGCAAGGGCGCGGACGGCTATGTGGAGTCCGTCGCCTTCCCCTCGCCCGACGACGCCAAGCGGATCGTGGTGGTGCGCTTCGGCATCGACGTCGGGCAGAAGACGTCGGTCATCGACGAGATACTGAAGGGGATCAAGGTCTCGTCCGGCGGCGGGAACGGCCAGGACGTCTGATCGCCGGCCCCGGCGGCATGGTGCGGCCGGGTGGGACTCCCCTCCGCTCAAGAGGAGCCCCACCCGGCCGGGGGGTGCGCGCCGCCCCCGTCCCCACGGTGCGGCGCGGGCAGGTCACCGTTCAGTCATCCCGTGAACGGCGGCCTGGGTCTCATGTCAGCCCGAGTGCGGGCAGCACGGTGGCCTCCACGAACCGGGTCAGATAGTCGGCGTCGGCGTACTGGCCGCTGAGCACCGGCCGGACGCGCAGGACGCCGAACATCATGGCCGGGATGTACTCCAGCGCCGGATGGTCCGCCGGGATCTCGCCCCGCTCCGCGCCCCGCGCGAGCATCGCCCTCAGCGCGGCGATCTCCGGATACACCAGCGCCTCGCGCAGCGCCTCGGCCAGTTCCTTGTCGGCCGTCCAGGCGTGCCCCAGCGCCTGCAGCAGCTTGGTGTCCTTGTCGGACCAGGTCCCAGCGGTCCGTGCGGCCTGGCGCAGGTCCTCGGCGAGCGATCCGGTGTCGATGCCGGCGAAGCGCACCCGGTGGCTGGCCCGCAGTGCGGCCGCGACGAACTGGGGCTTGGTCTTCCACTGCCGGTAGAGCGTGGACTTGCTGCACCGGGTGGTGGCGGCGACGCCCTCCATGGTGACCGACTCGTAACCGCACTCGCGGATCTGCTCCAGCACGGCGTCGAAGAACTCCCGCTCACGCTCCGGCGTGATCTTGGAGCGGCGCGAGGCGACGACCGTCTCCGGTTCGTCATCGGCCTGCGACGTCATGCGGTGCTTCCCCTCACTCGTGTCCGGCGGTCGTTCCTGCGCGGCTCGCTCGAACTCGGCGCAAGCCGGGCCGCCGACCCTTTCTCCAGTGTGTCGCACATCAATCGATACGCCAGTGTACCGGTACTCCGCCGTATCGGTACACTGACGTATCGGTACGGGGACGTATCGATGAGTTCCGGCCCAGAACCGGGGGCTCATGCACCACCACACGCACCACCGTCAGCGAAGGGGCCGGGGGATGAATGCCCGAACCGAGCCTGCAGAGGCAGAAGCGGAACCGCCGGACGCGATAGCGCGCCCGGCGCTGCTGCGCGAGTTCCTGCTCGTCGCGGGGCTCTTCCTCGTCTACAAGCTCGGCCGGCAACTGGCCACGGGGCACACCGCGAACGCCTTCCACAACGCCCACCGCGTGTGGGACCTGGAGCGCGCGCTGCACCTCCCGCACGAGAACGCCGTGCAGTCCGCACTGCTGCACGGCGACGCCCTCGTCCACCTGGCGAACACCTACTACGCCACCGTTCATTTCCCTGCGACGCTCGCCTTCCTGGTCTGGCTGTACCTCAGACGGCCCGCGCACTATGTGTGGGCCCGCCGGGTCCTGGCCGTCGTCACCACGGCCGCGCTGGTGCTGCCGTTCACGTTCCCGCTGGCCCCGCCGCGGATGCTGACCGGCACCGGACTGCTCGACACCGCCCGCCGGTACGGCCCGTCCGTGTACGGCCCGCCGTCCAGCGACCACCTGTCCAACCAGTTCGCCGCGATGCCGTCGCTGCACTTCGGCTGGGCGCTGATGGTGGCCGTCGGCCTGATCGTGGCCACCCGGTCCCGGTGGCGCTGGCTGTGGCTGCTGCACCCGCTGGTCACCCTGCTGGTGATCGTGGGCACGGCGAACCACTACTGGCTCGACGCGATCGTCGCGACGGCCATGCTCGGCGTCGCCCTCGCCGTCATCCATCCGCCGCACCGGACGGCCACCACGGCGGCACGCGGCGCCGGCCGGCTCGCGCCGCGCGAGAGCGTCCTGGCGGGAGCGGGCCGATGAGCGCCGCCGCCCTGGTCGCCGTCGCCCTCTCCCTCGTCTCGGCGGTCGCCTACGCGCTGGCCGCCGTCGCCCAGGAACGCCTCGCCTCCCGCAGCCAGGGCACCGGCCTGCTGCGGTTGCTCGGCACCGGCGCCTGGTGGTCGGCGGTCGGCCTGAACGCGGCCGCCGCCCTGCTGCACGTCGTGGCCCTCAAGTACGGCCCGCTCACCCTCGTCCAGCCGCTGGGCGCGCTCACCCTGGTCGCGGCCGTACCGCTCGGCGCCCGGGCGGCCGGGCGCCGGGTCAGCACGGCGGAGTGGCGCGGTACGGCGCTGACCCTGCTCGGGCTCGGCGCACTGCTCGTCACCGCCTCCGGTCCGGCGCCCGCCCGGGTGCTGTCGCTGACGCAGGCGCTGACCGTCGCGGGGACGACCGCGGCCGCGATCGGCATGCTCTCCTGGCCCGGCGCCCGCCCGGGCCTGAGGCACGCGACGGCGTCCGGTTTCGCCTCCGGTGTCGCCTCGGCGCTGACCCAGACGGTGACCGTGGCGGCCACGGACCGCACGGGCCCGGCCCTGAGCACCGAGGTGATCGTGGTCGCCGTGCTCGTCGCCGCGTTCGCCGTCGGCGGGCTGCTGCTGTCCCAGACCGCCTACCGCGGCGGGCTCGGCGCGCCGCTGGCCGTGGTCACCCTCGCCAACCCGGTGGCCGCCGCGGTCATCGGCCTGACCCTGCTCGGCCAGGGCCTCCAGGGCGGCCCCGCCGGTGTGCTGCTGGCCCTGTCCGGCGCGGCCCTGGCCTCCTGGGGTGTGGTGCTGCTCACCCGGGTCACGCCGGAACCGGTGCACGAGACCGACGACCACCCCGTGGCCGCGGTTCTGGCCCTGGAACCGGGCACGGCGGCCACCGAACCGGCACTGGTGCCCCGGCAGCCGGAACAGCCCGGCCATCTGACGGCCCTCTGAGCCGACCGGGGCCGTTGCGCCATGACCGGTCCCGCACCCGAGTACGGCCACCCGGACGCCCGCTCGGCCGCTTGACTTCGAGAGCACTCGAATTCGTAGCGTTCCCGGCATGAGTACTGCACAGCACAAGATCGGGTCGGGTTTCGGCGCCACCAGCACCGCCGACGACGTCCTACGGGGCATCGACCTGACCGGGAAGCTCGCCCTCGTCACGGGTGGTTACTCGGGCATCGGCCTGGAGACCACCCGCTCGCTGGTGAAGGCCGGCGCCCACGTGGTCGTGCCCGCCCGCCGCCCGGCCACCGCCGAACAGGCGCTGGCCGGCGTCTCGGGAGTCGAGCTGGACGAGCTGGACCTCGGCGACCTGGAGAGCGTGCGCCGTTTCTCCGAGCGGTTCCTGGCCTCCGGACGCACCATCGACATCGTGATCGGCAGCGCCGGGATCATGGCCTGCCCGGAGACCAGGGTGGGGCCCGGCTGGGAGGCCCAGTTCGCCACCAACCACCTCGGTCACTTCGCCCTCGTCAACCGCCTGTGGCCCGCGATCGCACCGGGCGGTGCCCGGGTCGTCTCCGTCTCCTCGCGCGGCCACCACTTCTCCGGCATCCGCTGGGACGACGTCCACTGGCGGCAGGGCTACGACAAGTGGGAGGCCTACGGCCAGGCCAAGACCGCCAACGTCCTGTTCGCCGTCCAGCTCGACAAGCTCGGCCGGGACGCCGGCGTCCGCGCCTTCGCCCTGCACCCGGGCGGCATCATCACCCCGCTCCAACGGCACCTGCCCAAGGAGGAGATGATCGAGCGCGGCTGGATCGACGAGGACGGCAACGTGCTCAATCCCGAGGGCTTCAAGACCCCGCAGCAGGGTGCGGCCACCCAGGTGTGGGCGGCGACCTCGCCGCAGCTGGACGGGCTCGGTGGCGTCTATCTGGAGGACTGCGACGTCGCCGAGCGCGCGCCGGAGGGCGAGGAGCGACTCGGCGTCAAGGACTGGGCGACCGACCCCGAACAGGCGGCCCGGCTGTGGGACCTGTCGGCGGAACTGACGGGCGTCGACGCGTTCGCCGCCTAGCCGTGGAGCGGGGCCGTGTGCTGGAGACGTCCGGGAGCGCCCGGACGCCCGGTCACGACACACGGCGGCGGCCGGTGCGCACGTGCTCCGTGTGCGCCGGCCGCCGCCGTACCGTGCTTCTCCTGTCCTGTCCTCCCCCGTCGGGGCCCGCTCAGTTCCAGCCCCGCGAGTCCTGCTTGAGGGCGGTGTCGACGGTCAGGGCCGTCGCCACCACGAGGCTCAGCAGCGGCTCGGGCAGCTGGTAGTGGATCTGCAGGACGTAGTTGTCCGCGCTCGTGAAGAGCGTCTTGGCGAGACCTTCCCAGGTCTTGGTGATCCGGGCGACCTCGTTGTCCGCGTGGTCGACGATCGCGAAGTTCCAGGCCCGCCAGTTCTCCGCCTTGATCGCGCCGACCTGCTGGCCGTTCGCGTTCATCGCGAAGTTGATCTTCCCGATCATGTTCTGCTGGACGATCTCACCGACCTGCGAGCCGTCCGGGCGCGTCACGATGACCCGGGACTTGAAGATCTTCGCGGGCCGGGTCAGCAGCAGCTGCGGCTGGCCGTAGGCGTCCCGGATCTCCAGCTTGTGGGTCAGGAACTGGTCCCAGCTGGAGACGAAACGGAAGATCTTCCTCAGTACGCCCTGGCCGACCTCGGTGACCGAGCCGATGTCGCGGCCGTTCTGATCCATGACCTTGTACTCGTTGGTCACCTCGATCAGCTTGGCCTTCTGGTTCACGACCAGGACGGGCTCGGTGAAGAGGGTGCCGCCGCCGGGGCCGCCGGCCGCGACCCCGGCCTGCTGCTGCACCTGGCGCTGCACCTTGGGGTCGGCGGTCTGCGCCTGCGGGGCGCCGTACTGCTGGGGGACTGCCTGCTGCTGGGGAGCCGCCTGCTGCGGCGGAACCTGACCGGCGGGTGCCTGCGCCGGGTTGGTGTGCTGGGTCCACTGCGCGCCGTCCCAGTAGCGGAGCGTCTGCGGCGCTCCGTGCGGATCCGGGTACCAGCCTGCCGGAGTGTTCGATTGCGTGGTCACCGGGGCACACTACCCTGATGTGACCGGTACCTGACCAGTCCGCACGGAGCGGTCTTCATCGCCCGTTCACTCCGCGGCGATCGCCGGGTCGCTGACGCCGGGCCGGCCGTTCTCCACATGGCCGGCGAAGCCGCGCAGGAAGCCCGGGTCGGCGTCACAGGTGACCGTCACGTCGTACCAGCGCCTGCTCGCCGTGAGGTCGACGGTGTGCTCGACGGTCGCGCCGGGCCGCACGGTCACGGTGACCGGGCCGCCGCCGTAACCGTTCACGATCTTCAGCTTCACCGTGCCGGGACCCTTGTTGGTGAAGGTGAGCACGAGGTCCTCGCCCCTGTGCCGGGCGGTCGCCTCCGGTCCGGCGGCCTTGGCCCTGCCCTTGAAGACGCGCAGGAAACCGTTCGGGCCGTGGACGGCGAGGTCGTGCACGCCACCGGAGTAGGCCGCGTTCCACGTGTCGGAGAGGGACTTGCCGGCCTCGGTGGTGTAGGTCCAGGGGCCGTCGCTGCGGTTGCCGGAGGTGACGAGGAAGGCGGCGCCCGCGTGCGCCCCCGAGGCGAACGTGAGCGTCAGGGTGCCGGCCGCGGTGTCCGCGGAACCGTCCACCACCGGGGCGTACTTCAGCGGGCGGGTGGGCCGGTGACCGCGCTCCTGCCTGGGCAGGGAGGGGTTGGCGGGCGGCTTGGGCACGTAGTCGGGGTGGCGGTCGTGGTCCGGCGGCTCGTAGCCTGCCGTGGACGGCAGCGCGACCGGCCGGGTGTCCTTGCGGGAGAAGTCGAAGGCGCTGGTCAGGTCCCCGACGACGGCGCGGCGCCATGGCGAGACGTTCGGCTCGTGCACGCCGAAACGGCGCTCGATGAACCGGATGATCGAGGTGTGGTCGAAGGTCTCGGAGCACACGTAACCGCCCTTGCTCCACGGGGAGACCACCAGCATCGGCACGCGCTGGCCGAGCCCGTAGGGGCCGGCGACATGGCTGGCGTCACCCTTGTACAGGTCGAGGGAGGCGTCCACGGTCGACTTGCCCCGGTCGCCGGAGGCGGGCGGGAAGGGCGGTACGACGTGGTCGAAGAAGCCGTCGTTCTCGTCGTAGGTGATGAACAGCGCGGTCTTGCCCCAGACCTCGGGGTTGGAGGTGAGTGCGTCCAGGACCTGGGCGACGTACCAGGCGCCGTAGTTGGCGGGCCAGTTGGGGTGCTCGGTGAAGGCCTCGGGGGCGACGACCCAGGAGACCTGCGGCAGTTCGCCGGCCTTCACGTCGGCCTTCAGCCGGTCGAAGAAGCCCTCGCCCTTGCGTGCGTCGGTGCCGGTGCGGGCCTTGTCGTACAGCGGGTCGCCGGGCACCGCGTTGCGGTACTGGTCGAAGTAGAGCAGGGAGTTGTCGCCGTAGTTGCCGCGGTAGGCGTCGTCGATCCAGCCCCAGCCGCCGGCGGCGTCCAGGCCGTCGCCGACGTCCTGGTAGATCTTCCAGGAGACCCCGGCCTTCTCCAGCCGCTCGGGATACGTCGTCCAGCCGTAGCCCTTCTCGTCGTTGCCGAGCACTGGGCCGCCGCCCCGGCCGTCGTTGCCGACGTAACCGGTCCACATGTAGTAGCGGTTGGGGTCGGTCGAGCCCATGAACGAGCAGTGGTAGGCGTCGCAGATGGTGAAGGCGTCGGCGAGCGCGTAGTGGAACGGTATGTCGTCGCGGGTCAGGTGTGCCATCGTCGTGGTGCCCTTGGCCGGCACCCACTTGTCGTACTTGCCGCCGTTGAAGGCGGCATGGGTGTCCTGCCAGCCGTGCGGCAGGTCCTGGATGAAGGCCAGGCCCAGGTCGTCGGCGTCCGGATGGAAGGGCAGGATGTCCTTCGTGCCGTCGGACTGCTTCCAGACGGACTTCCCGTTCTGCGAGACGGGACGGGGGTCGCCGAAGCCGCGGACGCCTCGCAGCGTGCCGAAGTAGTGGTCGAAGGATCGGTTCTCCTGCATGAGGACGACGATGTGCTCGACGTCCTGGACCGTCCCGGTGCGGTGGTGCGCGGGCAGCGCGGCGGCGCGCTGGATGCTGCTGGACAGCGCGGTGAACGCCGCGGTGGCGCCCGCGAGTTGGAGGAAGCGGCGCCGGTTTGCTTCGGGCATGGGTCTGAGGGTCCTCTCGTCCTGACGTCCGTGAAGCCGTTCAAATGACGGAATCTGCGCGGAGCGAGTGTTCCAAGAGCAACAAACGTCAGGGAAGGGCCTGGTGGCGCCTGTGTGAAACTCGGCGGTCCGTGCGGTGCCGCCGTCGAACGCGTGGGAGCGCTTTCCTCCCGCGGGAGCCGTCAGCCGTTCACTTGCCACCGCCTGTCGCCACCAGGAACATGACCGCCCCCGCCGCGACGACGATCGCGGCGAGCAGGGTGTGGATCCTGGCCCGGCGCAGCGCCCGCCGCACCTGCCACGCGTGGATCAACTCCAGCAGGGCCCGGCGGCGGGCGGTCGCCCGGGCCGCGTTGGCCCGGGCATCCGCGAGTCCCCGGGCGAGTCCGGCGCGACGCGCCTCGTCAGGCTCCCGGTCGTGCAGTGCGGCGAGCCGGACGGCCATCGTGGTGTGGGTACGGCAGGCCTCCTCCAGGTCGGCGGCGGTGCGGCCGAACGGTCCGAAGAAGGCCGTGGGGGTGGCCTGCATCTCCGCGCGCAGGTCGCCGAGGCCGGGCTCCGCCAGCGACCGCAGCGTGGTGAAGCGCGGCGTCAGGACCTCGCCCGTGGACCACAGGGCCCAGCACACGCCCGCCATGCCCAGGGCCAGACCGCACACGGCCAGCGCGATGTGGACGCCGCCGTGGACCTTCCCGACCGCCGTCAGGGGGAAGCCGCCCAGGAGCAGTCCGCCGACGGCTCCGGTGGTCGCGATGGACCAGCGGGCGGTCGCCCGCATGTCGGCGACGGCGGCCCGGGCGGCGCCGGGGGCGGCGGGGACGAGGGGCTGTTCGGCGGTGCCGGGCTCCCGCGACTCGGAGAGGGTCGACGGCCCGCTCATGCCCGGTCCTGTTCCCCGGACTCGTCCTCGCCCCGGAAGAGGGTTTCGTGCCCGTCGTCGGGGAGTTGCGCGTACGGCCGCCAGTCCTCGCCGTCGAATCGTTCGACCTCGTTGTCGGCGGTGAGACGGATGCTGCCGGGTTCCGGCCGCTCTTCGGGGTTCATGCGGGGCTCTCCGATCCGCTGGTGCGGGCTGTCATTTCTTGTCGCAGGAGTTGGTGTAGTAGATCTCGACGCGCACCGCGTCGTCGGGCCTGCTGTGGTGGTGGTCCGAGAAGGGGTCACCGTCCCAGAACTTGCGGGTGCCGACGTTCTTGCCGCAGAAGAGCCCGGGCCTGCGCGTCACCAGGGCGGCGTTGGTCTGGCCGGCCAGGGTACGGGCGTTCTCCTCGAACTGCGGGGCTCCGCCGAACGTGAGTAGCATGCCGATCCTGCGGCCGCGGCTGCTCCTGGCCACCTCCCTGGCCACGGCGTCCGCGACCTTGGCGGCGTCGGCCGCGGTGAGGCCCTTGCGCTGCCCCGCGTTCGCGGTGGCGCCGGCGGAGAGCCGCACGGCGACCTGGTGGTAGCGCGGGTCGATGCCACCCACCTCGCTCTTCTTCCTGCCGCCGCCGGACTTGCCGCCGGCCGCCGGGTGGGAGGCTTCGGGCCTGCCCGGGCCCCCGTCCTTCGGGTGGGCCGGCAACAGGCCGAGCACGAGGACGAACAGCACCAGGAAGAGATCGGCGAAGAGCCAGCCGGCGAGGTGGCGCGGTGCGATCGAGGTGCGTTCGGCCTGGCCGGAACCCTCGCCGGTGGGCCATTCCGCTTCCTCGAAGACCCCCGTGTCGAGGGGCCCGGTCCCGGTGCTCACCGGCGTTCTCCGTCGCCGTACCAGTCGTCGGTGTCCGGGCCGTCGTCCCCGGCGTCCGGCCGGGGATCGTCGTCCGCGCCGAAGAGGGGTCCGCCCGCCGGGGGTTGACCGGGGGCGCGGCCCGGTTCCTGCGCCGGCGAACGGTCCCGGTCGGCGGACGGCGGACGGCCGCTGTCGTCGTCGCCGAGCAGCCGGGCGAACCCGTCGTCGCGCATCGGGTCGTAGAACTCGGCGGGTCCCGCGGTGGGTCCCGCCGGGGGCGCGTCGGCCCAGCTCTGGTCGAGGCGGTCCAGGGTGCGCATCATCGCTTCCATGTACATGTCGAGGAGCTGGGTGCGCTCGACGAACCGCTCCATGGCCTCGCGTACCTGACGGGTTCCCTCCAGCACCACCTCGGCCACCCGGACGTGCGCCTGGTCGGAGACCCGGGAGGTCTCGGTCGCCTCGTTCAGTTCCTCCAGGAGCCCCGTCAGCGAACGCCGCGTGGCCTCCTCGTCCTTGCGCAGGGCCTCGCGCATCTGGGCGAAGTCCTTGATGAGCTGGTGCGGGACCGTCAACGACTCGCCCATCTTCTTCAGCGCGTCGGCGGAAGCAGTCCAGCCCCGCAGCGCCTTGGTGAAGCCGGTCTCCGGGCCGGGGTCGAAGATCTTCGACAGCCGCTTGGTGGTGTCGGCGAGGGTCCGGGTCAGCCGGTCGGTGGCGCCGGTGATCTCCGTGGCCGCCCGGATGAGCTGCCCGCTCGGCACGCCTGCCGCCTGCCGGGACGAGGACACCGACAACTCCAGTGTGATCAGCGCCAGTTGTTCGCCGACCGCACTGCGCACCTGCGCGCGCGAGGCGGTCCGCCCGCCCTGCAGACGCAGTACGTGCAGCCCGAGGGTGATGGCGATCACCAGGCCTATCAGCACCACGACGCCCACCACGGCCGCCGTGCCGTAGTCGCCGGCCCATAACTGCAGGAAGTTGGCGTCGCCGTCGTACTTCACGAGCGCCGAGCCGAGGGAGAGCCAGGTCAGCAGGATCGGCGCGAAGACCAGGACGTCCCGTACGACCGCCAGCCAGCCCACGGTCTGCTGCCGGGGCAGCGGCGCGTCCGGCACCAGCAGGTGCGGCGGATACACGCGCACGAGGTCGAGGCCGACGAGGGCCCGGCCGCCCTGGGCGGCGTCGGCGGCCACCCGGCCCAGCACCTTGCGCCCGGCCTCGCTGGGTGACTGGCGGGCCAGCCGCGCCAGTTCCTGTGCCGCACGGCCCAACTCGGGGGTGACCGCCGGCGGGTCGGGCGGCTGGGGTGGCCCCGGACGGGGCGTGTTGCTGGTCTCGGCGGTCACCGATGTGCCTTTCACCTGGGACGGGCGCCGGGTTCGTCGGTCTCCCGGCGCGGGGGTGCGGAATGCTCCGCGGGGTACTGGGGTCCGCGGCGCGGGCTCAGGTTCCGGCGGAAGAACTCGTTGCTCGCGATGTCGGTGACCGCCTGCACGGCAGACCTGTTTCCGAGGTCCCTGAGGGCCTGCAGCAGGGCGGCCAGCATCTGGTCCGAGAGACCGGGCCCGGCCATGTGCACCGCCTCGTGCACGTCCCTGCGCGTGACGGACTCATCACCGGTCAGACAGTGCAGGAGCCACTTGAAGTACTGGACGGCCAGGTGCGGCTGCCCCTCCGCCATGACCTCGACCGCCCGGGCCAGAAAGCGGTGCTCGGCGAGCACGTGCGCGATCGGGGCCCTCCTGTCACGCCGTGTACGGCGCTGGACGCAGGCCCGCAGCAGCTCGCGGGCGAGCGTGCGGTGAGCCATGGCGACCTGGTCGACCTGCGCCAGCAGCACGTGCACGGGCGTGTCGGAGCGGGTCAGCCGGCGCTGTGCCAGCACGAGGTCGGCGGCGGGCAGCCCGGCGCTGTGCGCCACCAGCAGCACCCTCAGCACGTCGACGGGCAGCGCCCGGCGCCGGGCGAGTTCGATCTCCTCGTCGAGGCACTCCTGGACCAGTGCCGCGTCCGGCCGGGCGGCCTTCAGCGCGGGCGCCAGGTCCGGCTCGGTCCGGGCGGCCGTGTGGGCGCCCGGGTCGGTCGCGGCGCGCAGGACCCGGTGCAGCGCCTCGGCGTGCAGCGCGTCCCGGACGGGGGCCAGTTCGCTCAGGCCCGGTCTCAGCGGAGACCAGCCCTTCACCAGGGCCGTCAGTTCCTCCGGCTTCGTCCGGCGCAGGTGGAGTTCCACCTGGGGGATGCTCGCGCGGGCCCGCAGGAACGCCCTCTCGTCGGGTTCGAGAACCCCGTACACGGCGTCCGTCAGCATCCCGGCGACGTCCATGACCATCCCGGACGGCGAGCAGGTCCGCTCCCGCCAGACCCGGACCTCCTCCGCGGTGCTCAGGGGCCGCTCCGGCCGCAGCCGGTCAATGCCCTGGGAGCCACGCCTGCGGTACTGCCGCAGCAGTCCCCTGGCCGCCGTGAGGTCGCTCTCCTCCCCGGTCTCGTCGGCCCGCACCACCTGCCGTGCGGCGCCGAGGTGCGGTGTGTCGCGCTCGCGTTCCAGGAAGACGAACCGGGGGATGCCGGTGCCCGCGTCGCTCTCCTCCCGGGTCGCGAACGTCCACTCGCCCGCGGTCAGCCGGCCCAGCCAGCCGCTGAGCGCCTTGATCAGCACCTCTGCCGGGACGGGCGATCCGACGATCGTGAGGGGTCGGCCGGGCGCGTCCATGATCGCGGCGGTCACCGGGGCCAGCAGCGCGTCCGGCACCTCGGCCGCCAGGCGCTCCAACTCGGCCGTGTCCTCGGCCAGATGGGGCCGCAGCCGGTCCAGCGGCACCGGCGGCAGCCGTTCCTGCGTGCCCTCGGCGCCGCCGGGCGGCAGCCAGTTCCAGGCGCTGCGGCACAGGGTCAGCGCCAGCCCGAGGTCGAGCTCGGCGGCCGGCCCGATGAGCACATGGGTGAGGGTCGATCCGCCGCGGCCGTTGGCGTCCCGCACGGAGAGCTTGCGCAGCACGGCCGCCTCGTCGCCGTAGGTCAGGTACATGTGTCCCGGCAGGGTGCTGCCCTGCGCGGCCCAGACCAGCCGGGTGAGCCGGGCGTCCCAGCGGACCAGGTCGTCACGGTCCAGTGACGTGGACACCGGACCCACTCCGTTGCCGCCGGTCAGCGACAGCTGCGACCAGCGGTAGACGACGAGGTCGGCGTAGGCCCTCGAGTCGTCGGCGGTGGCCTGGCTCATGTCCGGCCCTCCGGCGGCGGGTCGTCCCGGTGCAGGCCGAGGCGGGCGGCCGGCCCGGTCAGTACGCCCTTCATCACCAGCAGGGACAGCAGGGGCGCCAGCACCCGGTGCTGGCCGAAGCCGTCACCGAAGCGGGGCTCGCCGTTGTCGTCCGGCTCCGAGTGGGTGCCGGTGGCGGAGGCGAGGTGCAAGGTGGCGTCCTCGCACTCGCGGACCAGGTCCAGGGCCCGCCGGCCGCCCCGGGCCCACAGCATCGCGTACACGTCCTCGCTCTCCCGCTCGACGCTGGTGAGGTCGGCGTCGGAACCGGTGCCGCCGGGCAGCCACGGCTCGGCCTCGGTCAGCCGCAGGTGTCGCAGGAGGTCCGACTTGGTGACCACCAGCGCGCACGGCAGGGGCAGCAGGTGCCCGTCGGTGGGGCGCTTCTGTGCCTTGAGCCGGGTGCGTACGGCCGCCACGGCCCGGTCCTCGCCCTGCCCGGACGCGGGCCTGCCGAGCTTGCGCAGCCCCGGTACGGTCCTCGGGTCGACCACGCACAGCAGGGCGTTGAGGCCGCCGAGGAAGTCGACCTCGGGGCCGGACCGCTGCAGCCGCTCACCGGCGATGTCGAAGAAGACGACCGTGTGGCGCAGGCCGGAGGCCAGGTCGGTGACGATGAGTCCCACGGCGAAGTGCACGGAGGCCGTCTCGGAGGTGACCGCCAGCTCCCGGCGCTCCTTCATCAGCCGGTCGACGGTCGCGGCCCGGTACTCGTTGTACTGCCGCAGATCCAGGGGCTGCACCTCCAGGCCGTACTGGTGGGCCACCCCCGCGTCCATCACCTGGTGGATCATCACGGCGAGCAGATGGGACTTGCCGGTGTCGGTGGCCCCGATCAGCCCGATGCGCACCGGGGTGCCGTAGGAGGGGTAGCGCTCGGGGATGGCGTGGGGGGTGATGTGGTCGTTTCCGGGACAGGTGCGGAAGGAGCGCGCCTCCTGGGCCATCCGGGCGCGTTCGCCCGCCGCGGCGGGCGGCCGCCGTGGCTCCTCGTCCGGGTCCTCGCGCTGCGCGGGCAGGTGCAGCTTGTCGTACTCGCCGCGCGGCAGGCTGTCCCAGTCGAGGTCGTTCAGGCAGACCGGGCACTCGACCCGGCTGGGCCGCGGGGGCGGCGGCTTGCTCTCGGGCGCCCTGCGCGGTCGTGGCGGCGGGGGGACGACGGGCTCGGGCGGCGGGGCGAGCAGCCGGGACAACAGGCCGCGTAAGCCCCGGGTTCGCACGGGGGGCGCCGGGCTCGGGCCGGGCGGCGGGGCGGCCGCTGCCTCCTCGGCCCGGGCTGCCGCCTCCGCGGCCCGCCGCAGGCGTTCGGTCCGTTCCCACTCGGCCGCCTGCTCGCGCCGGCGCCGCTGTTCCCGCAGCGCCCGCTGACGGTCGCGGAGCTGGGCGAAGTCCTTGCGGGCGTCCAGCATCAGGCGCTCCAGCTCGTGGTCCCGCCGCTGCAGCAACAGCCTCTGCCCGCGCAGCGGTTGGGGGTCGAGCCACTCCCTGACCTCGGCCGCGCCGGGCAGCCGGGGCGGGTTCTGTGCCGGGCCGGTGTCCGAGAAGATCCGCAGCATCAGGTCGCGGATCCACGCTTCGTGCGGGTCCACCAGGTCCCGCAGCTGTCCTCGCGTGGTGCCCTGCGGGACGGTCTCGCCGGTGGCCATCCAGAAGGCGAGCAGCGCGGCGCTGTGCACGTCGTCCTGCTCGTCCGCGGCGCGGCCGTGCCCGAAGTCCGGCGGGTCCCAGACGGTGCGCGCCCGCGCGGGCGGCGTCTCGCCGCGCCGCACGCTCGTGTCGAGGCCGGAGAGCTGGAGGCCGTCGCCGTCCCACCACAGGTGCTCCAGGTCGAGCCGGCCGTGCACCAGGCCACAGAGGTGCAGCGTCGAGACGGCGGCGAACAGGTCGCGGACCGCGCCCTCCAGCTTGCTGTGCAGCGGGTCCGGCGAGGGCCAGCCGGAGAGCCTGCGTCCGCGCCAGTCCAGCAGCAGCCGGGGGCCGTTGGGGGCGGAGTCGTCCCGGGCGAGCACATGGGCCAGCTGGCGCGGCACGTGGTCGCGGCCGAGCAGCCGGACCAGGGCGGCCGTGTTGTCGAACTCCTGGCGCAGGCCCGCGGGATCGGTTCCGGCACGGGCGGACTTGACCATCAGCTGACGTCCGGTCAGGTGGTGGCGATAACGTGTCATGCGCCAGCCGTCGCAGGTGAACTCCGCGCCCTTCCCGGTCTCCCGGGCTATGCGGAAGGGCACCCGCTGACCCCGTGGCCCGGCGGGCCGTTCCCCGCGGAACTCCTCGGTCAAGAGCCGCGACCTCCCCCCAAGTCGACATGCCCGCAGCACATGCAGGGGCATAGCTCTACCACATTCCGGACCTCGAGCGTGCGCTTTGCGCAGGTTCCATTACGTCGAGTGAAGGGATGTGCCAAGCTGTTCCGAACCGGACCAGTCGGGCGCAGCGTGCCAGTAGAGTCCGGACGCCGTCATGCCGGTCCAAGGGGGGAGTGGCGCGTGGAGGAGCTCACGGCTGCTCAGCTGCAACGGGCGGGCATCGTCCAGGTCCTGGCCGATCTCTACCCCGGCCCGGCGGAGACCCGGATGCTGCTGGAGAGCCTCGGCGGCAACCTGTCCCGCGTCGACCACCACGCGTCGCCGCTCGTCCGCTGGTTCGAGATCTGCCGGCTCACCGAGTTCGGCGCCTTCCACTTCACCCTGGACAAGCTGCTCGACGCGGTCGCCGCGGAGTATCCGGGTGTGCGCCGCCTGACGGAGTTCGTCGCCGCGTACCGCGGGCGGGCCCCGGCCGCCGGTCCGGCCGGGGCGGGACTGCCCGATCCGACCCGGGTGCTGTTCCTGATGTCGGGGCCGCGTACCGAGCAACGGCTGCCGCTGGGCGAGGAGTTCGACACCATCCAGGACGCCGTCGCCGTGCCCGGAGACCGGCGGATCGAGCTGACGCTGCGGGCCGCCGCCCGCAACACCGACGTGGTGTCGGCCCTGGACGCCACCCGGCCCGACATCCTGCACTTCGCCGGCCACGGCTCGCCCAACAAATACCTGCTGATGGAAGGCCCCGAGGGGCGCATGGCGCCGGTGCGGACACACTGGCTGGCCGAGGCGCTGGCCGCCGTCGGCGGGGTGCACTGCCTGTTGCTGACGAGCTGTCATCTCGGGCGCGACCTCGAGGACTTCGGGGACTGCGCGGACCTGTCGATCGGGGCCGCGGACCGACTGCGTGACAGCGACGGGCGCGCCTTCAGCCGGGGCTTCTACGAGTCCCTGCGCCGGGGCGCCGAGGTCCCGGCCGCGTTCGGGGTCGGCAAGGCCCACGTCACGGTCGCCGCCGGGGACGCGCAGGGGTTACGGCTCGTGACGGGCGACCGGCGGGCGGCCGGGCGGGGGACGACGTGAGCGCGGCCGCGGACCACCCGGGCGCGGGCGGCTGGGCGATCGGGGACCTGAGCGGTTTCGACTGGGCCGCGCACCAAAGGGAGTTCGACGCCCGCGCCGCGCAGACCGAGAGCGCGCGCAGCGCGGTGGCCACCGACTTCGAACTGGGCCTGGCGGGCGGCCTGAGCGAGGCCGACGAGACCGCGGAGGCCGGCGGACCGGCGACCGGGGTCACGGTGGTGACGGAACGGCTGCTGGACCAGCTGGGCCGGCCCGGGCAGATCTGCCGGGAGTGCCACCACACCTTCCGGCCCGGCGAGGAGGTGACGGTGGGCCGGGACCCCGCGACCGGCTCGTTCACCCTGCGGCACCG
The DNA here is from genome assembly GCF_040652655.1 of Streptomyces sp. NPDC048191. Classification (NCBI taxonomy): domain Bacteria; kingdom Bacillati; phylum Actinomycetota; class Actinomycetes; order Kitasatosporales; family Streptomycetaceae; genus Streptomyces; species Streptomyces sp. NPDC048191. The sequence continues at coordinate 212,160 of NZ_JBEZMO010000012.1, forward strand.
GCGCAGGCTGCTGGGCTGCGGCGAGGGCGGCGCCCCGGATCCGCACACGGCACGGCTGGCCGCCGACTTCCACCGCGGGCTGGACGAGACCAACCCGCCCTCGCGCGACATGAGCCCGAGACGGCTGGCGCCGGGCGACGAACTGCTCACCGTGTACGAGAACCCCGGCGGACCGCCCTTCCGGTTCCGCTGCTGGGCCTGTGACATGACACTGCGCCCGGGCGACCTCGTCATCCGCTGCACCTGCTCCCCCGACCGGCCCGGCTGCCTCGGCGCCATCCACCGCGACCCGGAGCGGGGAAACCTCTGCTACGACAACTGGCGGGCGCACAACTCCACGAACCCGTGCGTGGGGGGCGGCAGCGGCTGATGACCGGCACCTCCGCCCCCCGGGCACTCCCCGACCGCTACGCCCGCCACTTGCTGGTCCCCGGCTGGGACCAGGACCGGCTGGGCTCGGCGACCGTGGCCGTGATCGGCGTGGGCGCCCTCGGCAACGTCGTGGCCCAGACCCTGGCCCTGGCCGGCGTCGGCCGGCTGCTGCTGTGCGACCCGGACGCGGTGGACGCCAGCAACCTCAGCCGCTGCCCGCTCTTCCGCCCCGACGACATCGGCCGCTCCAAGGCGCGCACGGCCGCCGCGGCACTCGCCCGCCTGGCACCCGGCATCCGGGCCGAGGCCCGCCCGGCCCCGCTGGTGTCCGGTGTGGGCCTGGCCGAACTGCGCGCCGCCGCCCTGGTGGTGGGCTGCCTCGACAGCCGCGCCGCCCGCATCGAACTCGCCGCCCGCTGCAACCTCGTCGGGGCCGGCATGCTCGACGGCGGCACCCACGACTGGGGCGGCCAGGTCGCCTACTTCCCGCCCGGCGGACGCTGCTGGGCCTGCGGCACCCCGGCGGCCGAGCTGGCCGTGGCGGACAGCCGCTGGTCGTGCGCCGCGCCGCTCGGCGCCGGGCTGCCCGTCGGAGCGAACGCGCCGGTGGCGTACCTGGTCGGGTCCTGGCTGGCCGGTCACGCCGTACGGCTGCTGCTCGGACTGCCGGTGGAGCCGCATCCGCTGCGGATCGACGCCTACGGCTCCACCGTCCCCGTGGCCACCCCGGGTCCCATGGACACGGCGGCCGACGACTGCCCGCTGCACGAACGCATCGACGCCAACGCCGTACGGCGGCTGCCGCTGGGCGCCGGAGCCCGGGTGCGGGAGCTGCTCGGCCACACGGACCCGGACGAGGAACCTCTCGGCTGGGCGGGCTTCCGGGCGGCCGACGCGCCACCGGACGCGCCGCCGGCGGCGTTCCGCCTGCGCGCCGCGCCCGCGGAGGCCACCCTGCGGGAGATCGGGGTGGCGCCCGGGGAGGTGCTGGCGGTGACGCGGCGGGACGGCGGCGGGTTGCGGTACCTGGAACTGGCCGGGGACGAGGGGATCCCATGAACGACGAGTTGAGAGACCGGCTCTACGCGGAGCTGGCACGCATCCTGACACCGCAGGAGTCGGGGGTCTACCTCTATGAGATCGGGTTCCCCAATCACCGGCTCGACTTCCGGCAGACCGGGCAGGCCTTCTGGGCGGCGGTGCGGAAGATCCTGGACGACGGCTCGATGGTCGGCGGCGAGGACAAGCTGATCAGTCACATCGCTCCGGTGTACCCGGCCAACGAGGTGCTGCAGGAGGCGTGGTGGGCGATGACGGCCGCGACGGCGCGTGGCAGCGGCCGTCCGCAGCCGGGAGCGCAGTTCCACCCGCCCGGCGGCTTCCCGCCGTACGGCCCGTCGCACATGCCTCCGCCCACGTACCCGGAGTACCAGGCGCAGGCCCAGCATTGGCAGGCTGCCCCCGGCTACTACGGCGCGCCGGCCGCCCATCCGGGCCCGGCGGCCCCGCCTCCCGGCCCGGGTGTGCCGCCCTACGCCGCCCCGCCGTGGCACGCGGTACGGCAGCACCCCCAGGACACCCCTCAGGCACCCCCGGCACCCCAGGCACCGCAGGCGCCCCGGGAGCCACGGGATCCCGGGCCCGCGGACCCGCCGCCCGCCGAGTACCACACCCTCGTGTTCGTCGCGGAGACGCACCTCAACGAGTTCATGCAGGTCGTCCGGCGCGCGCAGCCCTCGGCGGACGTGCTGTTCGTCAACGCCGGCGTCCGCCCGGTCAGCCAGGTCGCGATGCTGTTGCCGCAGCCGCTGACGCAGGAGCAGTTCGAGCACCTGCAGGACACCCTGCGCGGCATGGGCGCCCCCGGCACCATGGAGATCCACCAGCAGGTCCACCGGCACCGGCCGCACATGTTCCAGCGGCTGCACGCCCAGGGCCCCGACAAACAGCCCTACGAGTTCGACTTCGTCCCCTCCACCACCACCGGCCACGACATCGCCGCCGCCGTCCTCGGCTACGGCGGGGAGGAACTGCAGCACCGGGTGGCGCGCCGGCGCCGTACCGTCGTCGACCGGGTGCTGCCCGACGGCAGCTTCCAGCGGCTGCCCGACCTGTCCCGGACGCTGTACGACTCCGGGGTGCGCGACGGCGACACGCTGTACGTCTTCCCCGAGAGCACGGCGGGCGCGAGCGCGCCGCACGAGCGGAACCGGGCGATCCTGCGGGTGCGGCGGGAGATCCGGCAGTACGCCGACCGGCACCGGCAGACTTTCCGGATCGCCACCATGGACGATCCCGAGTTCCCCACCCGCTACGACATCTCCTTCGACGCGCCCGGTTTCCGCCCCCCGCCCGCGGACGCGCCCCCCGGTTCACCCCCGATGCCCCAGAACGAGCACAGCGTGACCATCTGGCTCGGTCCGCAGTTTCCCTATGCGGCGCCGGTCGTGGTCTGGAGGTCGCCCGTGTTCCACCCGAACATCCTGGGACCCGAACGACCACCCGAGTTTCCGGCGGATGCTCCCGACGGACTGGTCTGTCTGGGACCGTTGCAGCGGGCGTACCGGCCGACGATGGATTTCGGGAGGCTGTGCCAGATGCTGGTCGACATCGCGGGCTACCAAACCTATGACGTCCGCCCTCAAGATGAGGGTGGTGAGGGGTGGTTCAACGCGCGCGCGGCGCGCTGGGCCGCCTCCGAGGAGGGGGAGGCGATGATCAGGTCGATCGGTGGTGTGCCGTCGGCACCGCCGCAGGAGAACCCGGACGGCGACGTTTCGAGCCTGCGGGTGAGGGCCCTGCGGCTCCGGAAAGCGCGCGTGGTCGGCGATGACACCTGACACCGGTCCGCGCGGGTGGCCGGGCGTCGGCCTGGAGATGGGCAGCGAGCCCGAGGTCGAGCTGTACCGTGGCGACACCACGCACGTCACGCGGCGGCTTCCCCTGGTGCCCCTGCTGGACGCGGTCCTGACCAGCGAGCTGGGCGAGTACGCGCACGAGCCGGACTTCGGTTTCGTCCTGGTCTTCCACCAGTTCACCGGGCGCACGCTGTACGAGGGGCCGCCCGAAGTGGTCAACCTGCGCCCCGACTTCGGCCATGTGACCGTGCTGGCGCACGTCGGGGACACGGTGGTCTACCGGCAGCGGCACACGGTGACCGGGCTGCTCGGCCCGATGCTGGCCGCCGTGGGCCACGCGCTCGACCCCGGGCAGCCGCGCTGGTCGTTCCGCGTCGACTCGGCCCTGCTGCGGGAACTGCCGCAGCGCCGTGGCTACGGCCGGCGCGGCGACTACGAGGGCTTCGGCGTCCTCGACGGGCCGGCCGACCGCTACGACCGCTACGACGGCCAGGACCCCGCAGACCGGCGCCGGCGCCACCGCCGGTTCGCCGACCGCGACCCCTCGCGGCTGCCGCCGATCGTGACGGGCACGACGGACGTGGACGTCACCCGCTCCTCACGGCTCTCCTTCGGCGTGCGCCGCGCGGACGAACCGGAGGTGCCGCGCATCAGCTCCGCCGACACCCACGGCGCGGCGCTGCCCAGCAATCTCGAGGTGCGTCCGGTGACCGTGCTGCTGCCCCCGCACGTCGAACGGCTCCTCGAGCGTGATCTGCCCCTCTCGCACGAGATCGAGGAGGGCGGCTTCCTGCTGGGCAAGGTGTACCGCAGGCCGGACGGCGCGGACGGCCATGTAGTGATCGTCGAACACGTGCTGCCGGCCGAGCACTCCGGGGCCTCGCAGATGCACTTCACCTTCACCGGGGACTCGTTCCGCGCCATGAGCCGGATCATGGAGGAGCGCCACCCCGACGACCAGCTGGTCGGCTGGTACCACACCCACCTCTTCTCCGCCGTCGGCACCATGGGCCTGTCCGGTACCGACATCGAACTGCACCGGGCCACCTTCCGCCGCCCCTGGCAGGTCGCCGCCCTGATCAACATCTCGGGCGGCAGGCGCGTCGTGCGCTGCTACAGCCGCTCCGAGACCTCCATGGAAGCGTGCCCCCTGTGGAGCCGAGATGACGACACTGAGCCGTACCGTCTTACCCGTCCTTCACTGGGCCGCCTCTGACACCGCGCTCCCCCTGGATGCCGTACCGCCGTCCGACGGCGACGATCCGGCGGCGGCGGTGGAGCGGCTGGCGTCCGTCACGGCCGCCCGGCTGCGGCTGTCCGATCCGCCGCTCGGCGATGCCCGGCCCGCCGAGCTCGGCGCGCTGCTGCTGGCCACCGCCGTGGCCCTGCGGCACCGGCCGGAGACGGCCGTCCTCCCGCTGGACGCGGTGTCCCCGCCGGTTTCCGCGCGTGATCTGCTGGCCCGGCACGGACTGGTCGGGCGGGCGCTATCGGCCGGCGACCCGGTGCTCGCGCCCGATGAGCGTCTGGGCGCGGAGCTGCTGCGCCGCTCGCCGCTGACCGGCCTGCTGCTGAGCCCTGCCGCCGCGCCCGGCGCCGAGGCGGCGGAGGAACAGGTGCTGGAGCTGCTGCTCGCCCATCCCGAGGGCCGTACGACCGCCACCACCGCCCTCGCCGAACCCCCCGTCGGCCCCCGGGCCGCGCTGCGGCGTGCCGGGCTGTTCAGCCGCCGGCGGTTCACCGCCGAGGACCGGCGGTGGGTCTACGACGTCTACGAGACGGCGCTGCTGCACCACCGGCCGCACCTGCGCGCCCGTATCGCCCACGCGGCCGCCGTCCTCCTGGCCGTCGGCCCGCTGCCGCCCGGACCCGGCGCGCGGGACACCGAGGAGGGCCGGGCGCTGGACGCCGCCGAGGCGTTCGCCGAGTGGTGGCGTCCGCTGGCCGTGCTGACCCATCGGCACGGCCAGGAGGTGCGCGCCCGGCCGATGCTGCGGGACTACGACGACGCGCTGGAGCTGTGCCGACTGCACCGGGGTGTGCGGGAGCGGGCCGAGCTGCGCGGATTGGCGGCCCGGTGAGCCAGGTCCCACACCGGCTGAGAGTGCTGGTCCGTTCCGCGCAGGAGCGCGCCGAGCTGCTGGCGGCGCCGCCGACGCTGCCGCTGCGCGATGTGCTCGCCTCGGGCGCCTACACGCTCCTCGACCCGGTGGCCGATCCGCTGATGGACCTGCCGTGGCACCGGTTCGCGGTGGATCCCGTGCTCGCGCGCCCGGCGGAACCCGAGCCCACGGCCGGCGAACCGCCCCGGGCCCAGGAGGAGGCCCGGCATCCCGAGAAACTGACGGACAGCCAGGCGGTGCGCCTCGCGTACTGGGGACACATCGAGGAGGTGGCGTCCCTGCTCCGCGCCAACCTCCCCGTCCTCGTCGTCACCGAGAAGCTGGTCGTCGGGCACCTCTGGCCGCAGATGACCACGCTCGCCCTGCTGCAGCCGGTGCTGCTGGACGGGCCGCGGGACACGGCCGCCGCCGCGGTCGGACAGACCACGCCCGAACAGGCGGAGGCCGACGCGGCGGCCCTCCTGGCGGGCGGCCTGGAGCGCGACGCGGACCAGGGCTCCCGACGGCGCCGGCTGTCGCAGCTGCGCGACCACCTGGCGCACCTCAAGGACCACGACGTCGTCGTCCTGCCGCACCTCGACCTGCTGTGCGGCGGGGAGGACCTGGGCCGGCACGCCGAGGCCAGGGAACTCGTGGAGCTGCTCTACGAGTACCCGGACCGGCCGGTGCTCGCCTTCGCCGACACCTCCCTCCCGCTGCCGCAGGTGCTCGCCGAACGGTTCAGCGTCCGGCTCTCCATCACGGGCGTGCCGCCCACGGTGTCCGTCCCGCACGAGCCCGACCGGCCCCGGATCCCCCTGGGCACCGCGCTCGTGACGGCCCCGGAGGCGGCCTGCTTCCAGGGGTTCAGACCCCGGGACTTCCACAAACACGTGGCCGGCCTCAACCCCGTCCGGCTGCGCCAGGCCATGCGGTACGCCCACCGGATGCACACGGACCGGGCGCCGGACGAACGGCAGCCCACCGTCAAGGACCTGCGCGCCACCCTGCGCTCCTTCAAGGCGCAGCAGTCCACCAGCTTCGACGTGCCCGACGTCACCCTCGGCGACATCGGCGGCTACGAGGACGTCAAGAAGGAGATCACCCAGGCCCTGTCCATCATCACCGGGGCCCGCGCCCTGCCCGAGTCGATGGAGGGGGTCCGCGGTGAGCTGGTCCCCCGCGGCTTCATCCTGCACGGCGAGCCGGGCACCGGGAAGACGCTCTTCGCCAAGGCGATCGCCAACGTGATGGAGGCGACCATCCAGGTGATCTCCGGCCCGGAGGTGCTGAACATGTACGTCGGTGAGAGCGAGCGGATGGTGCGCGAGGTCTTCGCCAACGGCCGCCGCAGCGCCCCCTCGGTCATCGTCTTCGACGAGTTCGACGCCATCGCCTCCGAGCGCACCACCCGTCAGGACGGCGGCGCCCGGGTCGGCAACAGTGTGGTGGCGCAGATCCTCACCGAGATGGACGGCTTCCGCCCGGAGGTGCAGATGCTGGTCATCGGCACCACCAACCGCATCGACATCATCGACCCCGCGCTGCTGCGGCCCAGCCGCTTCCGCAGCATCCACATCGACCTGCCCGACCTGGCCGCCCGGCGCCAGATCCTGCGCCACCACGCCGGCCGGTACGGCGTACACCTGGAGGACGAACTGTTGGAACTGATCAGCGACGCGACCGCCGCGTGGAACGGCGACGAACTGCGTTCCCTGATGCGCGACGCCGCGGTCGAGGACCATCTGCACGGCATCGCGCCCACCGCGCTGCAGCTGGGCCGGCTGGTGGGGCGGCTGCAGCACGAGCGCCGGCAGCGCAAGGCACAGCAGTGACGGCACCCACGACGAGCGGGGCCGGCCGGGCGGCACCCGGCTGGAGCCCGGAGGACATCACCGCCATCCGCACGCTGCGCGCCCTCGGCCGCAGTGTCGAGCTGCACTTCACGGGGCGCAGACAGGCCCTGGACCTGCTGGAGATCGCCGTCGTCGCGCAGGAGCACGTCCTGCTGCTCGGACCGCCCGGCACCGGCAAGACCGACCTGGTCTCCCGGTTCGCGGCCGGGCTGGGCACCCGGCCGTTCGTCCGGCTGCTGACCCGGTTCACCGAACCCGCCGAGCTGTTCGGCCCGATGGACGTGGCCGCCTTCCGGGAGGGCCGGATCGAGACGCGCACCGAAGGCATGTTGCCGAAGGCGTCGATCGCTTTCCTGGACGAGGTGTTCCAGGCCGGCAGCCCGATCCTCAACACCCTGCTGACGGTGATGAACGAGCGGCTGTTCCACGACGGTCCCGGCCCCGTCGAGCTGCCGTTGATCACCCTGATCGGTGCCGCGAACGCGCTGCCCCGGGATCCGTCCCTGCTGGCCTTCGCGGACCGCTTCCTGCTGCGGCTGCACATCGCCCCGGTGGCCGACAGCCGTCTGGAGGACCTGCTGGCGGGACACTTCGCCCCGCCGGCCGGCGATCCGGCCGGCGACCAGCAGTGGCTCACCGAGAAGGCCCTGAGACGGCTGGGCGGCCAGGTGGACCGGGTCGACCTGAGCCCCGCCGCCGCGGCCTACCACGCGCTGATCCGCGACCTCCTCGGGCAGGGCGTGACCCTGTCGGACCGCAGGATCGTGCGCGGCACCCGGCTGGTCGCCGCGGCGGCGCTGCGCGACGAACGGGTGCGGGCCGAGCCCCGCGACCTGTGGCCGCTGCGCCACTTCTGGTCGGACCCGGTGCACGAGACGGTCGTCGCGGAGACGGTGGGCCGGTACGCCGGGGCCGCGGACCTACAGGAGGCAGCAGTGGAGGAACAGCCGTCATGGCAACTGATCGCGGAGGCACAGCAGTTGGTCCACCGTCTGGGGCCCGCCCCGACCGCGGCCGCCACCGAGGCGACGCTGCGCGCGCTCAACGTGCTCCGGCTGCGGCTGGAGCGACGGCACCCGCGGGACGAGGCGGCGTGCGCCGAACTGAGCACCATCATCACCACAACGCTCGAATTCCTGCCCCGTTGAGTGCGGGACAGGACGACGGCCCGGTACAGGGGGAGCCGAACGGACATGTGCAATCCGCGCCGAGTCAGGGTCACCGCGACACGTGAGGTGGCCGAGGCCTGGCAGACCGACCTGGAGCGGCGGGTCGCGATGAGCGACACCGTCGTCAGCGAACTGGAGATCTCCTATCCCTTCGGGGGCACCCTCGGGGCCCGTACCCGCGGGGTCTTCGAGAACGCGCTCGCCCGGGACCCGCAGTGGCGGCAGACCGCCGACGGCAGCCTCGAACTGCCACTCGCGGACGGGATGGTGACCTATCGTCCGGCCACCGGCGACCTGGTCGTGCGGGTCCGGCTGACGGACACCGCGAACGTCGAGGGGAGGGCGGCCGAGTCCCTGAGCGGCACGGTCTCCGACGTGGCGCACGGCGAGGGCGAGGGCAGCTACTTCGACGACAACTACTTCGGCCGGACCGAGCAGAGGGCCCGTGACAAGGCCCGCCGGCGGGCCGAGAGCGACGCGGAACGCAACGCGCGGGCGCTCCTGGACAGCGTGCGCCGACGCGCCCAGGAGGCCTCCGCCGCCGCGCGCCGGGACGCCGAGGAGCGGGTGCGGCAGGCGGCGGCCGCCGATGCCGCGGCCCGTCTGGAGGCGGAGCGGGCCCGGGTCCGGGACGAACTCGACGCGGCCAACCGGGTCCGTGTCCAACGGCTCGGACAGGACGTGCTGCGGGCGGTCAACTCCGTGCTGGCGACCGCGTACCGGGAGGCGCTGGTCGCGTACGCCCGGGAGCACGGGGCGCGGGACGTGCGCGTCGACGAGTCGGACGGCCGCGTCGACATCGAGTTCGAGATGGGGACGTGAGCCATGCGGGTCAGAGTGCGGTTCCGTTTCAACGCGGCCTCCGGGGAAGTGGAGTTGTTCCAGGTCGAGGACGTCGACGCCGGCCGGGCGGGCGGTGCGCGCACGCCGGGGGCCGAGCACGACGCCGAGCACGACCGGATCAGCGCGGAGATCGGCGCGGTCGCCGCGAGCCGGCCCGAGGTCGAGGAAGTACTGCCGGCCGGGGCGGCGTTCCCGCTCGACGCCTCGCTCTGGTCGGGCGTCAGGCGCGTCGAGGAGGACGAACGCCAGGACTGGGAGGCCGAGGACGGGGAGCGGGGAGCGCAGTGAGCCGTCGCACCGACCTGCTGCTGCGCGCCGCCCGCGCCTACGCCGAGGCGGGTGCCCACGCCGACGCGGCCCGTTGCTACGACGGGCTGGGCCGGCGGTGGAACGCGGCGGACTCCTACCACCGCGCGGGCGACCTGGAGCACGCGGCCGAGACCTACCGCAAGGCCGGTCATCCGGACCGGGCCGCCGACTGCTACCGGCTGCTCGGCCGGCCCGACCGGGCCGCCCGCTGCTGGCAGGACGCGGGCAGGCCGCTGGAGGCGGGCTGGGAACTGCTGCTGGCCGGCCGGCCCGGCGAGGCCGGTCCGCTGCTGGCGACGGCGGCCCGCAACCCGGCCGGCGGACCGGCGCCGCTGCTGCGCCTGCGGCTCGCGGGGGCACTGCACCGCCGCCTCGCGGAGCCCGGAGGGCCGGGCCGGGTGCGGGACGCTTCTCCGCTGCTCGCCCTGCTGACGGAGTGCGAGGAGCTGATTCCCGCCCTGTCCGCCCGCGCCGAGCGGATGCGGCTGCTCGACTGGGGTGTGGCGGCCGCCGACCGGATCGAGCGGTTCGACCGGGCCGCCGCGCTGTTCGAGGCCGCCTACCGGCCGCGTCCGGACCAGGCGGCGGGGCGGGCCGAGGTATTGGCCAGGTGGCAGGAGTGGGCGGCCATGCGACTCGGCGACACGGCCTGGCTGCCCGCCGCCGGAGGGTGAGCCGTGTCGGAGTTCCTGGACCCCGGCAGCGGCCGGGCGGGGCGCGATCCCGGCGAGGAGTACGCCAGGCGGCCCCGGCACGCCGGTGTCCGCTGGCGCTGCGCGGGCCGTTTCGCCACCGCCCGGCAGACGCTGGCCGCGCTGGGCTCGCTGTACGGGGCGGGAGCGGCGGAGTGGGCCTGCCACCGGCAGCCCGGACCGGGCACGGGGGGACGCCCGGCCTACTGGCTGCTGACCACGCTGCCCGGCCCGGCCGCCGCCGATGTCATCGCCCTGCACGGCGGGCGCCCCGTGCCGCTGGACAGCCCGCACTCCCAGGGCGCCGAGGAGTTGCGGTCCTGGCCGGAGGTGACGGCGGTCGAACTGCTGGCCGCCTTCCCCACCCACGACCCGCCCTCCACCGGCCACGCCCTGCTGTACGTGCTGACGGCACCTGCCCTGCTGGCGACCGTCGTGCGGCTCGCCCAGTCCGCGCGGGCCGACGTGACGTTCGTACGGACCCGGTCGCGCCCTCTGTTCCCGGACACCCGGCCGGCGCCTGCGGAGGACCGGCTGCTGGTGCTGCTGCGCGCCTTCGCCGTCCCGGACGCCCCCGAGGCGGAGCGTGCGATACCCGGCGGCCTCGTGCACTCGCTGCTCTCCCTGCCCCGCACCTCCGTCTGCCGCCCGGCCGCCCACTGCGCCCGGCTGCTGCTGGAGGTGCGGCTCGACGCGCCGCTCGACGAGGAGTTGCTGCGGCCGGCGGTGGACGAGGGGGAGCTGTGGCTGCTCGGTGACTCCGGCGAGCAGCCGCCCGTCGCTCTGCGGCTCCTGAGCGCCCCGGCGCCGCTCGACGTCCAGGGCCCGCCGGACACGCCCGCGCCCCTCGCCCCGCCGGCGGGTCCACCGGCCGTCCCGCCCGAGGTACGTCTACGGGTGGTACCGCACCTCGACGCGGCCACGGGCGTGGACGCGGTGCTGCTCACGGACGCCGAACTGCCGCTGCTGCGCCGCCTGTTGCCCGGCCGGCCGCTGGCCGAGCGGGCCTTCCTGGCCGTGGGGGACGGCGTCCAGCTGCTGGTCGACGCGACGGGCCTGGTGGCGTCCGTGCCCTTCGGCGTCCCGCTGCGCCGGGTGGGGCCGGGGGCCTGCTACGTGCAGTCCGGGTTCGAGCTGGTGCCTGCGCTGCCCGCGGGGGCGCGGATCCGTGCGCTGGGGCTGCGGGCGGGCCTGGCGGTGGTGTGCTGGCAGGGCGGGCGGTCCGTCTTCGCCCTCGACCCGCTCGTCCCGGTCTGGACCCTGTGGAGCCCACCGGAGCCGCCGCCCGCGGACCCGGGCCTGTCCGAGGTGGCGCTGGAACTCCTCACGGCCTTCGAGCAGTTGACGGCCCACCAACCGGACGCGCCGACGGTGTCCGACGGCCCGCCGCTGCCACCCGACCCGGCCGGGGAGGACGTCGCCCCGGCGTTGGGGCGGGCGGCCCGGCTGCGTGCCGAGGGGCATCTGCTGGAAGCCGCCGAGGCGTACCGCAGCGCCGGCGACCCGATGGAGGCCGGCCGCCTGTTCGAGCAGGCGGCCCAGCGGCTGGAGGACGCGGAGTGACTCCGACGCCGGGCGACCTGCCGCGCCGCCTCTGGTTCCGGGAGGAGGCGGGCGACTGCGGCGGCCTCTCCCCCGACGGCACGGTGTTCCTGCGCTCCGGTGCGGGGACCGTGGACGCGGTGGACGACGGCGGCCGTACGATCTGGTCGGCGGCCGCGGGCGGGCCGGGACCGGTGTCGGCGGTCTGGGCGGCGGACGCCGACGAGGTGCTGGTGTTCCCGGGCGGCTCGCTGGGCCGGGCCCTGGACGCCCTCACCGGTGCCGAGCGGTTCCGGTTCCGGGCGGTCCCGGGAACGGCCGGCCGGGCGGTCGCCGTCGCCCCGGACGGGCTGCGCACAGCTGTGCTCTCCGACCCCGCGACCGTGACGATACGTCACCGCCGCACCGGCGCGACCGTCCACCTGTCCGTCGGCGACCGGGTGGCCGACCTGGTGTGGGACCCGGGCGGCCGGCTGCTGGGCGTGGCCACCACGACCGCGCTGCAGCTGTGGAACCCGGCGACCCGCAGCCCGCACTCCACGCCCTGTTCCGGGCGCACCGGCCTGCGCGCGGTCGCGTGGTCTCCGGACCGCAGGACCCTCGCCCTGGCCGACGCCGAGGGCGTGCACCTGGCGGACGCTCAGGGCACGGCGGTCCCGGACTCCAGCGCCATCGCCGGGGTGTACGGCCTCGGGTTCAGCCGTACCGGCCGTTTCCTGGCCGTCGCCACGGCCCGCGGTGTCCTGGTCGTCGACCGCACACTGAAGAAGGTCGCCGACATCCCGGCGGCGCCGCGCACGGGGGCGGACTTCGGCGTCTGTGCGGCGGGCCGGCTGCTGGTGCGGACCGAGCACGAGGGCAGGGTGGGGTACGCGTTGTGGGAGCTGCCCGACGCCGGTGAGCCCTCGCCCGGCCGGCGCGCCGACGCGGCCGTGCGCCGCTGGGTCGCCGCGATGTGCGGTTCGGTGGGACGCCGGGTCCCCGTGGAGGGCGGGACGGCCGCGCTCACCGCAGGACCGGCGCGCCCGTTCGGTACCGGGGCGAGCGCGGAGGAGGACGCGGAGGAGCACGCCCAGCAGGGCGATCAGGAGAACGCCGACGACGGCCGGGACGCGGGCGGGCAGGACGCGGCCCGGCAGGACGCGGCTCGGCAGGACGCGGCTCGGCAGGACGCGGAGGAGGGCGGCGTCCACCGGCCCCTGGCTCCCGGCTTCGCATGGCTGGGCGTGGACGCCACCGTCGCCGAGTCACGGCCGGGACTGCTCGCGCTCACCCGCCCCGGTGTGCCGCAGCCGGTGTGGACGGCGGCCGTGCCCACCGCGCCGTGGGGGGCGGTCGACATCGAGCCGTCCGCCGAGGCGCTCGACCCCGTCGGCGCCTCCGTCTTCCCCGCCGCGCTTGCCGTCGCGACCCGGCAGGGCGCGACGCCGCTCACCGTGCTGGACGCTGTCACGGGCAGCGTCCTGAACCGCTGCCCCGGCGGTCAGGCACCGGTGTGGTGCCCCACCGGGGGCGGCCGGCTGGTCGTGCCCGAGCCCGGCCGCCGCCCGGCCCATCTGTACCTGTACGACTTCTCGGAACCGTCGTCCCCGGCGCGCCCGGTGAGCCGCCCGGTGCCACGGGGCGTGGGGCGCCCCGCCTGGTCGCCGGACGGCTCCCGGCTGGCGGCGGGCACCCTGGGCGAGGTTCTGCTGTGGCGCATGCCGGAGTTCACCCGGAGCAGCCCGCGGCTGACGCTGCCGTCCGGGGCGTTCGCGACCCGGGTCGCCTGGTCCCCCGACGGTTCGTGGCTCGCCGCCACCCCGGAGGCCGGCCGGGGGCCGATCGTGGTGTGGGACACCGTCGACTGGCAGATCCACCGCGAACTGGGCGCCCCGGGCGGCGTCGGCTGGGCACCCGCCCTGGCCTGGTCGCCGGACGGCAGGCTGCTGGCGGCGCCGGGCCCCGGCAGGTCACCGTGGGCGCTGCAGATCTGGGACGTGGCGGAGGGCTCGGTGCTGCTCACCCTCGAACCGGCGCCGGTTCCGGGCCCGTTGTGGGCGGTGCGCTGGTCGCCGGACGGCCGTCGGCTCGTCACCACGTACGGCGGTGGCACGGTGCTCGTCTGGGAGTTGCGGTCCGCCCGTGCCGCCTCCGCCGCCGTACCGCTGCCCCTGCCCCCGCCCCGGCTCGCCGAACTGGGGGGCGCGGCGGCAGCCGCCGAGGCGGCGGTCCCGCTGTCGGTGCTCGCCGAACTGACCGCCCTGCTGGGCCCGTCGGCCGGCGACCGGCTCACCGGAGCGGCCGGACTGCTGTACGGGGCCCGGGCGGCCGAGGCGCTGCGCGCCCTGAGCTGGCCGCCCGCGGCGCACCCCGCCCTGGCCGCCGTCACCGCCTCGCAGCTCCCACCGGACGTCCGGTTCGCGGCCCCGTCGGGCGTCCCGGCCGCCGAACTGCGCACGGCGCTGCGCCGCGGGCTGGCCGGCGCCGACCAGGAGGTGCCGGAACTGGGTCCTTCCGTGGGTGAGTTGGCGGCCGCTCTGGAGCGGACCCGTACCGGCCTGCTGCCCGCGCTCCGGCTGCTCGGCCCCGACGCCGTACGGCAGGACCCGGGTCTGGTGCACCGGGTGGCCCGGGGGCTGGGCCGGCCCGGGCCGGCCCTGGACGGGCGTCACCCCGTGGCCGGGCTGCGGCTGACCATGTCCCCCGTGGGTGACGAGATCACCGGTCCGACCACGGCCGGGGACCCCGCGGAACTGGTGCGGCACGGCCCGCCGGACCGCATGGTGCCCAGCCAGCTCGCCCTTCCCGACGACGTGCTGGCCGCCCTCTACGCCCAGGACGCGCTGCTCTACCGGACCCGCAGCGGTGCGGCGCCACCCGCGACGCGCAATGCGGTCCTGGTCCTGGACACGGGCCCGGCGGCGCATGGGCGGGTCGGCACCTGTCTGCGGGTGTGCGCGCACGCCCTGGCCGATGCGCTGGCCGGCGCGGGGCGCCAGGTGGAACTGGTCCGGCTCGACGGGCGCACCGGCCCGGTGCCGCTGACCGGGCCCACCGGCCTGCGCCGGCTGTGGCAGGCGGTGCCGCCCGCCCCGCCGGACCCGGTGCGGGCGGCGGAGCTGACGACCGGCGCCCTGACGAGGCTGGCGGCGGGCACCGCCGGTGCTCCGCGCGCGGTGCTGCTCACCCATCCGCACCAGCCACGGCTCGGCGTTCCCGGACTGCTCACGATCCGCGTCCACTATCCGGGTGTGCCCGCGCCGACCACGGAGGCCGGCTGCTGGACGCTGGCGCCCGATCCCGCCCCGGACCGGCTGACGGACGTGCTGGCGTCCGTTCTCGCCGAGTTGTAGTCCACTCTCGCGGCCGCGGGTTCAGCCGCACATCATCTGCTCGATCTCGTCCGGGCCGAGCCCTTCGAGAAGTCGCTCCAGCAGGTCCGGCCGGAAGGCGTCGCCCAGGATGTCCAGACCGGCACTGCTCCAGGTCAGCCGGATCCGGATCAGCCGGCCCTCCGGGTGCCGGGCGTACTCGTCGGCGTCGATGAGGTCGGGCAGCGAGTCCACCACCCGGTACACCGGAGCGGAGGGCCCCCCGGCGTCGTCGTCCTCCGTCATTTCCGCCTCCTCCTTCATGTCCAGATCCCCGTGATCCGGGTACGGCACTCCTGGCACCGCCCTTGCGCGTCCAGGCCCAGGTGCCCCAGGGCCCAGATGTCCCGGCGCACGGCGGCGGCCCCGCAGCCGGGGCAGTAGGTGGTACGGCCGTCGGCGCCCAGGGCCCGTTCGACGTACACGTGGCGCAGCCCGGCGGCCCGGCCGATGTCGCGGGCCCGCTCCAGCGCGTCCGGGCCGGTCGGCGGGTACTCGTCCATGCGGAAGGTCGGTGTGAACCGCAGCAGATGCCAGGGGATGTCCCGGTCGACGGAGGCCAGGAAGCCGGCGATGGCGGCCAGTTGGGCCTCGTCGGCGCTGGTGCCGGGAATCAGCGGGGTGGTCGCCTCCACCCAGACACCGGCGGCGTGCATGCGGCGCAGTGTGTCCAGCACGGGTCCGAGCGGCGCCCCGGTCAGTCTGCGGTGCGGTTCTTCCTCGGCGGCCTTGATGTCGATGTTGACGGCCGAGAGAGCGGGCGCGAGTCGGGCGGTGGCCTCGGGGGTGAGGAATCCGTTGCTCTTCCACACCACGGGGACTCCCGCGGGCCGTGCCTCGGCCGCGAGCGCGAGGGTGAGTTCGGGCGCGAGGGAGGGTTCCGAGTACGAGAGACCGAGCGAGGCCGACTCCCGCGCCGCCGCGCGCACCAGCTCCGGCACGTCCACGGCCTCGGGCGGCGGACCGGCCAGGGGCTCCTGCCCCCTGCCGTACTGGGAGAGCCGGTGGTTGACGCAGTAGTCGCAGCGGAACGAGCAGCCGGGCGGTGCCAGGGTCAGGACCCTGGAGCCGGGCCGGAAGTGGTAGAAGGGCTTGCGCTCGACGGCGTCCCAGTGCCGGACTGTCGTGGAGAAGGTGAGCGTCTGCACGGACCGGCCTCGGCGCCGGCGCACCTTGCAGGCACCGGTCTCCCCGTCCCGCAGTCGGCAGCGGTACGGACACAGCACGCAGCGCACGGCGTCGTCCGAGGTCCGGGTGAACGCGGTGTCGGCGCTCTGCCAGCTCACGTCCAGGAGCGTAGTGGCCGCCAGGGCCGCCTGTCAGGCAGTCGCGCGGGACGGGCTCCCGCTCGCCGGAATCCCCTGCCACTCCCAAGTCCCTTCCGTGGGGCGGAAGAGGCGTTGCGGTGCGCTGACGGGCTTTCGGACGATGGCGCTCTCGCAGACAGACGGGAGCCGCAGCCATGCCGCATGTGACCGCTTTCGCACGCAATCAGTGGTACGTAGCCGCCTACAGTGAGGAGGTCGGGCGCGAGCTTCTCGGGCGGACCGTCCTCGGGGAACCGCTTGTCCTCTACCGCGCCGAGGAGGACGGCGCCCCGGTCGCCCTGCACGACCGGTGCGTCCACCGCAGGTATCCGCTGTCCTCGAGCGGTCTGGACGGCGACCGGATCGTATGCGGTTACCACGGTTTCACCTACGACCGGACCGGCACCTGCGTGTACGTGCCGGGGCAGAAACGCGTTCCGCGCACCGCACGCGTCGCCTCCTACCCGGCGGTGGAGCAGGACTCGCTGGTCTGGGTGTGGATCGGCGAGCCGGCACTCGCCGACCCGCTGACGATCCCCCGGGCCCGGCATCTCGACTCCCCCGGCTGGGTCACCGTACGCGGCATGGAACCGGTCGGCGCCGACTACGGCCTGCTCGTCGACAATCTCCTCGACCTGTCCCACGAGACGTATCTGCACGGCGGTCACATCGGCACGCCGGAAGTCGCCGAGACACCCATCACCACGGAGGTGGACGAGGGCGCGGGCGTGGTCCGCGTCAGCCGGCGCATGGAGGACGCCGAGTGCCCGCCGTTCTACGCCCGTTCGACCGGCGTCGACGGCCGGATCACCCGCTGGCAGGACATCGAGTACCACGCGCCGTGCCTCTATCTGCTGCACAGCCGGATCGCGCCGGTGGGTGTCGCACCGGAGGCGGACGGCAGCGACCCGCACGGCTTCCACACCGAGATCACCTACGCCATCACGCCGTCGTCCGAGGGCGAGGTGTACGACTTCTGGGCGGTCTCCCGGGACTGGGCGGTCGAGGACGCCGAGGTCACCGAGTTCCTGCGGGCCTCCAACCACACCGTGGTGATGCAGGACGTGGACGCGCTCAACCTGCTCCAGCGCACCCTCGGCAGCGAACGCGCGGGCTACCAGGAGCTGAGCATCAACATCGACACCGGTGGCCTGGCCGCGCGCCGCATCCTGTCCCGGCTGGTCGAGGAGGGCGACAAGCCCGCGGAGGGGGTCCGGTGAGCCCGGGCACCGGCGAGGTCTACCGGGTCGACTGGCTGCCGGGCACCGACGTGCTGCGTGGCACCTGTCACTGCGGTGCCGAGCACACCGCCGGGGACCCGGTGAGCATGTGGGAGTGGATGCTGGCGCATCCTGCGGGGCACGACGGCGAAGGGGCCGTACGGTGACCGAGCTCGAACTCGTCGTCGCGGCACGGGAGTCCGCCGCAGCGGGGGTGCTGGCGCTGACCCTGCGCGATCCGCTGGGCCGTGAGCTGCCCGGCTGGGAGCCCGGCGCCCATGTGGACCTGCTGCTCGGACCGGGCCTCGAACGACAGTACTCGCTGTGCGGCGACCCCGCCGACCGGTCGGCGTGGCGGATCGCGGTGCTGCGGGAACCGGCCGGGCGGGGAGGCTCGGCCCATGTCCACGAGCGGCTGGACGAGGGTACGAGGATCCGGGTGCGCGGGCCGCGCAACCGCTTCCGGCAGGAGCCCGCCCCCCGCTACCGCTTCATCGCCGGCGGCATCGGCATCACGGCGATCCTGCCGATGCTCGCGGCGGCCGAACGGGCGGGCGCCGACTGGACGTTGCTCTACGGCGGGCGCTCCCGCTCCGCCATGGCGTTCACCGCCGAGCTGGCCCGCTACGGCGACCGGGTCACCCTCGCCCCGCAGGACGAGACCGGTCTGCTCGACCTGGACCCGGTGCTGGACGGCCTCCCCGACGGCACCCTCGTCTACTGCTGCGGTCCGGGACCGCTGCTGGACGCCGTCGAGCGGCGCTGCCCGGCCGGGGTGCTCCACGTGGAGCGCTTCCAGCCGCAGGAGCAACCGGTCGGCGCCACAACGGAGTTCGAGGTCGTGCTCGCGCGCAGCGGCCGCGCCGTGACCGTCCCGCCGGACGTGTCCGTGCTGGACGCGGTGCGCGCCGCGGGCGTCGAGGTCCTGTACTCCTGCACGGAGGGGACCTGCGGCACCTGCGAGACGGATGTGCTGGAGGGCGCCCCGGATCACCGGGACTCGGTCCTCAGCGAGGAGGAGCGGTCGGCGGGCGACACGATGATGATCTGTGTGTCCCGGTGCCGGGGCGCCCGGCTGGTGCTGGATCTGTGAGGCGGGCCTGGTTCAGGCCGTCAGATAGGCCTCCACCTCGCTGAACTGCCCGGCCGGCCAGCCGGTGTTGGCGCTGACGGTGAGCCGGAGGTAGCGCAGGTTGGCGGTGCTCGGCAGGGAGACCGTGGCCGTGTTGCCGGTCGCCGGGTCGAAACGGTAGCCCTGGGAACCGACGACGGTCGAGTAGGTCGAGCCGTCGGTGCTGCCGAGCACGGTGACGGTCTGGGTGCGGGCGCCCCAGGCCGACGAGGGCGGCAGCTTCAGCACCAGGCGGCGCACGGCGTAGGACGAGCCGAGGTCCACCGTCCAGGACTGCGGGAAGGCGTTGTTGGTGGACTCCCAGTAGGTTCCCGCGTCACCGTCGACGGCCTTGCCGGGCGTGTAGACGTCCTGGGAACCGGTTGCGGAGGCCGGCCGGCCCTTGGCCAGGTTGCGGTTCGGGTCGGGGTCGGGGTTGCCCTGACCGGGCTGGGGCCAGGTGGAGCAGTCCGACCAGGTGCTCGACCAGCCGGAGTTCCCGCCGCCGTCGGTGAGCGTGAAGGAGCCGGAATTGGCCGGGTAGGGGCAGTTGTAGAGGCCGGCCGCGCCGACCTGGGTGGCGGTGACGTTCTTGAAGGTGGCCGCGCCCTGTGCCTCGGCCTGGACGACGACCGTGCCGGTGTTCTGCACGGTCGCACCGGTGACGTTGACGTTTCTGACGGGATG
The DNA here is from genome assembly GCF_040652655.1 of Streptomyces sp. NPDC048191. Taxonomy (NCBI): domain Bacteria; kingdom Bacillati; phylum Actinomycetota; class Actinomycetes; order Kitasatosporales; family Streptomycetaceae; genus Streptomyces; species Streptomyces sp. NPDC048191. Next base: position 231,581 of record NZ_JBEZMO010000012.1, read on the forward strand.
GCCCTGCCCGCCGCCGGAGACGAACTCGAAAGCGCTGTAGGGGCTGTCGCTGATCGTGGTGTTGGTGATGTTGACGGTCGCCGTTGATCGCGCTGTCGTAGGAGTCGACCCGCAGCGCGCCCATCGGGTGGTTCCAGTTGGGGTTCATCGCGCCGGTGCGCACCAGCGTGTTGCCGTCGACCGTGATCGTGCCGGACAGCGGGGAGAACGGGTCGAGGAACTTCTGGTTGGAGATCGCGATGCCGGATCCGAGGGCGTTGGTGTCGGAGATCAGGTTGTTCTTCACCGAGATGTCGGTGCCGCCGTAGATCGCGATGCCGTTGGCGAGGTTGGGCTGCGAGATCGTGTTGTTCTCGAAGCTGGAGCCGGTGTCCGGCGAGTACAGCGACCACATGGCGAGCGAGTCGTCACCCTGGTTGCGCAGGAAGTTGTTGCGGACGACGACGCCCTTGGCGGTGCCGTTGAGGTTGATGCCGTCGGCGGTGGTGTCGAGGATGCGGTTGTTCTCCACCACCAGGTTGTCGTCGTTGCCCATCAGCCACATGCCGCACTTCATGTGCTGGATCCACATGCCGGAGACGGACGAGTTCGGGCCGAGCGAGCCGTTGACGAAGTTGTCCGGGTTGGAGTCGACGCGCTCGGTGACCTCGCCCATGACCGCGAAGTCCTTGATGTGGGCGTTGCCGGAGGAACCGGACTGGTCGATGAACCGGGAGGTGTGCACGACCGAGTACCAGCTGCCCGCGCCCTGGAGGGTCACGTTCTGCACGCCGTTGAGGGAGGAGGTGATCCTGTAGTCCCCCGGCGGGATCCACACCGTTCCGCCCTGGGCGGCGGCGATGGCGTCCCGGAAGGCCTGGGTGGAGTCGCCGCTGCCGCTGGGATCGGCGCCCTTGGAGACCACGGACACGGAGCCGGCGGGCTGTGCGGCGGCGGCCGCGACCTGCTCGAAGTCGGCCACGTCGACGGTGACCTGGGTTCCGGTCGGCTCGAAGGCGATCCTGTCGCCGGGCTGGACATTCTGGCCCAGCAGCATCCGGGCGTTGTCGAAGAAGTGGTGCGTCTTGGAGCCGGTGATCCAGCCGGTGTCGATGTAGGAGTACCTGGAGGTCACCGGGAGGGTCTTGGCGAGCCTGGTGCCGTTGACGTACACGTTCAGCGAGCCGGTCTGGCCGTCCGGGACGCTGTAGGAGAGGTTCACCGCGTTGGAGGCGCGCGGCACGGTGAACTCCACGCGCTGCCCGGACGCCAGCCGGACCGCCTGCCGCCCGGAGGCCTCCGAGGCGAGGGTGCCCTGCGTGTAGTCGGGGCCGATCTTCGTGCCGGTGGTGGTCGCGGACTCGGCCTCCACGGAGGTGAAGGGGAGAGCGGCGCCGGCGGCGGCGTGCGCGGCCGGGGCCAGGGTGACGAGCAGGCCGGCGGCGAGGGCGACGACCGAGCCGATGGCTGGCATGCGCCTGACATGCCTGACGGTGCTGGTGTGCATGTGCTGATCCCTTCGGTGGTGGGGGTGCGCGGGACAGCTGGTGCTGGTGGGCAGGACACTGCGAGCGCGCGGTCCGGCGGCTCAGCGGCTCAGCCGCGCGCGGCCGGGCCGCCGTGTCCCGCGTCGGGGGCGGGCAGCCGCTCAGGGCGTGGTCGCCGTCAGGAGCGGTGGGCGCCGCCACTCAAGCACCACTCTCATCGGGACGCAATATGCCACGCAGAATCTGTAATTACTCGACAGTCCGGCTGGATCTCCACGATCTCAGTCACGCGGAGCTTGCACGGTGGACCCGCGCACCACCAGCTCGGGCTCGAACAGCAACTCCTCGGCGGGGACGGCGGTGCCACCGATCCGCGCGTCGAGCGCCAGGGGGTCGCCGGCGCAGATGATGCCGGTGACCCCGCGATCGATCAGCCGGGACGCGGCGGCGTGCCCGCCCGCCGACCTTCTTCGCCACTTCCGCGAGTCGTCGCGTCATGCGCGCAAGGACAGCGCAAGTTTTGCAAACAGCTTGCGTAAGAGGAGGGGGCGTGAGGGGTGCGCTCGACGGCACACGGAAGGTGACCAGGGGTGCTGGCCGGCAGAGGCCACGGGCTTTCGACCCGGCGCCGCCGGCGACCTGAACGCCGGCGGTGCCGGGTCAGTCCTCGGGGGCCGGGACGACCGCCAGATGAGCCGCCGTACCCCGCGGCCGGCGCGGACGGCGTACCGGCGCGGCGGGCCTGCGGTTCTCGCGCAGGACCATCGTCAGGCGCCGGTAGCCGAGGTCGCGCAGGACCTGAGGTGCCTCCTCGACGACGCGGCACTCGGTGGGGCCGCGGCGCGGGTCGGGATGGAGCAGCAGCCGGACGGCCCCGTCGAGCCGGGTCGCGCTCTCGCCGACGGCCCGGATCCAGTGCGGCAGGCCCTGCCGGTAGGCGGCCTCCATGAGCGGGTCCTGGGCGATGTCCCGGCGGATCGCCTGGAGTTCGTGGTCGTGACCGTACGTCTCCAGGGCGGACCTGAGGTGGGCCAGCATCGGCAGGCACCAGCCCTGCTCGTGCTCGCCGAGGACGTCGCCGGCGTCCGGGTGGAACAGGACGAACCGCAGGAAGTTGTCCCCGGGCATGGCCGTCGCCTGCCGGCTCACCCCGCGGAAAAGTGTCTCGAACGCACCGTTGGCCATGACCACGTCCCAGCGGTGGTCGACGACCAGGGACGGGGAGCCGAGGGACTCCAGCAGGACGGCGTAGTCCTGGAGGTAGGCCTGCGTCTCGCAGGTCTCGGGGACGGGCCGCGGTGCCGGCCGCTGCCCTCCTGCCTGATGTGCCATCGGGAGGTCACCCCTCTTGCCTCTGCGGCCTTCACGCGGCCCTGCGATCCTGCGGCTCCCGGCAAGACCATGTCAACTATCGTGGCATTCCGTGGCCGTTGACGGCTGAAATTCGCCACAGTTGTGGCGACACCTGGATGTGAGTTCGAGGCACCCGCTACTCTCCGGTGAAGTTCACGGCGATCGCTCGTGAGAAGCACGGACACATCTGAAGCCCTCTAGAGACGTAGGAGTTCTGTCGGTGACGGATGGCTACGAGGATCCGGGCGCCGCGGCGACCGCCCAGCTGCCGGCCGTCGTCGCCCGCGTCACCGCGCTCGCCGACCGGCTCGGCGTACCGCACGCCGAGGTCTTCGACGTCGGGCGACTCTCCGTGGCCTGCGGTGTCCCGGAGGCGGTGGTCAAGGCGCTGCTCAGCGGCCGGCCGGCCGGCGAACCGGACGTCCAGGCGCGCTTTCTGCAGCGTCTGGGCCTGCTGCGGCGCACTCGGCTGAAACCGAACGGCCGCAAGTACACCCAGCAGGAGATCGCCGACGGCGCGGGCATGTCCCGGCAGCAGGCGGGCGCGCTCATCAACGGCGACCGGCGGCCCACCATGGAGCACTGCGACGCGCTGCAGCGCTTCTTCCGGGTGCACGCCGGCTTCCTCACCGCGGAGGACCCCGAGGCCCTGGCGGGCGCGCTGCAGCGCACCGAGCAGGAACTGCTGACCAAGCTCGCCGACCGGGAACGGGCCGCCGCCGGGGCCGACGAGGACCCGCTGGAGCGGCTGCTGCAGGACCACGGGGTGCGCGGAATAGCGTGGCGGGCCGCGCAGTTGCCCACCGACCAGCATCGGGACAAGGTCGCCGAGTGGCTCGACATGCTCCTGGAGAGCGTCAAGCGGCCCGAGTCGTGAGCCGGGGGAGGACTGTGGGCATCGGCAGGGACATGCGCCGGCTGTGCAACGAGCTGGTGGGCGGGCTGACGCTGTCCGCACCGGCGCCACCGCGGGAGCTGTACCGCGCGCTGTGCGAGGCGATGAGCCGCCGGCGCGGCCGCCCGGTGCACTTCCGTGCGGCCGCCTTCCCGCCGGGCACGGCGAGCGGGCTGTGGCTGGACCTGACCGACCGCGACCTCGTCGTCGTGGAGGAACGCACCGCGCCGGACCACCAGTTGGTGATCCTCGGCCACGAGCTGTGGCACATGCAGGCCGACCACCGCGGGCACCACGTCGACGGCGTCGGGGTCGCCACCCGGCTGCTGAACGACGACACCGACCAGGACGCCCTCCAGGCCACCGTGCAGCGGGTAGCGGCCCGGACCCGCTTCGACCTCGCCGAGGAACGGGACGCCGAGACCTTCGGGCTGCTCCTGGCCACCAAGTGCCGTACGTGGCTGGCCGGTTCCGCCCTGCGCGGCCCGGTGCTGCGCGACGACGTGGCCGGCCGCATCGAGGCGTCCCTGGGCTATCCGGGCTCCCAGGGCTGAACCGGGGGGCGTACGCGCCGCCGGGCCGCGCCGGCCTGCGGTCGTCCTCGGTCCGTCCGCAGCCGGTGGAACGGCCGCCCGCCGCCTCCCGCCCGGTGCCCCTCCCGGGGGGCGCGGAAGGCGCACGACCGGGCGAGGAGACGAGGTCCGGCCTCGGCTGAGCGGGCGAACCGGAGCGGAGCCGCACGGCGTTGTCAGTGGTGGGCGGCAAGCTGAAGGTGTGCGCCGCAGTGCGCGCGACCGTGACGCCTACCCGGGGAGAGCCGACCGATGCCCACCGCTGTACTGACCGACCGTGAGCGCACCGCCGTACAGGCCTACCTGCGGCTGTTGCATACGGTGCGCGCCGCCTTCGACGGCCCACCGGACGGCGGCCGGCCCGCCGTGGTGCCGCCCGCCGTGCTGGCCGAGGCGGAGCAGGCCCTGGCGCGCGCCGGTCTCGCGGGCAACGAGGAGCAGTTCTTCCGGCTGCTGCGCGACTGGTGCCCGCCGGCCTGACCCGTCCGGTTCCGCCGGCCGCCGCGGCCGGGGCCTCAGGAGTGCGGGACGACCACGGAGGTGGCGACCAGGCCGTCGCGCACGGCCCACCGGCCGTCGAAGACCTGGAGCCGGCGCTCGCCGATCTGCGGCCCGGGGACGAGGAGTTCGGCACGCAGGGTGCCGTGCGACGCGTCGCCCGGGCTCGGGTCGAGGGTGATGTCGGCCTCGGAGAAGTCCAGCCAGGCGCGGGTCAGCGGGAACCACGCCTTGTAGACGGACTCCTTGGCGCTGAACAGGATCCGGTCCCAGTGCACGGCGGGCCGCTGCCCGGCGAGCCGGGCGAGCCGCTCGGTCTCGGCGGGCAGGAAGACGGAGGGACCGACGCCGTCCGGCAGCGGTCCGTGCGGCTCGGCGTCGATGCCGAGGGAGGCCAGGTCGTCCGCGCGGGCGAGGGCGGCGGCACCGTAGCCGTCGCAGTGGGTCATGCTGCCGATCAGGCCGGCCGGCCAGCGCGGTGCGCCCCGCTCGCCGCTGAGGATTGCCTGCGGCGGCACGCCGAGCTTCTCCATGGCACGCCGGGCGCAGCCGCGTACGGCGGTGAACTCGCGGCGCCGCTTGGCCACCGCACGCTCGACGAGCGCTGCCTCCCCGGGATAGAGCGGGGCGTCCCACAGCGGGTCGTCACCGTGTGCCTCCACGGCCACGACCGACTCCGGGAGCAGCTCCTCGATCACCGTCTTCCACCTCCGTCGGCAGGATGCGGCGCAGCCTTCCCGGCGGTTCCGGCCGCTTGCGCCATTCGCGGGGATAGCCCACGGAGACCTCTTCGAAGCGGACTCCGTCGTGCCAGGTGGTGCGGGGGATGTGCAGATGGCCGTAGACCATGGTGGCGACGCGGAACCGGCGGTGCCAGTCGGCGGTCAGCGTGGTGCCGCACCACATGGCGAACTCGGGATACCACAGGATCTCGGTGGGATGCCGGTGCAGCGGATAGTGGTTGACCGGTACGACCGGCAGGTCCGCAGGCAGCGCGGCGAGCCTGCGCTCGGTCTCGGCGACCCGTGCCCGGCACCAGGCGTCACGGGTCGGATAGGGGTCGGGGTGCAGCAGGTACTCGTCGTTGCAGACCACGCCGGTGCCGTGCGCGTACGCCAGGCCCTCGGCCTTGGTGGCGCAGCCGGCCGGCAGGAACGAGTAGTCGTACAGCAGGAAGAGCGGGGCGACGACCACCGGGCCGCCGGGGCCGCGCCACACCGGGTAGGGGTCCTCGGGTGTGACGACTCCCAGCTCACGGCACAGCTCGACCAGGTGTTCGTAGCGGGCGACGCCGCGCAGGGTGACGGGATCCGCCGGGTGGGTCCACAGTTCGTGGTTGCCGGGGGCCCACAGCACCTTGCGGAACCGGCCCGCCAGCTTTTCGAGGGCCCAGCGGATGTCGGCCACCGTCTCGGCGACGTCACCGGCCACGATCAGCCAGTCCTCGTCGCTCGTGGGCCGCATGTCCTCGACCAGGGCGCGGTTCTCCGGGTAGGTGATGTGCAGGTCGCTGATGGCCAGCAGCTGTCCGGCGTCGGCCGCAGACTCCACCCCGCACCCCTTTCCGATCATCCTCTGCCGGGACCACAAGAACACATTCCCGGACAGCGGACAAGTGACTCCCCGGCCGCCTGCCGCACGGGCGCGCAGAAGGGGCCGTTCCGCTTGGCAGGGCCCCGGCGAGCCGCCTGGACAAGGCCGGGAAATCCGTAACGTGCGCGTTGCACGCGCGGCCCCTTGAAAGCCGTATGATCGCCCCGACACCGGCACCCCAACCTCCCTTCCGCAGGGGTTGCTTGGCGTCCCTTCCTCCCTCCTGCCCGGGCACGGGCCACTGAGCCCTGCCCGAAATCCCCGAAAGGCGGCCTGCATGCTCTCTCGCGTACGCGTCTGGCTCAACCGCACGTACGCGGAGAACGTGTTCTTCATGGATCAGCTGCGCAGAAATCCCAGCGACCGCGCGGTGGAGATCCATGCCACCCACGGGGACCCGGACTCCCCCGTGCTGGCCGCCGCCGACACCGCCGACCTGGAGCCGGAGGGCCTGTCCCCGGCCGCGTACGTCGAGTACGCCCTGGACCAGTGCGCCCGGCGCGGCATCGACGTGTTCGTGCCGCGGCTGCACCAAGCGGCGATCGTGGCGCACCGCGCGGAGTTCGCGGCTGCCGGTACGGCGCTGCTGGCGCCGACGCCCGAGGCGGTGGCCGTGTTCGAGGACAAGGCGACCGCGTACGAGGCGGTCCGCTCGGTGGGCGTCCCGGTGCCCCCGTGGTTCCGGGTGCGTACGGCGGACGAACTCCTCGCCGCCGTCGAGGAGTTGGAGGCAGCCGGGCACAGGGCGTGCTTCAAGCCGGCTGCCGGGGCCGGCGGGGTCGGCTTCCGGGTGATCACGCGCGCCCCGTTCTCGCTGGCCGCCCTCGCCGGGTTTCCGGGCCCCCACGTCCAGCTCGACCTGGTCGTCGAGGCGCTGCGGCGGGCCGGCGAGCCGGTGAACTGGCTGGTGATGCCGCGGCTGGAGCAGCCCGAGGTGTCCGTCGACTGTCTGACCGGGCCGGACAACCGGCTGCGGCTCGCGGTGGGCCGCACCAAGAACGGCCGCCGGCGGGGCTTCACCCTGGACGCACGGTGGCTGGAACCGGCCCGGCTGATCGCGGAGGGCTTCGGGCTGCACCATCTGTCCAACATCCAGTTCCGCATGCTCGGCGACCGGCCGGTGCTGCTCGACGTCAACACGAGGCCCGCGGGTGGCCTGCACCAGCTGTCCCTGTGTGGGGTGAACGCCCCCTGGGCGGCGGTGCGGTTGGCGCTGGGTGAGGATCCGGGGGTGATCGAGCCGCCGTTCCTGGGGCAGGACTACACGGTGGTGTCGGGGCCGAGGTCGCTGTTGCCCACGGGGCTTCCCCGGCAGCGGGAGGCGGAGATCCCCCTTCCGGCGGTGCCCGTGCAGGCGGCTTCGGCGGTGGAGGCCCTGCCGCTGTAGGGCGTGCGCCGAGCGCGGGGTGTTCGTCGTCGCGCGGTTTCCCGCGCCTCTTCGAGGCGCGGGCTCTTGACAGTCCTATTGGTCCATACCAAATTCTGTGACGCACCTCTGCACAGCCGTGCACTCCCGAACACCCCATCCCCACAGGGAGATCGCGTGCGCAATCCACTCGGACGTCCCAGACGTCGGCTTCTCGCCCTGCTCGGTTCCGCCGCCCTCGCGGTCGGCGGCCTCATCGCCCTCCCGGGCACCGCTCAGGCGGCCAACCTCCTCTCCAACCCCGGCTTCGAGTCCGGCGGCCTCTCCCCCTGGACCTGCACCGGCAACCTCGGCTCGGTCGTCTCCTCCCCCGTGCACGGCGGCGCCAGGGCGCTGCAGGGCGCGGTGACGGACGGCGACAACGCACAGTGCAGCCAGACGGTCGCCGTCCAGCCGAACACGACGTACACCCTCAGCGGCTGGGTACGCGGCAGCTACGTGTACCTGGGCGTCAACGGCGGCGCCTCGACATGGACGACGTCGCCGTCGGCGTACAGCCGGCTCAGCGTCTCCTTCACCACCGGCGCCGCGCAGACCAGCGCCACCGTCTACGTCCACGGCTGGTACGCCCAGGGCACCTACTGGGCCGACGACATCGGCCTGGACGGCCCGGGCGGCGGCGGAGGCGGCGGGGACACCCAGGCGCCGACCGCGCCGACGGGCCTGACCTCGACCGGCAAGACGTCGTCGAGCGTCTCCCTCTCCTGGAACGCCGCCACGGACAACGTGGGCGTGACCGGTTACGACATCTACAGCGGCTCGAACCAGGTACTGACCGTCTCCGGCACGTCCGCCACCGTCAGCGGGCTGTCGCCCAGCACGACGTACTCCTTCACGGTGAAGGCGCACGACGCGGCCGGAAACGTTTCCGGGGCCTCCAACGCCGTCTCCGTGACCACGAACGCGGGAAGCGGTGGCGGAACCGGTTTCAAGCAGGCCGCGCCCTATCTGTACGAGGGCTGGGGCGACCCGCCGAGCCCGACGACGGTGATGAGCGCCACGGGGATCAAGTGGTTCACGATGGCGTTCGTGCTGGACTCCGGTGGCTGCACGCCCGCCTGGGACGGCAGCCGGCCGCTCACCGGCGGCGCCGACCAGAGCGCGATCAACGCCGTCCGGTCCGCCGGCGGTGACATCGTCCCCTCCTTCGGCGGCTGGCAGGGCAGCAAGCTCGGTGCCAACTGCTCCTCGTCGAGCGCGCTCGCGGGGGCCATCCAGAAGGTGATCGACGCCTATGGTCTGAAGGCCGTCGACATGGACATCGAGAACACGGACGAGTTCGAGAACGAGGCCGTGCAGGCGAAGATCCTCACCGCGCTGAAGACGGTCAAGGCGAACAACCCCGGCCTGAAGACCATCGTCACCTTCGGCACCTCCACCACCGGACCGACGTACTACGGCAACCGGCTGATCGAGCAGGCGCAGTCGCTCGGGGCGAACATCGACGTGTTCACCATCATGCCGTTCGACTTCGGCGGCGGCTCGGACATGTACGGCAACACGGTGAACGCCGCCGAGGGCCTGAAGAACAAGCTGAAGTCGACCTTCGGCTGGGACGACGCAACCGCCTACGCTCACATCGGCATCTCGGGCATGAACGGCCTGTCCGACCAGCAGGAGACGACCACTCCGGCGATCTGGACCCAGGTCCGCGACTGGGCGAACTCCCACCACATCGCGCGGCTCGCGTTCTGGTCGGTCAACCGTGACCGGCCGTGCGCGGGCGGCGGCGTGGTGAGCAACTGTTCCGGAATCAGCCAGAGCAACTGGCAGTTCACCTCGATCACGGCCGGGTTCACCGGCTGAGCACACCCGGCGAGGTCCCCCCGGTTTCAGAACCGGGGGGATTTTTTTCCGCCGGGGTGTATCAGGACGCGGCCCGGTCGCTCTTCATGACGGGAAGGAAAGAAACAGGGGGAACAACGGGGGAGCGCCAACGGGGGATCCGCCGGGGGGACGGGTCGGTCGGTCGCGGTCACGGGGGGCGACCGGCCGGCCCGCGGCGGGGGGGGGGGGCGGCGGGTGCGGGGGGCGGGGCGGCGGCGGGGGGCCGAGCGGGGGGTGGGGGGGGGGCGT
>NZ_JBEZMO010000013.1:0-123439 GCF_040652655.1 Streptomyces sp. NPDC048191
CGCCCCCCCCCCGGTATGGGGGCGGGGGGCCTCGTTCGTGCGCGGGGTGCTCGTGCGTACCGGACCCCGTTGCCGTACCGGTCGTCAGGCGCCCGTCACAGGCCGGGCCGGCTGGGAGGTGCCGCGGGGCAGGCGGTCGGCGTGCGGCGGGCGGCGGCTGCCCACCGGGGTGACCGGGGTGCGTTCCGAACGGGTCATGTGCGGCCCTGGAGCCAGATGCGCCGGCCCTCTGGAGGCGCGGGTCATGGCGACCGGTTCGCGGGCCGGGGCCGGCTGCTCGGCCGGTGCGCCGCGCGGCCTGAGCACCACCGGGGTGACCGGGACGACCGGCTCGGGCACGGGGCGGCCGCGGCGGGCGCGCCAGCGGTCGCGCAGATCGAACAGCGCGGTCTCGGCCCTGGCGATCAGCGGCTCGAACCAGGGCAGGGCGAGCAGGATCAGCAGGCCCGCGGCCCAGCCCAGCAGCACGTCGCTCAGCCAGTGCGTACCCAGGTAGACGGTGGTGAGGCCGACGCCGAGCGAGGTGATCGCGGACAGTGCGGACAGCCAGCGGCGCGCTCTCGGGGTGGAGGCCAGATAGGCCAGGATGCCCCAGGTCACGACCGCGTTGGCGGTGTGGCCGCTGGGAAATATATCGCCGCCCAGACCCATCTCGTTCGAGCCGATCACGGTCGCGTAGTGCGGACCGAGGCGCCCCATCCCGTACTTGGCGGCGCCGACCGTGATGTTCAGCAGCAGCAGCGAGGTGGCCAGGGTCAGCAGCGGGCGCAGCGTGTGCTGCCGCCAGGAGCGCCAGCCGAGCCAGGCCGCGACCATCACCGCGGTGGGGCCGCGCTGGCCGAGCACCACGTAGTAGTCGAGGAAGGCGTGGATCTGCGGCCACTGCTGGTACGGCCGGAAGAACATGACCTGCCAGTCGAGCCGGACCAGCCAGGACGTGATCATCACGGCCCACACGATCGCCAGGTAGAAAGCCAGGGTCGCGGTGAACAGAACGACCCTGTGCCGGCTCATCCTTGGCACATCGATGTGGGCCGGTCGTTCCGGCTCACGGTCGAGTCTGGCGAACACCCGGTCCAGACGCCGGGTGAGGTTTCGTTCGGTACGCACCCAATCGACGTTACAGCGAGTGAGCTGTGAACCCTGTCGAAACAGTGGCTTTGTGATGACGATGTGATGTGGCAAACCTCTCAAGGGTCCTCCGAATTCACGGGATTCCGCAATCCCGTGAGGCGGTTTCCCTTCAATTCCTTTGATCATGCCGGGTGTTGTTTATATGGCGCTTATGAATGCGTTAACCCGGTCCTGGCAAGGAATTCTCCGGAGCGTCATCGGCCCGTCGGTGCCGATCACGGGGGACCGGAGCCGTTCAGCCAGAACGCGCCGTAGATCGCCGAGGCGACCGCCAACACGGCCGTGACCAGCACCGATCGGGACGTGCGCAGCCGGGTGAGGGCGCCGGCGAGCGGCAGCAGCACCGGGAAGGCGGGCAGCAGCAGCCGCGGCTTGGAACCGAAGTAGCTTGACGCGCACAGGGCGAGCGCGAGGACGACACCGGTGTACACCAGCAGTTCGACGGGCTGGCGCCGGCGGACGCCGGCCACGTAGAGCCACAGCAGCAGCGCGACCCCGACGATCAGGCCGACGCCGGCGAGCGCGGACGGAAATGACGTGAACTTGTCGCCCACGAAGCGCGCGAATGCGTAGCCGCCGTCGAACCCATTGCGCCATCCGGCCTGGACGTCCAGGTATCCGAGCGGGCCCTTGCCGGTGCGGTGGCCGACCCAGAGCACATAACCGGCGGCTCCCAGGGGGGCGATGAGCATGCCCAGGACGCGGCGCCAGGCGGGGGCCGGTGGGACCGATGGTGCGAAAGGGGCCTCCGCGCTGGGAGCGAGCGCCGGGGCTTGTACGTCGTCGGATGCGCCTGGCGTGTGCGCCGGGGCGTGCGATGTCGTCTCCGCGCCGGGCGTACGCATCGCCCTCCGGCCCCGCACGAACGAGATCACGCCCGCCACCCACACCGCCGCGACCACCGCCGCCCCCACCGGCCGCGTCAGCCCCGCCAGCGCCGCCAGCACACCGGCCGTGAGCCAGCGGCCCGTCAGCAGCGCGTACAGCGACCAGGCCGCCAGCGCCGTGAACAGCGACTCGCTGTACGCCATCGACTGCACGACGCCGACCGGCAGCACCGCCCACAGCAGGACCGCGCAGACCCCCACCCGGGGGCCGTACACCCGCTCGGCCACGGCGAAGATCCCGCAGGCCGCGGCGAGCGAGGCGAGCAGGCTGACGACGAGACCGGCGTCCGCGTACGACAGCGGAAGGGCCGCGTGCAGCAGCCGCTCCAGCCACGGCAGCAGCGGAAAGAACGCCAGGTTGGAGTGGACGTCGCCGTTCGGCAGCCGCACCTCGTAGCCGTACCCCAGCTCGGCGACCCGCGTGTACCACAGCGAGTCCCAGCGCGCGGTCAGCAGGGTGTACGCGCTCTTGCCGCGCGCGGCGCTCCACAGCGCCAGCACGACCAGCCCCAGGGCGCGGACCGCCGCATAGCCCAGAAGGGCCGGGACCGCCCGGCGTAGGAAGGGGGCGTGGGGTGGGGCCACGCGCGTGTCAAGATCGGTCACGGACTCGATTATCGACCGGCGGTGGAACCGGACCCGCCCCCGGGGCGTGGTCAAGGGAGAACGACGTGGCGTACGCCACACGGGTTCCGTCATGCGTGTGAGAGGTCCGCCACGTGCCCCCGTGGGGAACTCGCGTACGCTGACGAGTCACCCGCGTGGGTTTGCGCGGGCCGGAGACCCCGCTCCTCTCCGGCCGTACGACAGGGAGTCCCCACCCCCGTCGGTCCGCCCCCCGCGAGGCACATCTGGGAGGTACGTACATGTCCGGGACGACCACGGCCGCCGCACCGCCGCGCCGTCGGGCGGCCGGGGACGGTGCGGGCCGCTGGGTCGTCCTCGTCGTCCTCTGCGTCAGCCTGCTGCTCGTCGCCCTGGACGCGACCGTGCTGCACGTGGCGGTCCCCGCCGTCACCGAGGACCTCAGGCCCGGCGCCATAGAACTGCTCTGGATCGTCGACGTCTACCCGCTGGTCTGCGCCTCGTTGCTGATCCTGTTCGGCACGCTCGGCGACCGGGTCGGCCGCAGACGTGTCCTGCTGCTCGGCTACGGCCTGTTCGGCGTCGCCTCCGCCGTGGCCTCCCTCGCGCAGACCGCCGAGATGCTCATCCTCGCCCGCGCGCTGCTCGGCGTCGGCGGCGCGATGATCATGCCGGCGACCCTGTCGATCCTCCGTCAGGTCTTCCCCGACCGGCGCGAACGCGCGCTCGCGATCGGCATCTGGAGCGCGGTGGCCGCCGTCGGCGCGGCCGTCGGCCCGCTGCTCGGCGGCTTCCTGCTGGAGCACTTCTGGTGGGGCGCGGTCTTCCTCGTCAACATCCCGCTGATGCTGGTCAGTCTGCCGGTCGGCCGGATCCTGCTGCCCGAGTCCCGCGGTGACCGCGACGGCCCCTGGGACATCCTCGGCGCTCTGATGGCGGCCGGCGGCCTCTTCGGTGTCGTCCTCGGCGTGAAGCAACTGGGCGGCGGGGCACCGGCGAGCCCCTTCACCGTGCTGCCGCTGCTGGTCGGCGCGGCCCTCCTCTTCTTCTTCGTACGCCGGCAGCGGCGCCTCGCGCATCCGCTGGTGGACCTGCGGATGTTCCGCCGGCCCGCGTTCAGCACCTCGGTGGGCTGCATCGTGCTGGCGATGCTGGCGCTGGTCGGCCTGGAGCTGATCGCCGCCCAGTACCTGCAACTGGTGCTCGGGCTCTCGCCGCTGCAGACCGGCCTCAGGCTGCTGCCGCTGACCCTCGCGGCCATGGCGGCGGGCCTGGCGGGCGCGCGGATGCTGCGCCGCTTCGGCCCGCGCCGGATGGTCTGCTTCGGTTTCGGCCTCACCGCCGCCGCGGTGCTGACGCTCACCGCGATGGGCGGCGCCGACAACGCGCCGCTGCTGCTGTCCGGTTTCGTGCTGCTCGGCTTCGGCCTGGAGACCACGCTCTTCGGGGCGTACGAGTCGATGCTCAGCGAGGCCCCGGCCGACCAGGCCGGCGGCGCGGCGGCGATCGGCGAGACGTCGTACCAGCTCGGCGCCGGCATCGGCATCGCGTTGCTCGGCAGCGTGATGAACGCGGCCTACTCTCCCGGACTGCGCTCGGTGCCGGGCGTCCCGCAGCACGCCTCGGACCGGGCGGGACACTCGCTCGGCGAGGCCTACGACGTCGCCGGCGGGCTTGGCGGATCCGCCGGGGCGGCGCTGCGCCGGGCCGCGCGGGACTCCTTCGTGCACGGGCTGCACGTCACGCTGCTGGTGAGCGCGGGCCTGTTGCTGCTGGGCGCGGTGATCGCGCTGCGGCTGCCGCGGATCATGCAGTGCGCGGAGCCCCCGGCGGCGGTGGAGCTGCCCGCGCCGAGGGAAGTGGCGGACCACCGCGTCACGGCCTGAGGCACTGGACGCGCGCGGCACCGCACCGTAACGTCGGTCCCCACATGACTAGCGGTGCTAGTTTTCTTGCGTGCCGGAGGGTGTCCCATGTCCGCGTCCTCGAAGTTGCCCCCCTTCGATCCCGCCGACCCGCTCGGGATCGACGACCTGCTGGAGTCGGAAGACCTGGCCGTGCGGGACACCGTGCGGGCCTGGGCGGCGGACCGGGTGCTGCCGCACGTCGCCGAGTGGTACGAGAAGGGGGAGCTGCCCGGCATCCGTGAGCTCGCGAAGGAGCTCGGCGGGATCGGGGCGCTCGGGATGTCGCTCAGCGGGTACGGCTGTGCGGGCGCCAGTGCCGTGCAGTACGGCCTGGCCTGCCTCGAGCTGGAGGCGGCGGACTCCGGCATCCGGTCCCTGGTGTCCGTGCAGGGCTCACTCGCCATGTACGCGATCCACCGGTTCGGCAGCGAGGAGCAGAAGCTCCAGTGGCTGCCGCGCATGGCGGCCGGCGAGGTGATCGGCTGCTTCGGGCTGACCGAGCCGGACCACGGCTCCGACCCCGCCGCCATGCGTACCCACGCCAAGCGCGACGGCGACGACTGGGTGCTCAACGGGCGCAAGATGTGGATCACCAACGGGTCGGTCGCCGGGGTGGCCGTCGTCTGGGCGCAGACCGAGGACGGCATCCGCGGTTTCGTCGTCCCGACCGACACCTCCGGCTTCTCCGCACCGGAGATCAAGCACAAGTGGTCCCTGCGTGCCTCGGTCACCAGCGAACTGGTCATGGACGACGTACGACTGCCGGCGAACGCCGTACTTCCGGAGGTCACCGGACTGCGCGGCCCGCTCAGCTGTCTGTCCCACGCCCGGTACGGCATCGTCTGGGGCGCGATGGGCGCCGCGCGCAGCAGCTTCGAGGCGGCCCTCGACTACGCGAAGTCCAGGGAGCAGTTCGGGCGGCCCATCGGCGGCTTCCAGCTCACCCAGGCCAAGCTCGCCGACATGGCGGTCGAACTGCACAAGGGGATCCTGCTCGCCCACCATCTCGGGCGGCGGATGGACGCCGGCCGCCTGCGCCCCGAGCAGGTCAGCTTCGGCAAGCTCAACAACGTCCGCGAGGCCATCGAGATCTGCCGTACGGCGCGGACGATCCTCGGTGCCAACGGCATCTCTCTCGAATACCCCGTGATGCGGCACGCGACCAACCTCGAGTCGGTGCTCACCTACGAGGGCACCGTCGAGATGCACCAGCTCGTGCTGGGCAAGGCGCTCACCGGGCTCGACGCCTTCCGGTGAGCCCCGTAGGGAGGCAGGGCCGGTGAGCGGCCCTGCCTCAGCTCTGGTTGAAGAAGCCGTCCTCGCGGTGGCCGGACGCCTCCCCGCTGATGATCTGCGTGTCGGCCGGCGTCAGCAGGAACACCCGGTTGGACACGCGGTCGATCGAGCCGCGCAGACCGAAGATGAGCCCCGCCGCGAAGTCCACCACGCGCTTGGCGTCGGCGGGCTCCATCGCGGTGAGGTTCATGATGACCGGGACGCCCTCCCGGAACAGCTCGCCGATGGCGCGGGCGTCCCGGAAGCTGTCCGGGGTGACCGTGCCGATCCGGCGGCCCTTCTCCTCGGCCGTGTCCGTGGCCACCTTCACCCGGGGGTCCGTGACCCAGGCGCCCTCGGACTCGGTGCCCTCGGAGTACTCGTCGTCGTAGTAACGCTCGTCATCGTTGTCGTCGACGAGGCCGAGCCACGCACTCGCCTTGCGTACCGATCCCATGGACGCCTCCTCTCACAGCGGTCTTTCTTGCTTTCCGCGTCTCTATGGTCATCCATGATGCGGACGGCGCGCCAAGTGGATAGACGCCGCGCGGGGGGTTTGTGACGGTACTGGTGCACAGCCGATCCGTCGAGAGTCCTTGTGCCCCAAGGGTCCTGACTCATACGGCTGCTGACTGAGAGTGAAATATGATTGTCGTCGGCGGATGGGTGATCATCACTGCGTACGGGTGAACCTCAACGTCGTACCACATCACGGGGGATCGTCGTGTTCGGAATCGTCAGACCGTGCTCTCATCGGCTCGGGGAAGGCTTCAAGGCCGAGTGGATGGCGCATCTGTGCGGGCTCTGTCTCGCCCTGCGCCGCGACCACGGCCAGCTCGCGCGGATCGTAACGAACTATGACGGTCTTCTCATCTCGGTCCTGACGGAGGCTCAGTCCGGACGGTCCGAAGCCGGCCGCCGTACGGCCGGTCCGTGCGCGTTGCGCGGGATGCGCACCGCGTCCGTCGCCCAGGGCGAGGGCGCGCGGCTCGCCGCCGCCGTCTCGCTGGTGCTCGCCGCGGCGAAGGTGCGCGACCATGTCGCGGACCGGGACGGGCTGCTGGCCCGCCGGCCCGTGGCCGCCGCCGCGCGCCGGGTCGCCGCCCGCTGGGGCAGGGCCGGAGCGCACAGCGGCGCAGCGGTCGGCTTCGACACCGGCGTCCTCGTCGAGGCTGTCGACCGGCAGCCGGGCCTGGAGACCCTCGCCGGGCACGGCACCCCGGTCCTGACCGTCACCGAGCCGACCGAGACCGCGACCGCCGCCGCCTTCGCCCACACCGCGGTGCTGGCCGGACGGCCGGGCAACGCGACGCCGCTCGCTGAGACCGGACGGCTCTTCGGCCGGCTCGCGCATCTGCTGGACGCCGTGGAGGACCAGGACGCCGACGCCGCGTCGGGCGCCTGGAACCCGCTCACCGCCACGGGGACGTCGCGGGCCGAGGCCCGCAGGCTCGCCGACGACGCGCTGCACGGCATCCGGCTCGCCCTGCGGGAGGCGGAGTTCACCGACGGCCGGCTCGCCCATCTGCTCCTCGTGCACGAGCTGCGGCGCTCCGTGGACCGCGCGTTCGGCACCCGCTCGTGCGGACACGGGCCCGAGGCGTCGTTCGGACCGCCGCCGGGCCACCACGCGCCGAAGGTGCCGGGCCACCCGTACGGCAGTCCTTTCGGCGGGGAGCCGCCGCGCCCGGACAAGCGGGGCTTGTGGGCCGGCTGCGCGGCGGCCCTCGGCCTGTGCTGCACCTGCAAGGTGTGCTGCGCCGACGAGTTCGAGGGGCCCTGGTCCCGGAAGAAACGGGAGGGCTGCTGCGCCTCCTGCGACTGCACCTGCGACTGGTCGTGCTGCGAGGCCTTCGAGTGCTGCGAGTGCTGTGAATGCTGCTCGTGCTGTGACTGCGGGCTGTGAGGCGGTCGCTCAGTTCTTCAGCTCGGGCGGGGAGATCCTCGACCGGTCGATCGCCGAGCCCGTGGTCCCCCACTTCTTCAGGATCCTGTCGTACGTGCCGTCGGCCAGCAGCCTGTTCACCGCCGCCTGGAAGGCGGGCGCCAGTTCGGTGCCCTTCTTGAAGGCGAAGCCCACGTCCAGGCGGTGGTACTCGTTCAGGAACTTCAGACCCGGCTGGTGGGCCACGGCGTAGCGCAGGCCGTTGATCGTGGACATCACCACGTCGCTGCGGCCCTGCTGCACCGACGACCAGATCGCGCTCGGCTCGGAGTACGTCTGCACCTGGTACGGCTTCTTGCCCGCATCGGCGCACAGGTGCTTGCCCTCCTCCAGCGTGGCCTCGAAGGTCGTGCCGGCGCCGGTCGCCACGTTCAGTCCGCACAGCTGCCTCAGGTCGGTGATCCTCGTCAGCTTGCTGTCCTCGCGGGTGGCGAAGCCCTGGCCGTCGTTGACGTAGGTGACGAAGTCGATGGTCCTGCGGCGCTCGTCCGTGACACCGAAGTTGCTCGCGCCGAAGTCGTACTTGCCGCTGTCCAGCGCGGGCAGGATCGCCTCGAAGCTCGCCTGGGCCACCGTCAGCCGGATGCCGAGCACCTTGGCGACGGCCTTGGTGAAGTCGACGTCCTGGCCGGTCAGTGTCTTGCCGTCGGAGAGGTACGTGGTGCCGGGCGGGGTGCCGCCGACGCTGATGGCGACGGTGAGGTGGGTGGTGCCGGCGGGCAGCAGTTTCGCCGCAGCCTCGTCCTTCTTCTCCGCGGACACGACGTCCGTGGTGGGCACCGCATCGGACTTCGCGGCCACTCCCGAGGCATCCGTCCCGCCCGAGCCGGAGCCGCAGGCGGTGAGGAGCAGAGCGGCGGACGTAATGCCGACAAAAGGTGCGAAATAACGCGTGCGCATCGGTTGCGGTCTCCTGGGAGCAGATGCAGATGAGGGTGCAGAACGCGAGGGGAGGGGTGCGCGTGTGAAGGCGAGGAGAAAGGGGAGAACGCGAGGACGCCCGCCCGAAGGGCAGGCGCGTGCAGGGGGTCAGCTCAACAGGAACAGGACCACACGCGACCGAAGTCGATGTGGGAGCGGGTGACCAGCCACTGCTGTGGATGCATGGGCCAAGTGGAACAGGCATCCGGTTCCGCGTCAACTGACCTGAGACGTACGGCTCACAGTTCGGACAGCCTTGACAGTGCACCGAAACGTCCGCGTACTCTCGACGAACGGCCCTGCTGAGGGGCTCGGCCGTACCCGCGCCGCACGGCGCGTCCGTGTGAAGGCATCACCCGTGTTCTCCCTGCGTCACGGAGCCTTCGCATGTCATCCGACACCCTCGCCAAAGTCCCCACCGCGCCGGACATACCCGAGCCCGCGGACCTCCCGCGGATCGTCCCGCAGCGCCGCTACGGCCAGTGGACCGCGGCCGTCGTCGTCCTCGTGCTGCTCGGGTTCGCCGTCAACTCCGTCCTGCGCAACCGCGCGTTCCAGTGGGACGTCGTCGCCGACTACTTCACGTCCGCCGCCATCCTGCGCGGACTGTGGCTCACGCTGTGGCTGACCGCCGTGGTGATGGTCCTCGGCTTCGCTCTCGGCACCCTGCTCGCCGGGTTCCGGCTCTCCGCCAACCCGGTGCTGAGAGCGGTCGGCTGGGGCTACGTCTGGCTGTTCCGGTCGATCCCGATCCTGGTGCAGCTGCTGCTGTGGTTCAACATCGGGGCGCTGTACCCGCACGTGTTCGGCGTGCGCACCGTCAACCTGCTCACGCCGGTCGCCGTCGCGATCGTCGGCCTCACCCTGCACGAGGCCGCCTTCGCCGCCGAGGTCGTCCGGGCCGGCATCCTCTCCGTGGACCGCGGGCAGATCGAGGCCGCCCAGGCACTGGGCCTGAGCCGGTCGCGGCGCTGGTGGCGGATCGTGCTGCCACAGGCCATGCGCGCCATCGTGCCGCCCGCCGGCAACATGCTCGTCGGCACCCTCAAGGGCACCTCGATCGTCAGCGTCATCGCCGTCAACGACCTGCTGTTCTCCGCCCAGTTGGTCTACCACCGCACCTACCAGGTCATCCCGCTGCTGATGGTCGCGACCCTCTGGTACGCGGTCGTCACCTCCGTTCTCGGCCTCGGCCAGCACTACATCGAGAAGTACTACGCCCGCGGCACGGAGAACGCCCGATGAGGCCGCAGCTGGTGATCGTGGGAGCCGGGCCGCGGGGGACCGGAATCCTGGAACGCATCGCCGCCAACGCCCCCGAGCTGTACCCGGGTCAGGGCCTCGACATCCACCTGGTCGATCCGCATCCGCCGGGCGGCGGCCGAATCTGGCGCCAGGCGCAGTCACCGCTGCTGTGGATGAACTCGCACGCCGAGGACGTCACCATGTTCACCGACGAGACGGTGACCATGGACGGCCCGGTGCGCGAGGGCCCCACCCTGCACGAGTGGGCGGGCCTCCACGGCAGCACCTTCGCCGACCGGCAGCTGCAGGGCCGCTATCTGCGCTGGGTGTACGAGCGCGCGCGGGCCGAACTGCCCGAGGGCGTCACCGTCCACCACCACCCCCACCGCGCCCTGCGGATCAGCGGCCCGCGCGCGGGCCGCCAGCAGGTGTGGCTGGAGGGCCTGCCCCGCCCCCTCCTCGCCGACCTGGTGGTCCTCGCGATCGGCCACCTCGACGCCGAACCCGACGCGGAACAGGCCGCGCTGGCCGCCTACGCCCGCGAGCACGGCCTGGTGCACCTGCCGCCCGACTTCACCGCCGACAGCGACCTGTCCCCGCTCAAGCCCGGCGAACCCGTCCTCGTGCGCGGCTTCGGACTGGCCTTCGTCGACCTGATGGTGCTGCTCACCGAGGGGCGCGGCGGCCGGTACGAGGGCGACACCTACGTACCCTCGGGACGGGAACCGGTGCTCCACGTCGGCTCCCGGCGCGGAGTGCCGTACCACTCGAAGATCGGCTACGACTGGACCGGCGACCGGCCCCCGCTGCCCCGCTTCCTCGGGCCGGCCCAGGTCGAAGGGCTGCGGGCCCGGCCGGGAGGCCTCGACTTCCGGCGCGACGTGTGGCCGCTGGTCGAGAAGGAACTGGGCTTCGCCCACTACCACCGGCTGTTCACCGCCCACGCCGGGCGTACGGCGATGAGCTGGGCCGACTTCGAGGAGAAGTACGCGGCCGCGAGCGCCCCCGACGAGGTCGAGGCGCTGGTCGCCGCGGCCGTGCCGGATCCCGCCGACCGGCTCGACCTCGCCGCACTCGATCATCCGTTGGAGGGGGTGCGCCATGCCTCGCACGAGGACTTCCAGGAGGACCTGCGCAGGTACGTCGAGGCGGACCTGAGCCGCCGGCACGACCCCTCCCACAGCGCGGACCTCGGCGTCTTCCTCGGGTTGCTCTCCGTCTACGGCCAGCTCGTCCGGCTCGGGAACATCGGCCCCTGGTGGCACGGGTTCTTCAGCTACCTGGCCTCCGGACCGCCCGGACCCCGGCTGCGGCAGATGCTCGCGCTGTCCCGGGCCGGCGTGCTCAGGTTCGTCGGCGCCGGCATGACCGTCACCGCCGGGGACGGGGTGTTCCGGGCCACCAGCCCCACCGTGCCGGGCTTCCACGTCGAGGCCCGGGCGCTGGTCGAGGCGCGGCTGCCCGAGCCCACCGTCGGGCGGGCCCGCGACCGCCTGCTGCGCGACCTGCACGCCGACGGCGCCGCCGAGACCCCCGACGGACTGCTCCGGGTCGACCCCGGCGACGGCCGGATCCTCGACGGCGCCGGCCGCCCGCACCCCCGGCGCTTCGCGCTCGGCCCCTACACCGACGCCCGTACCCCCGGCGCCTTCACCCGGCCGCGCACCGGCGGGGCCGCGTTCCGGCAGAACGACGCCACCGCGCGGGCGGTGCTGGCCTTTCTGAGCACGTCACACGCAAAGGAACTCACGCGATGAGCCACATGGTCGACATCAGGTCGGTCCACAAACGCTTCGGCTCGCTCGACGTCCTCAGGGGCATCGACCTCCAGGTGCGCGCCGGTGAGGTCACCGTCGTGCTCGGCCCCTCCGGCTCCGGCAAGTCCACGCTGCTGCGCACCGTCAACCATCTGGAGAAGGTCGACCGGGGAGAGATCCGCGTCGACGGCTCGCTCATGGGGTACCGGCGCGCCGGGGACAAGCTGTACGAGCTGCCCGAGCGCGAGGTGCTCCGGCAGCGCACCCGGATCGGGTTCGTCTTCCAGAACTTCCACCTCTTCGCGCACCTCACGGTCCTCGACAACGTCGTCGAGGCACCGGTGTCCGCCCTGAAGCGGCCGCGGAAGGAGGCGGTGGAGGCGGCGCGCCGGCTGCTGGAGCGGGTGGGGCTCGGCGACAAGGCCGACGCCTATCCACGGCAGCTGTCGGGCGGGCAGCAGCAGCGCGTGGCCATCGCGCGGGCGCTCGCGCTGGAGCCGAAGCTGCTGCTGTTCGACGAGCCGACCTCGGCGCTCGATCCCGAGCTGGTCGGTGAAGTCCTGGACGTCATCCGGGACTTGGCCGCGCAGGGCACGACGATGATCGTCGTCACGCACGAGATCGCGTTCGCCCGCGAGGTCGCCGACACGGTGGTGTTCATGGCCGACGGCAGGATCGTCGAACAGGGACCGCCGGGTGAGGTGCTGGACCGGCCGCGGCACGAGCGGACCCGGGCGTTCCTGGCGAAGGTGCTGTGAGCGTGCGCAGCGGAGCCGGACGGCGGGGGGTGCCGGGGTGAGCGCGCGGTACGGCCGAGGGCTGCCCCATCTCGCCGCCGGCGTCGACCTGCCGGGCTGTTTCGGCGCCGGACCGTACGCCGAGCTGGTGCGGCTCGCCGAACGCGGTGGCCTGGACTTCGTGACGCTGGGCGACTCCTTCGCCCGGCCCGGGCCCGATGCCCTCGGTGTGCTGTCCCGGGTGGCGCCCGCGACCCGGCGCATCGGCCTGGTCCCGACCGTCACCACCACCCACACCGAGCCCTTCCGGGTGCAGGCCGCCGTGGCGACGCTGGACTGGGTCAGCCGCGGCCGGGCCGGCTGGCGGATCGACGTGTCCGCCGGTGAGGACGAGGCCCGGCTCTTCGGCCTCCGTCCCCCGGCGCCGTTCACGGCGCGGTGGCAGGAGGCGGGCGAAGTCGCCGACGCGGCCGCGCGGTTGTGGGACAGCTGGGAGGACGGCGCCGGGATCCGGGACGTGCCCACGGGCCGCTTCCTGGACCGGGACAGGCTGCACCACGTCGACTTCAACGGCACCGGCTTCGCGGTCCGGGGCCCCTCGACCGTGCCCCGGCCGCCGCAGGGCCACCCCGTCCGCGTCGTCGACGCCACCGGGAGCCCGGCCCGTGCCGTCGCCGCCCGGCACGCCGACGTGGCCCTGGTCCATGCCGCGACCCCGGCGCAGGCCGCCGCGATGCGGGACGAACTGCGCGCCGGCGCCGCCGAGTCCGGCCGGGACCCGGACACCGTGCGGGTCCTGGTGAGCCTGCTGGTCGACCTCGGCGACGGAGAGCACGCCGCCGCACCCGGACACGGCGGCGGGGGCCCGCGGCCCACCGCTCGGGGGCCGCTGTACCGGGGCGGCCCGGTCGACCTCGCCGACCTGGTCGCCGGCTGGCACGCCGACGGTGTCACCGACGGCTTCCACCTCGTGCCCGTCGAACCGCGCCGTGACCTGGAGCGGCTGGTCAACGGCACGGTGGCGCTGCTCCAGCACCGCGGCCTGTTCCGCACCTTCTATCCGGGCAGCACCCTGCGCGAGCACCTGGGCCTCGCCCGGCCCGCCAACCGGTACGCCGCGACCGGGGGCAACGTCATGACAGGGGGAACGTCATGACCGTACGGCGGCGGATGCATCTCGCGGCCCGCGTTCCGGGCGGCGGTGACACCACCGAGGGGACGGATCCCGGCACGGACGCGTGGACCGGGTTCGCCGCCTTCGAGGACCTGGCCCGGATCGCCGAGCGCGGGCTGTTCGACTTCCTGCTGCTCGACGAGGGAATGCGGCTGCCCGAGCACAAGGGCCGCATCCACGACCTCGAACCGGCGGCACGGCCCGAACCGGTCGCCCTGCTGAACGCGCTCGCCGCAGGCACCGCGCGGCTCGGGCTCGCCGCCACGGCGGACACCGCCTTCGGCGAGCCGTACGAACTCGCCCGCAGCATCGCCACCTTGGACCACCTGAGCGGGGGCCGGGCGGCCTGGCGGGTGGCGGCCACCCCGGAGGCCGCCGAGAACTTCCGCCCGGGCGCCCGCCCGGAGCGTGCCCCGCGCGCCACGAGGACCGCCGAGTTCGTCACCGTGGCCAGGCTGCTGTGGGAGTCCTGGACGCCCGACGGGACACCCCGGCCGTTCGCGCACCGGGGCCGGCACTTCGACGTCGCCGGGGAGTTCGGGCTGCCGCGCTCACCGCAGGGGCGGCCCGTGGTGATCGCGGCGGACGAGTCCGAGGCGGCGCGGGAGCTGGCCGCGGCCACGGCCGACGTGCTCCTGACCCGGCACGGCCCGCCGGAGGCGGCCCGCGTCCGCCACGCCGACGTCGGGCGGCGGCTCGCCGCCTACGGCCGCGCACCGGAGGAGCTGAGGATCATGCCCGGCGTCACCGTCGTGCTCGGGGACACCGCCGCCGAGGCGCAGGAGCGGGCCGCCGGGATCAGACGGCGACGGGTCACCCCGCAGTACGCGCTGTACACACTGGAGCGGCTCTGGGGCGTGGACCTCGCCGGGCACGACCCCGACGGCCCGCTGCCCGCGATCGCCCCTCGGAGCAGGGACGGCGAAACCCTGGCGCGTGTGGCGAGGTTGCGGGCGCTGGCGGAGGAGAAGGGGCTCTCCAGCCGGGAGGCCGTGCTCGAGACCACGGGCAGGCAGTCCTTCGTGGGCACGCCCGACTCGGTCGCCGGTGAACTGCACGCCCGGGTCCGCGAGGGAGCGGCCGACGGCTTCCTGCTCGCGGCCGACGGGCTGGAGGAGTTCGTGGACCGGGTGGTGCCGCTGCTCCAGGAACGTGGCGCGTTCCGCACGGAATACCGGGGCGGCACCCTCCGCTCCCATCTCGGGCTGCCCCGTCCGGCGGGCGAAGACCGATCGCAGGGAAAAGGAGAGACGACATGACGACGGACGCGGCCGACGCGTGGAAGCAGTGGCACGAGAAGCGCGTCGAGAAGGTCTCCGCGCCCTACGGGCCGCTCGCGCTGACCACCACCCACTGGGTCGAGGACCATCCGGACGGTCGACTTCCGGACATTCCCGGGACCTGGGTGGCGGACGCCGACGGGATCGTGCTGACCGCCACCGGCGTCGACGGTCTGACCGTGGACGGCCGGCCCTTCACGGGTGAGGTCCGGCTCGCCGCCGACCTCGGGCCACAGGAGCGCGCGCGGGTCGCGCGGGGGGAACAACGGCTGATCGTGCTGGTGCGCGAGGGAGCGTGGGGGGTGCGGGTCTACGACCCGGGGTCCAGCACCAGGCGTGCCTTCCAGGGCATCGAGGCCACCCCGTACGACCCCCGCTGGTCGGTGCCGGGGCGTTTCACGCCGTACGACGACACCCGCACCGTGCGGGTCGGCAACGCGGACGGGCGGGAGCGGGGGCTCGCCCTCGCCGGCGAACTCGCCTTCGTTCTGGCGGGACGGGAGCTGACGCTTCAGGTCGCGCAGCAGGGCGACGGACTGCTGTGGGCGGTGTTCGCCGACGCCACCAGCGGCGACACCAGCTTCCGGTTCCGTTTCCTCCATCCGGCCGCGCCGGATCCCGAGGGACGTACGACCGTCGACTTCAACCGTGCCCAGCTGCCACCGTGCGCCTTCGCCGACCACTTCATCTGCCCTTTTCCGCCGCCCGGCAACACGCTGGACCTGGCGATCGAGGCGGGGGAGCGGGCGCTGAGCCGTCGTCAGCGTGCGTTTGGCTGATTGTCGGAATGCGCTGGGGTGGCGTCAGCGTGTGCTGAGCGGATGTCAAGAGCTGCCGCGTAAGAGTGGTTCAAAGTCCGACGGCCGAAAGGCACCCTTGTGGCGACCGGTCGTTCGGCCGAATACTCCCCCTCAGCGCTTGCCAGGGGGCATGCGTGTTCGGAATCCGGCGGCCCCCCTGGCTGCGACTCACGGGCCCCGACCCCACGCGGGCCCCCGACTTCCCCTGGGAGGGAACGAAAAGTGAGGATCAAGCGCACCACTCCCCGCAACGGCACTGCGAGACGGACCCGGCTGATCGCCGTGGCCACCGGCTTCCTGGCCGCGGCCGCGTTCGCCGCCCCCACCGCGAACGCCAGCGACGACGGCACGTTCAGCGCCACCCAGCTCGCCAAGGCCAGTGACTCCATCCTGAAGGCAAACGTGCCCGGTACCGCCTGGGCCGTGGACAGCAAGACCAACCGTGTCGTCCTCACCGTCGACAGCAGGGTCTCCAAGGCCCAGATCACCGAGATCAAGAAGCAGGCCGGCGCCGAGGCGGGCGCACTCACCATCAAGCACACCCGCGGCAGGTTCAGCAAGCTGATCAGCGGCGGCGACGCCATCTACGGCGGTCAGTACCGCTGCTCGCTCGGCTTCAACGTGCACAGCGGCAGCACCTACTACTTCCTCACCGCCGGCCACTGCGGCCAGGTGGCCTCCACCTGGTACAGCAACTCCAGCCACAGCACGGTGCTCGGCACCAACGTCGGCTACAGCTTCCCGGGCAACGACTTCGCGCTGGTGCGGTACACCAACTCCTCGATCTCGCATCCGAGTTCCGTGGGCGGCCAGTCCATCACCAGCGCGGCCACGCCGTCCGTGGGCACGACCGTGTACCGGCGTGGTTCCACCACCGGTACGCACAGCGGGCGGGTCACCGCGCTGAACGCCACCGTCAACTACGGCAGCGGCGACATCGTCTACGGGCTGATCCAGACCACGGTGTGCGCCGAGGGCGGCGACAGCGGCGGTCCGCTGTACGGCGGAAGCGTGGCGTACGGGCTGACGTCCGGTGGCAGCGGTGACTGCACCTCCGGTGGTACGACCTTCTTCCAGCCGGTGACCGAGGCGCTGAGCTACTACGGGGTCACGCTGCCCTGACGGTCCGGTTTCCGCCTTGGTGAGCCTCCGCGTGCCGTGGGTGCGCGGAGGCTTTTCCGTTGCCCGGCAAGGGGCGAGAACAAGCCATGCGGTGTCGTCACGTTCCGCTGAGGGCTCCTTGCGTGTCGTGTTTGCAGTGCGAATTCCCTGGTGGGTCCGTGGCCGGTCAAGCCGGTGGGGTGGTGGAAGCCCTCTCTACGCGCGTCCTGAAGTCAACCTTGTGTGCTCCCTGTGCCGTTCGGAAGAGTGGGCGCTCGTCAACCAGCCTTCCGGTCCGACGGGTCCCCACAACCCGCGGGCCATCCCCCCACAGGAGGACGTGAGTTGAAGCACCGACGCATATCCGGGCGGCGGGCCGCCGTGGCCGGTGCGGGAATCGCCGCACTGGTCGCCGCGGGTGTCACCTTGCAGAGTGCGAACGCCAGCGAGCCCGCGAAGTCGGCTCCTGCGCCGAAGGTTCTGTCCGCTCCGGCGGCCGGAAATCTCGCCTCGACGCTGCTGAAGAGCCTCGGCTCCGACGCGGCCGGCGGCTACTACGACGCCCAGGCCAGGAGCCTCGTCGTCAACGTGCTCGACCAGGGCGCCGTGAAGACCGTCGAGGCGGCCGGGGCCAAGGCGAGACTCGTCGCCAACTCGCTCGCCGCGCTGGACGGCGCACGGACGACCCTGAAGAAGGACGCGACCATACCGGGGACGTCGTGGTCGACCGACCCGGTGAGCAACAAGGTCGTCGTCACCGCCGACAGGACGGTCTCCGGCGCGCAGTGGACCAAGCTGAGCAAGGTGGTCGACGGGCTGGGCGCGAAGGCCGAACTGAAGCGGTCGAAGGGGCAGTTCAAGCCCTTCGTCGCCGGCGGTGACGCGATCAGCGGGTCCGGCGGGCGGTGCTCGCTCGGCTTCAACGTGGTCAAGGACGGGCAGCCGTACTTCCTGACCGCCGGGCACTGCACCGCGGCGATCTCCAGCTGGTCGGACTCCAGCGGCAAG
Organism: Streptomyces sp. NPDC048191; assembly: GCF_040652655.1. Lineage (NCBI taxonomy): Bacteria > Bacillati > Actinomycetota > Actinomycetes > Kitasatosporales > Streptomycetaceae > Streptomyces > Streptomyces sp. NPDC048191. The sequence continues at coordinate 17,757 of NZ_JBEZMO010000013.1, forward strand.
GAGATCGGGCAGAACGCGGAGTCCCACTTCCCGGGGACCGACTTCGGGCTCGTGAAGTACACGGCGCAGGTCGACCACCCGAGCGAGGTGGACCTGTACAACGGCTCCACCCAGAAGATCACCGGCGCCGCCGAGGCGACGGTGGGGATGAAGGTGACGCGCAGCGGGTCGACGACCCATGTGCACGACGGTACGGTCACCGGCCTGAACGCCACGGTGAACTACCAGGAGGGCACCGTCAGCGGGCTCATCCAGACGAACGTGTGCGCCGAGCCGGGGGACAGTGGTGGCTCGCTGTTCTCGGGGAGCAACGCGATCGGGCTGACGTCCGGTGGCAGCGGTGACTGCACCTCCGGCGGGGAGACGTTCTTCCAGCCGGTCACCGCCGCGCTGTCCGCCACGGGGGCGCAGATCGGCTGATTCGTTCCGTCCGGTTCGATCCGTGGAGTCCCGTCCCTGGGTGGCCTGGGGGCGGGGCTTCGTGGTGTGCGGGGTGTTTGTCCGTGTCATGTCCCCGCAGGGCAGTGGGGTGGCGTTTGTGCAGGTGGCGGGGTGTCGAACGGATGTCGTACGTACGTTCGAGAATGGAGGTATGGTGGGGGTGGAAGTAGGGAACTGATGTTCGAGAGCCGTGCGAGTGCGGGAGGTGCGTGTGCCGGGCTTCGCGCATCTGCACACCGTCTCCGGGTTCTCCCTGAGGTACGGGGCATCCCACCCGGAGCGGCTGGCCGGGCGTGCCTCGGAGCGGGGGATGGACGCCCTCGCCCTTACCGATCGGGACACCGTCGCCGGTGCGGTGCGCTTCGCCAAGGCCTGTGCCGGGGTGGGGGTGCGGCCGCTCTTCGGCGTGGACCTGGCGGTGGGTGCGGCCGAGGCCGTGCGGAGCGAGCGGCGGCGGGTGCCGGTGCGCGGTGGTGCCTTCGTCGACGAGTCGGCTCCGCGTGTGACCTTTCTTGCCCGGGACGGGGCCCGGGGGTGGGCCGACCTGTGCCGGATCGTCACCGCGGCGCATGCGGGAGAGGGGGCTCCGCTGCTTCCCTGGTCCGCGAATCACGGGGACGGGCTCGTGGTCCTGCTCGGGCCCGGGTCGGATGTGGGGCGGGCTCTTGCGGCGGGGCGTCCCGACCGGGCCGCGAAGCTGCTCGGAGCGTGGCGTGAGGTCTACGGCGACGCGGTGCGGCTGGAGGCCTTCTGGCACGGCCGTACGGGTACCGGGACCGGCTCCCTGCGGCTGGCCGCCCGCACCGTCGGGTTCGCCGCCGAGCAGCGGGTGCGGCCGGTGCTCAGCAACGCCGTACGGTACGCCGATCCCGGGGCGGGGCCGGTCGCCGACGTGCTGGACGCCGCGCGCCGGCTGGTGCCGGTCGACCCGCGCGGGGAGCTGGACTCCGGAGAGGCGTGGCTGAAGGACGCGCAGGCGATGGCGGGGGTTGCCGAGCGGGTCGTGGAGGCCGCCGGATACCGGCGGGACACCGCCCGTCGGCTGCTGGAGCAGACCCTGGCCACGGCCGAGGAGTGCCGGGTCGACCCCGAGGACGACCTCGGCATCGGGACCGTTCACTTTCCCGAGGCGCATCTGGTGGGGGCCGGGCGGCGCACCGCCCAGCGGGCGCTCGCCTCGCGGGCGGTGGCGGGGATGGTGCGGCTCGGGTACGGCGGCAGGCGTGCGTACTGGGAGCGGATGCACCACGAGCTGGACATCATCGGCCATCACGGGTTCGCCTCCTACTTCTTGACGGTGGCCCAGGTCGTCGACGACGTACGGGAGATGGGGATCCGGGTGGCCGCCCGGGGGTCCGGGGCCGGGTCGCTCGTCAATCACCTGCTGGGGATCGCGCACGCGGACCCGGTCGAGCACGGGCTGCTGATGGAGCGCTTCCTGTCCAAGGAGCGGGTGGTGCTGCCGGACATCGACATCGATGTGGAGTCCGCGCGGCGGCTGGAGGTGTACCGGGCGATCATCGGGCGGTTCGGTGAGGAGCGGGTCGCGACCGTGTCCATGCCGGAGACCTACCGGGTGCGGCATGCCATCCGGGATGTGGGTGCCGCCCTGTCCATGGATCCGGCCGAGATCGACCGGGTGGCCAAGTCCTTTCCGCACATCCGGGCCCGGGATGCGCGTGCCGCGCTGGAGGAGCTGCCCGAGCTGAAGGAACTCGCGGGGGAGAAGGAGCGGTACGGCAGGCTGTGGGAGCTGGTCGAGGCGCTCGACGCCCTGCCGCGCGGGGTCGCCATGCATCCGTGCGGGGTGCTGCTGTCCGACGCCTCGCTTCTCGCCCGTACGCCGGTGGTGCCGACCAGCGGTGAGGGGCTGCCCATGTCGCAGTTCGACAAGGAGGACGTGGAGGACCTCGGCCTGCTCAAGCTCGATGTGCTGGGTGTGCGGATGCAGTCGGCGATGGCGCACGCGGTCGCCGAGGTGGAGCGGGTGACGGGGGAGCGGATCGATCTGGACGCGGTGCCGGCGGGAGATCCGAAGACGTATCGGCTGATCCGTTCGACCGAGACGCTGGGGTGCTTCCAGATCGAGTCGCCGGGGCAGCGGGACCTGGTGGGGCGGCTGCAGCCGAGTACCTTTCATGATCTGGTCGTCGACATCTCGCTGTTCCGGCCCGGACCCGTCGCCGCCGACATGGTGCGGCCGTTCATCGAGGCACGGCACGGGCGGGCGCCGGTGCGCTGTCCGCACCCGGATCTGGAAGAGGCGCTGAAGGGGACGTACGGCGTCGTCGTCTTCCATGAGCAGGTCATCGACATCGTCGCCGTCATGACCGGGTGCGGGCGGGGCGAGGCCGACCGGGTGCGGCGTGGCCTGTCCGACCCGGAGTCGCAGGGGCGGATCAAGGTGTGGTTCGCGCAGCAGGCCGCGGCCAGGGGATATGGGGCGGAAACGATTCAGCGGACCTGGGAGATCGTCGAGGCGTTCGGGTCCTACGGGTTCTGCAAGGCGCATGCTGTCGCGTTCGCCGTGCCGACCTATCAGTCGGCCTGGCTGAAGGCCCATCACCCGGCCGCCTTCTACGCCGGACTGCTCACGCACGATCCGGGGATGTATCCGAAGCGGCTGCTGCTGGCGGACGCGCGGCGGCGCGGGGTGCCGATCCTGCCGTTGGACGTGAACGTGTCCGGTGTCGCACACAGGATCGAACTGGTGTCTGAATCACCTGCCGTATGGGGCCTCCGGCTGGCTCTCTCCGACGTGCACGGCATCAGCGAGGCGGAGGCGAAGCGGATCGCGGACGGACAGCCGTACGCCTCCCTGCTGGACTTCTGGGAGCGGGCCCGCCCGAGCCGCCCCCTCGCCGGGCGGCTGGCGCAGGTGGGCGCGTTGGACGCCTTCGGTGCCAACCGGCGCGATCTGCAACTGCACCTGACCGAGCTGCACCGGGGCGCCCGGGGCGGCGGTGGCGGTCAACTCCCGTTGGCCGGCGGGCGGAAGACCGCGCCGGCGGGGCTGCCGGATCTGACGTCGGCGGAACGGCTCAGCGCCGAGCTGGGCGTGCTGTCCATGGACGCCTCGCGCAATCTGATGGACGACCACCGGGAGTTCCTCAAGGAGCTGGGCGTGGTCTCCGCGCGTCGGCTGCGGGAGGCGCGGCACGGGGAGACCGTGCTGGTCGCGGGCGCCAAGGCGGCCACCCAGACGCCGCCGATCCGGTCCGGCAAGCGGGTCATCTTCTCCACGCTGGACGACGGCACGGGACTGGTCGACCTGGCGTTCTTCGACGACTCGCACGACGCCTGCGCGCACACCGTCTTCCACTCGTGGCTGCTGCTGGTGCGCGGAGTGGTGCAGCGGCGTGGCCCGCGGAGCCTGAGCGTGGTGGGTTCCGCCGCCTGGAACCTCGCCGAGCTGGTGGAACTGCGTGCCGAGGGCGGCCTCGACGAGGTCGCGGCGCGGCTCGCGGAGCCCGTGGCCGAGGGCGCGGGCGGCGACCCGACCGGTGGGCGGCGGATCCAGCTGCCGACCGGATACCAGATGCATCCGTGGGCCGATCTGCGGCCCGCGGGGCAGGAGGCCTCACAAGGGCCCGCTGCCGTACGGAAGTTGTGGCACCAGAGTCCGGGGAGTGCGGGATGACCATTCTCTGCGTACGTTTCCAGCTGCCGCCGATGTACGAGGCGGCCCTGCCGGGACTGCTCGGGTTGCTGGAGGACCTCACCCCGGTCGTTCAGGCTCTGCCGCCGGACGGGGCACTGGCCGATCTGCGCGGCGCCGAGCGGTACTTCGGGCGCGACGCGGTGGAGCTGGCCTCGGTGATCCGGGTGCGGGCCCTCGCGCGGTACGGCGTCGACTGCGTGATCGGAGCCGGTCCGGGCCCCATGCTGGCCCGCGTGGCGCTGCTGGACGCCCGGCCCGGGGCGACGTGTGCCGTGCCCGAGGACCCGGACGGCATCGCCGGTTTCCTCGCCGAGCGGCCCGTGTCCGCGCTGCCCGGCGTCGGCGCGGCGACCGCCCGCACCCTGGGCGAGTACGGCCTGGACACCCTGGGCCTGGTCGCCGGCGCACCGCTGTCCACGCTCCAGCGGCTGATCGGCGCGAAGGCGGGCCGCGAACTGCGCGAGAAGGCGAGCGGCATCGACCGGGGCCGGGTCGTGCCGAACACCGTCTCGCGGGCACTGGCGGCGGAACGCGCCTTCGAGATCGACGAGTTGGACCCCGACCGGCACCGCAGGGCACTGCTGTCCGCCACCGAGGAGCTCGGTGCCCGGCTGCGCGCGGTGCGGAAGGTCTGCCGCACCCTGACCCTCACCGTCCGCTACGCCGACCGTTCCTCGACCACCCGCAGCCGCACCCTGAAGGAGCCGACCGCGCACTCGGCGGCCCTGACGAGGGCGGCCTACGGCATGTACGAGGCGCTCGGCCTGCAGCGTGCCCGGGTCCGCGCGCTCGCCCTGCGTGCGGAGGGCCTGGCCCCCGCCGACCAGGCCTCCTGCCAGCTCACCTTCGATCCCGTGGACGAGAAGGTCCGCCGCATCGAGGAGGTCGCGGACCGCGCGCGGGCGAAGTTCGGGCCCAGGGCGGTGATGCCGGGCGCGCTCGGGGGTGGCGGCGGTTCCACGTCTGTCAATTGGCCCAGGGCGGCGTGATCAGGGTGCCGTCGGCCAGCTCCGCCTCCAGGCCGACGGAGGTGGTTCCCCAGGACAGGGCGGTGTGATCGGTCGGGTTCTCCACGGCGAGGGTCGTGCCGGGATTGACGATCACGGTGTCGCCCGCGCCGATGCGCTCGGTGCGGCCGTCGAGGGTGATCAGCAGTTCGCCCACCAGTAGATGGAAGATCTCCTCCCGGTTGACGGTGTGGGCGGGCGCCTTGGTGCCCGCCGGTATCTCCCCGCGCCAGGCGCACAGCTCCTTGCTGCCGGTGAGCGGGGTGGCGTACGAGACGAAGCGGGCGCCGTGGATCTCATGGGTCGTGGCCTCGGAGGAGCGGATGACGGGCATGACGGTGATCTCCGTTCAAGTGGTCAAGCGGCTTGTCTATATGGTCAAGCTGCTTGACCAATCCGTCAAGGGTGTTTCAATGCCCCCGTGCAGAACTCCGAAGCCATGGCCCTGTCCGCCGCCCTGCTCGCCGTCGCGGGCGACCTCACGCAACGCATCCACGACGGGGTGGTGGCGCGCGGGTTCACCGATCTGCGGCCGGCGCACGGCTTCGCCTTCGCGCGACTCGCTCCGGACGGTGCCACCGTCACCGAGCTCGCGGCGCACCTCGGGGTGACCAAGCAGGCCGCGAGTCAGCTCGTCGACGAGATCGTACGCAAGGGGTACGGCGAGCGGCGGCCGCATCCGCAGGACGCGCGGGCCCGGCTGGTCGTGCTGACCGACCGCGGCCGGGCCTGCACCCGGGCGGCGGAGGCGGCGGCGGCCGAGGTCGTGGGGGGATGGGCCGAACTGCTGGGCGAGGGTGAAGTGCGCGTGTTGGGCGAGCGTTTGGCGCGGATCGCTCCCTATGGTCCGATCCGGCCTGCCTGGTGATGTTCCGTCAGCGTTCGGTGACGCTCTGGTTATCACTGGAAGTTTTTACTGACGCGTAACTTCACACGTGTGCTACTCGCCCGTAACTTGACGAGTGAACAGCATCCTCGTGATCCGGATCACAGGGTAAGGCCCCCACCTCCCTTGAGCCGCAAGGAGATCACACGATGCTGCCCTGGAAGCGAGCGCTCAGACCCCTCGCCGCGCTGCTCCTCACCGCCGCCGTCGCCACCGTTCCCGCCGCCACCGCGCACGCCACCGACGCCGCTCCGAGCTCGGCGTCCCCCCGCTCGAGCGAAGCCGAGAGCGGGGGAGGCTGGAACGACTACTCCTGCAAGCCCTCCGCCGCCCATCCCCGCCCGGTCGTCCTGGTGCACGGCACCCTGGGCAACTCGGTCGACAACTGGCTCTCCCTCGCCCCGTACCTGAAGGACCGCGGCTACTGCGTCTACTCCCTCGACTACGGCCAACTGCCGGGCGTCCCCCTCTTCTACGGCCTCGGTCCCATCGACAAGTCGGCCGAACAGCTGTCGGCCTTCGTGGACAAGGTGCTCGCCGCGACCGGAGCCGCCAAGGCCGACCTCGTCGGGCACTCCCAGGGCGGCATGATGCCCCGCTACTACCTGAGGTTCCTCGGCGGAGACGCCAAGGTGAACGCCCTCGTCGGCCTGGCCCCCGACAACCACGGCGCCACCCTGAGCGGCCTGACCAACCTGCTGCCGTACTTCCCCGGCGCCGCTGGCCTGATCAAGGCCACCACCCCCGGCCTCGCCGACCAGCTGCCCGGCTCCGACTTCCTCACCAAGCTCAACGCGGGCGGCGACACCGACCCCGGAGTGCACTACACGGTCATCGCCACCAAGTACGACGAGGTCGCCACGCCGTGGCGGAGCCAGTACCTGAGCGGCTCCGACGTCCACAACGTCCTGCTCCAGGACCTGTGCCCGCTCGACCTCTCCGAGCACGTCGCCATCGGCCTGTTCGACCGCATCGCCTTCCACGAGGTGGCCAACGCGCTCGACCCGGCCCACGCCACCGACACCACCTGCGCGTCCGCCTTCAGCTGACGTGCCGCCGGGGCCCGTCCGGCCTGAGCCGCCGGACAGGCCCCGGAACCCTCACCGGCGGTGGGCGCCACCCGTCGCCCGCCGCCGCACCGACAGGAACAGCGCGGCCGAACCGAGCGCCAGCGCCGCCGCACCGCCGAGGGCGACGTACGTGGTGCCGGTGGAGGCGCCGGTCTCCGCGAGGTTCTCCGACGTACCGGCCGCCTTCGGCGCGTTGGGCGCGGGGGGCGTGCCGGGCGCTCCGGCGGGCTGCCGCGCGGGGGCGGGTGTTCCGTCACCGCCGTGACCGTGGTGCCGCATCGTCGACTTGTCGGCACCGACCGCGACCTGCCGGTCGGAGGGCGCGGAGGCGGCCGGAGCGGGGCTCGCGCCCGCGCTTCCCACACCGGCGCCGCCGAAGTCCACGTCCGAGCAGGAGTAGAAGGCCTCCGGGCTGTCCGAGCGCTGCCAGATCGCGTACAGCAACTGCCGGCCGGACCGCTCGGGAAGCGTGCCGGAGAAGGCGTAGAAGCCGCCCGAGGCCACCGGATCGGTGGCCGTCGCCACCGGATGCTCCAGATCCAGCTCGGACCAGGCCAGCGGCTTGGCGGGGTCGTAACCCGGCTTGGTGAGATAGACCTTGAAGGTGCCCTTGTGCTGGGCCGTCACCCGGTACCTGAAGGTGTACGAGCCGCCGTGCACGCTCGTCGCCGGCCAGTCGGCGCGGGCCAGGTCCAGGCCCTTGAACTCCTCGTTGTTCGCGCTGCACAGCTTGCCGTCCGGGATCAGCTTCCGGTGCTGCCCGGCGGCGTCGCCGATCCGGATGCCGTTCCAGTCGTACAGCGCCTGCGTGCCCCCGGCCGCCACCGCCGCCCTGCACGCGGCCGACTTCGGGCTCTCCGGCCCCTCCGCGTAGCACTGCGAGACCCGGCTGACCGGATCACCCATCGAGCCGTGCGCCGACGCCGGGGCGGCGGCGAGCGCGGTCAGGGCGGCCGGCAGACCGAGTACGGCGACGACGGCGGCCGTACGGCGGACGCGAGCGGGCATGCGGAACTCCTCGGCAGACGGCCCTTCGGCGGGGCGGGAACCCGTGGGGGGTGATCCGAAGCTAGCCCCAAGAAACCGCGGAATCGCCTGCTGGAGGCGGGTGGAGGAGATCCTTATGGTGCCGTTAAGGCCGGACTAACCGGGGGCTCAGGAAGAGCCCCCGGCAGAGCCCGCGTCGCGGATCGTCACCGCCTGCGAGAAGACCTCCCTCGCCTTCTCGGGCCTGCCCAGCTCGTGCAGCACCAGGCCCACCTTGTTCAACGCCGATACCAGGAGCTCCCCATAGGAGGCGTCCGTGCGGGCGAGGGCCCGGTAGTGGCCGGCGGCTTCCTCGAACGGGACAAGAGCATCCCGCCTGCGGTCCAGTCGGTACAGGGCGGACCCGAGATTGTTCAAGGTGAGGGCCAGTTGTGGCACGAAGAAGACGTTGTTCCTGGCGAGCTCCCGGAAGACGGCGCATGACTCCTGGAGCGATGCGACGGCATCGTCCGGTCTCCCGCCGTCGCGGAGCTGATGTCGTCCGAGGTTGTGCAGGGCTACGGCGAGTGGGGGCAGATAGCGCTCCGGCTCCTTCTCCGCCAACGGGCGGTGCACGAGGACCGCGGCTTCCAGGGTGAGACGGGTCGCCAACTCCTCGGTCCCTGCTTCGTCCGGCCGCTGGAACGCCCTCGCCCGCGAGTACACCCGTCGACGGCGTGGCGAGGGCGCCGGCGGGGTACGCCGCCGCATCGTCGCGGCCTCCGCGGCGACGTCCCGTGCTTCGTGGGCCCGGCCGAGTTCGTGAAGCACACCGGCCAACTCGTCGAGAACGCCGGCAAGGCGTTCCGGCAACCGCGGAGTCATGTGCTGGGCCGTCAAGTGCCGCATGGACTCGCGAGCGTTCTTGAGGTCGCTCTCCGCCTCGTCCAGCCGGCCCAGTCGTCGCAGGAGGCGCCCCCGTAGGCCCAGGTCGAGGGCGATGGCGCCGAAGACGTCCACCTCCGGTGAGCTGTTCGCCAAGGCCCAGCGGAGCTGGAACGCCCGCCCAGCGGCATCGGCCGCCTCGTCCGTGCGTCCGCACGCGTCGAGCCGGAGTGCGAGCAGATGCAGCGAGTTCGCCAGCGCTTTCGCGTTGGCCGAGTCGGCGTCCCACTCCTTCCGCCGGATGGCCACCGCCTCCTCGGTGACGGCGAGCGCTTCGTCCGTCCGTCCCGCCTCGGCGAGTTGCCGTCCGGTCCACTCCAGTCCGTCGGCCAGATCGGGAAGGAGAGCCGGGTGGACCGCAATCAACCGCCGCAGGTGATCGGTTGCCATCTCGAAGAAACCGAGAGCTCGGTCCGTCAGGCCCATCTCACCCGTACAGATGCCGACCTCGATGACGGAGCGAAGGTTGTCGGCGAAGTGGGTCGGAAAGTCGGCGTCGGTGAGCTTGTTGCGGATCTCGGCCGCATCGAAGGTCGGACGCGCCGACTCCTGGATCCGGCCCAGTGCACGCAGCCGCCTGCCCTGCGCGCTCAGTGCCGAAGCGAGCTGCGGCAGGACGGAGTCGTGCGAGGTCTCCCGGAGGTACTCGTAGATGGAGACGGCCTCGTCGATGAATTCCAGTGCCGTCTCACCCCGCCCCAGGGCATGGGCGTTGTCGCTGGCGGTCGAGAGGCATTCCGCGAGGAGGAGCAGTTGCCTGTCCGAGCCGTCGTCGACAAGCGCCCGCGCGACCTGACTGGCCTCGACGCACAGGGCGAACGCCATCACGAGCAGGCCCCCGGTGTCCGTCAGCGCCCGGCTCAGCCGGATCAGGGCTTTGACCTGGAGGGGAAGGACGGAAGGGTCGGCCTCCGCCATGCTCTGCCGCCCGAGGTCCACCGCGTCTCCCAGCGGCTTGACCGCGTCGAACGGCCGCCCGGCGTGCAGCATCCGCAGCCCCAGCCGGTTCAGCAGCCGCATCCGCTCGTCCGGGGCGGAGGTGGCCTCCAGCCGCCGGGGGGTGACCCGATCACACGTGGCCACGGCCCCGGTGGCCAGGTCGAGCCGTGCCAGCTCTCCGCTGAGGTCCTCGATCGTGTCGTCGACCGCGGTCAGCATGTCCAGGTCCACGTCCTCCACGGAAGCCAGCTGCAGAAGAGCGGTGCTGCCCGCGTGAGTGGCGACCTCGGGGTGCGCTGCGAGCATCGGATAGAGGTAACCGGTGCCGACATGCGGCCATCGGGCGGCCGCGGCGGCGAGGAAGGTGACCGCACGCATGATCCAGTGCCGCGGGAGGGCGTCGGGGAGGGGCTGCAGGAAGGTGGTGCAGACGGCGGCGGCCCAACGGTCCGTGGGATAGGCGGTGACGGGGCTGCCGGGCAAGGTGAATGCCAGGAAGTCCTCGGCGAGGCGGTCCGGAAGCAGAGGCTGGAGCACCCCTTCCCGGAACAGTTCCGTGGCCGGGTAACAGACGGAGTGGTCGGCGAGGAGCACCTCGGGCGGGATCTCGTCGCTCACCACGGAGAGCAGCCGTTCCACATGGCTTCGGTGGCTCAGGCCGATGAGGCCGGCCAGGAACACCATGCGGGCCATCACCGCCGGAGGCGTGCGGTAGCCGGACCCCGCCCCGGAAGTCTCGTAGAGCTGCTCCCAGTTCTCGTACTCGCGGTCGAGCAGGTAGGCGGTGAGTCCGGTCATCCCGGCCGGGGCGCGCCGGCCGTGGGCCGCGGCGTCCACGGCCACGAGGGCGGCCGTCAGCACGGCCAGGGTCAGCCCGAACTCCGCGTCGTTCAGCGCGTCCGGGGGACTGATCCTCTTCGGCCCGGTGATCTGCGGGTAATGCCGGGCGAAGCTGTCACGTGCGACGCGGAACAGATGCTCGCGCTGTTCTCCGGCCTCCGGGACCGGAGCCAGGTACTGGTCGGAGGAGTCGGCGTTCGTCCTCAGCCGGTTCAGCCTCCCGCGGACCGCCGGCCACTGGTCGACCGACCGGGCCAGGAGCAGGACACGGGCGGGAACGTCCTTCCGCAGCAGCTGGTTGTGGAACAGCCAGCTCAGATGGGAGACGGGCCAGCGGTCCGCGTAGTCGACGAGGACGAGCACCCCCGCGTGTCCGTCCGGACGCAGGTCCTGCTCGAGGTCCGCAGGGGGGTGGGTGTCGGTGCCGTGGACCGCGTCCACGACCTTCCAGCCCCTGGCGCCGGCATCGGAGGCCAGTTGGAGGGCGAGCCGGGTCTTGCCCTGTCCGCCTTCGCCGTGCAGCCAGCGGACGGCGAGACGTGGCCCGGTGTCACGCCACGCGGTCAGTGCCCGTAACTCTTCGTCGCGTCCCGTGAAGTCGACCACCGCGGCGCGTGAATCGAGCATGCGGGAGGGCTGGGCCCGCAGCCACTCGGTGTCCACGGTGGTGACCGGCTGATGCTCGAAGAGGCGGTACACGGGCGTACCGTCACCGAAGACGTGGATGTCGGCGCCGATCGTGCCATAGGCGTATCCGGACTCGACCCTGATCTCCTGCAGGGCATTCCAGGCCGCGTCATCCGCACCCGGTCTCACGGCCGCGGGTCCTCACCGGTGGGAGGTTCCGGGGGCATTCCCTGGTGGTAGTGAATGACGTTGCCGCCCATCACCCCGTACGCCGTTCCGTGATCACGGGCGATGTTGGTCATCACCCAGTTCTTCCCGCCGCGGGGGAGCTCGCTCTGCACCTCCTCGACGAGGCGGCGGAGCTCCGGCTCGGCATCCGGATGCTCGGTCAGCAGCTGGACGAGCTCCAACTGCCACTGACCTACGATCAGTTGCCTGGCCCCGTCGGGATCGTCCGCCCGCTCGACCAGCGTCGCGTGGTGGTCCAACTGCCCTTCCAGCAACGCCCGCTGCGCGTCCGCCCTGCGCCGGAACAGCCGGACCGCACCGTCGCGGCCCGTCTGCCACGCATCCGAGGCCATGGCCGACACAAGTGCCCCGGCGCCCGTACCCGCCAGCGCCGTGATCGCTTCCGGCACCATTGAGCCCCCTCTCAACCAGCCGTACCTTCAGGGTACTTGATCGGTCGAGCCGGCGAGCAGGACAAGATCCCCGGGGACTGGCTAGGCTGCGACGATGGAACGCGTGACCGACGTGCCCGAGGCCTTCGCCCAGTCCGCGGATCCGGCCCGGGCGAACGACTACGACAGCTTCGCCGAGGCGTACTCGGTGGAGAACGAGGACAACCTCGTGAACGCGTACTACGCGCGGCCCGCGATGGTGGCCCTCGCCGGAGACGTCGCCGGCCGCCGGATCCTGGACGCCGGCTGCGGCTCGGGACCCCTGTCCGCCGCGCTGCGCGACCGCGGTGCCGTGGTCACCGGCATCGACGCCAGCCCCGCGATGCTGGCGCTGGCCAGGCGACGGCTCGGTGACGACGTGGCCCTGCACCTGGCCGACCTGGGCGAGCGCCTGCCGTTCGGCGACGGCGTGTTCGACGACGTGGTCGCGTCGCTGGTCCTGCACTACCTGGAGGACTGGGGGCCGACGCTGGCCGAGATGCGGCGGGTGCTCAGGCCCGGCGGCCGGCTGATCGCGTCCGTGGACCACCCTTTCGTGGCCTACACGATCGAGGATCCCCGGCCCGACTATTTCGCGACCACCAGCTACTCCTTCGACTGGACCTTCGACGGGCGCTCCTTCCCGATGAGGTTCTGGCGCAGGTCGTTGCAGGCGATGGTCGACGCCTTCACCACCGCCGGCTTCCGTCTTTCGGCCATCAGCGAGCCGCAGCCCGACTCGGCCGCCCGTGAGTTGTTCCCCGACGGCTTCCACGACCTTTCGACCAAGGCCTGCTTCCTGTTCTTCGTCGTCGAGGTACCGCCGTCGGCCACGGGCTCGGACGACCGGTCATGAGCGGCGTGAACCCGGAGCGCGTCCGGCCGGCCGTCGCCGGTGACGTGCCGGCCGTCCAGGCCGTGACGGACGCGGCCTACCGCCCCTACATCGAGCGGATCGGTGTGGTGCCGCAGCCCATGGAGGCGGACCACGCCGCGAACGTGGCCGCGGGCAGGGTGTTCGTCACCGGGGAGCCCGTCGACGGGCTGGTCGTGGTCGAGGCGTTCGCCGGGCATCTCTTCCTGGACAGCGTCGCCGTGCACCCCGATGCCCATGGCAGGGGCGTCGGGCGGCGGTTGCTGCGGTTCGTCGACGCACGCGCGCGTGAGCTCGGCCTCGGCGAGATCCGGCTCTACACGAACGCGTTGATGTGGGAGAACCAGAAGATCTATCCGAAGTACGGGTACGAGGTCGTGGAACGCCGCGTCGACGGGCCCTACGACCGGATTCACTACCGCAAGCTGCTGGACTGAAGGCCCCGGCGGTTCAACCGTCGGGCCACCAGGTGCGCGCGATGTCCTTGCGCACTTCGGGGCGCCCTGTGGGGCGCTCCTCCGCCTCTTCGCGGATCCGGCGGCTGTCCGTCTTCTTCAGGGGCTTGTGCACGTTTACGCGGCGCATGGCTGCCTCCTTCAGCGCCTACCGAGTTTCCGTGTTGTCACGGAGATAGACGCTTTTGGGGAGAGTTCCTCATCGGAGCCGGGTTGTCAGTGGCGGGTGTCACTCTTGGGACATGACGAACGTGAACCACGACACGGTTGCGGCGGGGGCCCCGGAAGTGGACTGGGACGCCGAGGCCACGGCCTTCGACGACGAGCCGGACCACGGCCTGCGCGACCCGGAGGTCCGCGCCGCCTGGGCAGGCCGGCTCCGCGACTGGCTGCCCGGCCACCCCGCCGACGTCCTCGACCTCGGCTGCGGCACCGGCAGCCTGTCGCTCCTCGCGGCCGAGCGGGGACACCGGGTGACGGGCGTCGACTCGTCCCCGGAGATGGTCGGACGGGCCCGCGCCAAGCTCGCCGGGCGGGACGCGGTGGTCCTGCTCGGGGATGCGGCGGCCCCGCCGGTGGGGGAGCAGCGCTTCGACGTGGTCCTCGTGCGGCATGTGCTCTGGGCGCTGCCGGAACCGGGCCGGGCGCTGCGGCGCTGGCGGGACCTGCTGCGGCCGTCAGGCCGTTTCGTGCTGGTCGAGGGCGTCTGGGGCACCGTGCACCCCGTGGGCGTCCCCGCCGCCCGGCTCGCCGGGCTGCTCGCGCCGCTGAGCGCGGACGTGCGCGTGGAGCGACTGTCCGACGACTCCCTGTTGTGGGGGAAGGTGGTGGAGGACGAGCGGTACGCGGTGGTGGCGACGGTGTGAGCGGGAGCCCGGTCGGGCAGGGGGCGCCGAGCGTGTCAGGTCAGCAACCGTGCGAAGCCGCCGGTGCGGGCCAGCGCCTCCAGTTCGTCGAGGGCCGCCACGGCGGCGGACGCGGCCTCGGGGTCCGACTCCGTCAGCCCGCTCCCGGCGAACTCGTCCTCGTCCAGACGCCGTACGTCCGTGCCGTCGGCGGAGCGCCACAGGTCCAGGTCGAGGTCCTCCACGACCAGTTCGCCGCCGGTGCGGACCGCCGGGCGGGTGATGTCGCAGTACCAGCCCTTCACGGTGCCGTCCGCCGCGCGGACCTCCTTCACCGAGTACCAGCGGTTCCGCCAGTAGTACTCGGTGAAGAGATCGCCGGGCTCGAAGCGAACGAAGCCGAAGTCACGCACGCCGGCGCCCGCCCAGGGGGCGCGTACGGCGAGGCGGGTGCCGTCGTCCTGGAGCAGCTCCGCCGGATAACGGATCTTCGTCCGGCCCGCCTTGACCAGGACGACCTCCAACCGGGTCGGCCTGTCAGCCGAGTTCTCGGACATAGCGCACCTCCGTCGCGCAGATCTCGTACCCGAGCCACTTGTTGATCGCGAGCATCGGGCCGTTGCCGGTGTCGTTGCCCGTCAGCGCCTCCGCGCAGCCGGCGGCGCGGGCGCGGTGCAGAGCGTGGACCTTGGCGAGCTTGGCCAGGCCCCGGCCGCGGTACGCGCGCGCGGTACCGGTCATGGCCGTGGTGTACCGGGAACCGCCGTCGGTGTAGGCCACGCTGAAGGCGGCGGGCCGCCCGTCGGCCATCACGACGGTGGTCAGCTCCCGGTTGAGCAGCGGGTGCTTCCAGGTCTCCTCGATCCAGGCCTCGTAGTCGGTGAACTCGGAGTCCACATCGCTCGGTTCGTCCGCCATCGTCTCCGCGTCCAGCTCGAACAACGGGCGGGGGTCGGCCGAGAAGTCGGCGGCCGTGCGCACTTCGACGCCGGCCGGGGAAGACGGCAGCGGCGGCAGAGCGGCCCGGCCCAGGTCCAGACGCAGGAAGTGGGCGGAGCGTCCGACGCCGTAGCCGCGCCGTTCGGCGAAGGCCCGGTTGGCCGGCTCGTCCAGGAGCCAGGCGAACAGCTTCCTCGCCCCGTGCGCGGCCAGGTGCTCCTCGGCCGCACGGACCAGCAGCCCGCCCGCGCCGCGCCGCGTCCGCTCCGGGTGCACGTAGATGTTGAGCATTCCCTGGCCCGGTTCCGGGCTGTCGTGGACGAGCGACACCTGGGCGGTGCCGATCACCTCGCCGTCCTCCTCCGCGACCAGGGACCTGAACGCGGCCTCGGGCGGGGTGCGGGTCAGGTGGTGGAGGACGGCGTCCGGGGTCCACAGGATGTAGGGCAGGGCGAGATGCCGTACCCGGACGAAGGCCGCGACATCGGATCGGTCATCGGGGCGCAGGTCGCGCACGATCACTGTCATGGGCAGGCACGGTAGGCGCAGGCGTGCCGGGGATGCCTCTCATTTTCCGGCGGGTGCGGGACAATCGGCCCGTGAGCCTGAAGATCCGCATCGACGACAGCGCGCCCCCGTACGAGCAGGTGCGAGCGCAGATTTCCGAGCAGGCCCGGTCCGGGGCACTGCCGGTGGGATACCGGCTGCCGACCGTGCGGGGGCTGGCCGAGGCCCTCGGCCTCGCGGTGAACACGGTCGCCAAGGCCTACCGGGCGCTGGAGAGCGACGGGGTGATCGAGACGCGGGGGCGCAACGGAACGTTCGTCGCTGCCGCCGGCTCGGCCGCGGAACGTGAGGCTTCCCTGGCCGCACAGGCGTACGTGGAGCGGGTGCGGCGGTTGGGACTGGGGGAGTCCCAGGCGCTGGCCGCGGTGCGGGATGCGCTGCGGGCGGCTTACGGGGAGTAGGGGCCCGGCGACTACCGGCGTTGCGCGGGCTCCGGGATCCGGGTCACCGGCAACCCCGCCCGTCCCGCCGCTCTTCCGAACGTCACCGCGTCCCGCACCGCCGCACCCCCCGGATCGTTGTTGAAGTACGCGTACACGTCCTCCCGCTGCCGCCACGTCGTCGCGATGCGGTCCACCCAGGTCTCCAGGGAGCGGCGGCCGTAGTGGGGCCAGGGCCGCGCGCGGCCCTGGTGGAAGCGGACGTAGCCCCAGTCGGTGGTGCGCCACAGCGGGGTGACCGGTCGGGCCTGGACGTCCGCCCAGCACAGGCTGGCGCCCCGGGCCGCGAGGACCTCGCGCACCTCGGGCGTCCACCAGGAGTCGTGGCGGGGTTCCACCGCGACCCGCGTGCCGGACGGGAAGCAGGCCAGACAGGCGTCCAGCAGCGCCGGGTCCGCGCGCAGGGTCGGGGGAAGCTGGAGCAGGACCGGGCCCAGCCGGTCGCCGAGGCCCGCCGCGTGGCTCATCAGGCGGTGGACCGGTTCCTCCGGCTCCTTCAGACGCTTGATGTGGGTGAGATAGCGGCTGGCCTTGACCGCGACCACGAAGTCCTCCGGGACCCGCTCCCGCCACGCCTCGAAGTTCTCCCGGGAGGGGAGACGGTAGAACGCGTTGTTGATCTCCACCGTCGCGAACAGGCGCGTGTACTCCTCCAGCCACAGCCGCGCCGGGACCCCGGCCGGATAGACGAGGTCCCGCCAGTCCTTGTACTGCCACCCCGAGGTGCCGACGAACAAGGTCACAGCACCATCAAAGCACTACAGGTACAGGCCCGCGTCCGCGCCGTCCCGCGCCCCCGGCACCGAGGTCGGCGTCGTGCCCCGGCGCAGGGCGTACAGCTCGGCCAGGGTGGCTCCCTCACGGCCGACGCCCTCCTCGGTGCCGAGCCAGTTCACCGCCTCGCGGCGGGTCAGCGGGCCCACTTCGATACGGGCCAGACAGCGGCCGGGGCGGACCACGGCGGGGTGCAGGCGCTCCAGGTCCTCGTTGGTGGTGACGCCGACCAGGACGTTGCGGCCCTGGCCGAGCAGGCCGTCGGTGAGGTTCAGCAGCCGGGACAGGGCCTGGCCCGCCGTGTGCTTGGCCTCGCCGCGGATCAGCTCGTCGCAGTCCTCCAGCAGCAGAAGCCGCCAGCGGCCCTTGCCCGCGCCGTCCTCCTCGCCGATCGCGATGTCCATCAGATAGCCGACGTCGGAGAAGAGCCGCTCCGGGTCCAGGACGCAGTCGACCTGGCACCAGTCGCGCCAGGAGCGGGCCAGGGTGCGCAGGGCGGAGGTCTTGCCGGTGCCGGGCGGGCCGTGCAGCAGGAGCAGCCGGCCGGCGATGTCCTCCGGGGTCGTCTTCATCAGGCGGTCCATCGCCTCCGCCACCGGTGCCGTGTAGTTGGCCCGGACCTCGTCCCAGGTGCCCGCGGAGATCTGGCGGGTGGTGCGGTGCGGGCCGCGCCGCGGGGAGACGTACCAGAAGCCCATGGTCACGTTCTCCGGCTGCGGCTCCGGTTCGTCGGCCGCGCCGTCGGTGGCCCGGTCGAGGACCGACTTCGCCAGCTCGGCGCTGGTCGCCGTCACCGTGACGTCCGCGCCGCGGTTCCAGCGGGAGACCAGCAGGGTCCAGCCGTCGCCCTCGGCGAGGGTGGCGCTGCGGTCGTCGTCACGCGCGACCCTGAGCACGCGGGCGCCCTCCGGCAGCAGGGTCGCGCCGGAGCGGACGCGGTCGATGTTGGCCGCGTGCGAGTACGGCTGCTCGCCCGTCGCGAAGCGGCCGAGGAACAGCGCGTCGACGACGTCGGACGGCGAGTCGGAGTCGTCGACGTGGAGCCGGATCGGCAGAGCGTCGTGTGGGTTCGCAGACATGCGGCCATGATCCGGCACCGGTGCGCTCCGCGCACGGCATTTCGCTCCGGTGGAGGGTCGTTCGTCGGACGCGGGCCGTGTCTCCCGCGTCTTTCCAAGACCTGCCCGAGCCATCGGTTCCGCCGTTACTGTTGTCCTCGATGGGACGTCATGGGTGGGATTCGGATACTCGGCGGTGGCGGCTCACCGCTCTGCTCGGTGTGGGCGCGGCCGCGCTGGCCCTGGCGGTGACCCTGTTCGGCACGTTGTCCGGCGGCCCCGGCACCACCGGCACCACACGCGACGGCGACAAGGTGCACGGCACCCCCGCGAGCCCGAGCGCGAAGCCGGAACCGTACGTCGGCTGGGGCTTCACGCACACCCAGTACAGCGCCGACGAGGGAGCCGCCGGGGCCACCGCACGGGTGGAGCAGCTGCTCACGGGCAACCGCGGGCTGGCGCAGAACCAGCACATCATGGGCTGGGGCGCGGACAACCCCGAACCGGTCGAGGGGCACTACGACTTCGGCGCCCTCGACCGCCGCGTCGACTTCATGCGCGCCTCCGGCGGCACCCCGGTCATCACCCTGTGCTGCTCCCCGGACTGGATGAAGGGCGGCAAGGCCGGCGTCGACAACACGAACTGGAGCCAGGCCGCCCTGGAGACGGCGCCCACCCCCGGCCACTACCAGGACTTCGCCGACCTGGCCGCCACCGTGGCCCGGCGTTACCCGGACGTGCGGCACTTCGTCGTCTGGAACGAGTTCAAGGGCTTCTGGAACGACGCCAAGTCCCGCTGGGACTACGAGGGTTACACGAAGCTGTACAACCTCGTCTACCGGGCGCTGAAGAAGGTCGACACGGACATCATGGTCGGCGGCCCCTACCTGGTGATGGACAGCGTCGACCCACGCGACCAGGACGCCTCCGGCACGCTGAAGGGGCCGTGGGGCGCCATGGACCAGCGGGTGCTCGACGCCTTCACGTACTGGAACACGCACAAGGCCGGCGCCGACTTCACCGTGGTCGACGGCTCCAGCTACACCCGCGACGACGACCTGCTGCCCAACGAGTTCGCGGCCACCGACAAGCTCACGGCGGTCAGCGAGTGGGTACGGCGGCAGACCCACGACCTGCCGCTGTGGTGGGCCGAGTACTACGTGGAGCCCGGCGACGGCAACGACGACCGCAAGGGCTGGTCCGAGCCGCACCGCGTGGCCGTGCAGGCCACCGGGATGATCGCCATGGTCAAGGGCGGCGCCGACTCCGGCTTCTACTGGAACCCGGAGGAGAAGACGGGCACCGGCTGCGCCGGCTGTCTGTGGACGCCCACCGACGGCGCCGACGGCGGCAGGGCCCTGCCGATGTACGACCTGGTGTCCCGGTTCGCCAAGGCGTTCCCGCCGGGTACGGCGTACCGGACCGTGTCCGTCGCGGCGGACGACGTGCCCAACGTCCGGGTCCTGGCCAGTGCCAGGACCGTCCTCGTGGTCAACACGCAGAACCGGACGATCAGCGCGCAGGTGGACGGCAAACGGTTCGACATGCGGCCGTACGAGGTGAAGTGGCTCGACCGCTGATCCGGCCGGGCCACCCCCCTCACTTCATGGTCAGGAACCGCTGCACCAGCGAGGCCAGCACCACCGCCAGCAGGGGCAGCGCGAACCAGAACGTGCCCTGGAGCAGCCGCAGCCGGCGCACACCGGGCCGGATCGCGACCCGGGCCACCTCGCGTGCGGCCAGCAGCAGGACCAGGACGACGGCGGCCAGCGCGCCGACCACCGACCACGGGGTCCAGGTCACCTGCGGCCCGATCGGCCCCGGTTTCGGCTTCGGCACCGCGCCCGCCGGCTGCTTGCGCAGGGCGAACACCGTGACGTCGTCGTTGACCAGGACCTTCGTCAGCTCCTGCCGGTCGTCCAGGTTCTCGACCAGCCGCGGCTCCCAGGTCGTGGAGTAGCCCGCGTCCAGCTGCAGATAGGTCACCTGACTCTTGTTGATCATCAGATAGGAGTGCGGGCCGGCGTCCTTGAGCGCCTTGACCAGGCCCGACACCAGCACCGGGTCGGTCGGCGCGAGCGTCGGCACGTAGTTCACCCGCTCCATGTCCTTCGCGCCCCACGGCATCGCCGGGGTCACGTCGTTCACCGGATCCTGGGTCAGCCACAGCAGCCGTACGGTCGGTTTGTCGTGGGCGTACACCCAGTTCATGGCCGCGACCTCGCCGGGCCGGGTGCGCTCGAACGGCTCGTTGCCCCAGCGGGCCACCAGGAAGCCGCCCATCAGCAGCAGCCCGGCCAGCAGCGCGGCCAGCGGAGCGAGGCTCACCCGGTCCTTCTCGCGCTCCTTCGCGGTGACGCCCGCGCGCGGGAAGAGGGCGAGGGCGGCGAGCAGGGTCGCGCCGGGCACCGCGAACATGAAGACGCGCAGCGCCATCTCCCCGCCGTACGACTGCATGCCGAAGCCCAGGAAGGGCACGAAGGTCAGCACCAGCAGCGAGCGCTCGCGGTAGCGGTGGAAGCGCCTCCGCCACCAGCCCCAGCAGGCGAACACCATCGTCGAGCCGGCCAGCAGCACCCGGGTGTACAGCACCAGCTTGTGGGTGGAACTGCCGCCCTGGATACGGCCGGAGACCGAGGTGGAGACATTGCTGCCGACGCCGCCGACCCCGCCGAACAGGTCGTTGAAGTGACCGGACCAGTACGGCTCGGCCATGAAGCCGACCCAGACCGCGACCAGCACCGCGAACAGCAGCGGCAGTCCGCGCAGTTCGCAGCGGCCGATCAGGACCAGGGCGGCGAGCACGCCGAGCATGATGAACGGGGTGAGCTGGTGGGCGGGCACGCTCGCCACGTACAGACCGATCAGCACCAGGAGCAGGACGGCCCGCTGGCGGCGGTCGGCCGGCTCCACCTCGGTCTCGCCCGGACGGAACCTCGTCCAGATCACGCGCGGCGGCCGGAACCAGACGAGCAGGACCGCCACGAACACCAGGTACAGCAGATACGTGAAGCCCTGCGGCGAGAAGTAGTCCTGGCCGACCCAGCCGCACAGCACGAACAGCCAGACGCCGGTCCACTTCGCCCGCCAGCCCGCCCGCAGCGAGCGGGTGAGCAGGAACATCGGGGCCAGGTAGGCGAGCTGGATCGCCGTCGGCCACCAGCGGATCACCTCGGTGAAGTCGGTGACCCCGCAGGCCCGGCCGACGAACGCGGCCACCGCGAAGAAGCCCGGCCAGCTCCAGCGGGCGTCCAGGTCGGGCACGGCGGACCCGGTGCGGTCGATGTAGTCGATGAATCCCAGGTGCTGCCAGGCCGTCGGGAACCGGGGCTCGCTCTCGATCACGGCGGGCAGCGCGTGCAGTGACACGACCGTGGCGAGCAGGGTGAGCAGCAGCAGCACCCGGTGTTCGCGGCGCAGCCACAGCAGCGCGGCGAACACGACGACCAGCAGGGCCGCTCCGACGAGGGTGGGCAGCGGCAGCACCGAGACCAGGCCGAGGCCGCCCATCCGGTCCAGGTCGGCCTCGCCGAGCCGCAGCGCGGGCACCCAGTACAGCAGCAGCGCGGCGATCAGCAGACAGCCGAGGACGACACCGGAGCGGGTGGGCAGCAGGCGCCGCCGGAGGGGGAGGAGGGGAGCCGGGGGTTCCTCGGGCACGGGCTCCTCGGCAGCGGTCTCGTCCGGTACGGCGGTGTCGGGGGCGGCCGCAGCCACGGCGGAACCGGCCCCCGTGTCGAACGTACCGAAGGCTCCCTCCAGTTCCTCCCGCGAGAACGGCGCGTCGACCTCCGCCGCCTCCGCCTCCCGCAGCAGTTCGGCCTCGGCCGGGCCCAGTGAGGCCTCGCTGCCGGGTTCCCTCTCCTCCACGGGAAGGCCCAGCGGGGGCGTCGGCGTGCCGGCGGGCGGTGTGCCGGGGCCCGGGCGGACGTCGGGCCGGCGTTCCACGTGGTCGAAGTCGACGTGGATACCGAGGGCGAGGGTGTCGGAGTCCAGCGCCCAGGCCGGGCCGGTCCGGCGTGCCGGGGAGCCGGCCATGACGGTGGAGGTCCCCCCACCCGAGCGGAGCCGGGAGTGGGGGACGGTGCCCAGGTCGGCGAGGTCCCCGTCGGGTGCCGCGGTGTCGGGCACGGTGGCGGGCGCGGTCCGGATGGTCTTCCAGAGCTTCGGCGCGGCGATCGCCGCGATCACCGCGAGGCTGGCGGCCTCGGCCACACCCGCGCCGGTCAGCCCCATCCGGGGCAGGAGCAGCAGGGTCAGGCTCAGCACCAGCAGACACAACAGGCCCTGGAGCCAGGCGAGTCCGGCGGTACGGCTGCGGGCGCGCAGCACCGCGAAGTACGTCTCGATCACGACCCGCAGCACCGAGCCGAGCGCGAGCCAGCGCAGCAGGGGGGTCGCCGCGGCGGCGTAGCCCTCGCCGAACACGCCGAGGATCCACGGGGCCCCAATGATCCACAGGGCCGCGATCGGCAGCATGATCCTGGCCATCCGCTTCAGCGCGGCGCGGGTGTTGGCGGCCAGCCGCGCCGGGTCGTGCGAACCCTCGACCGTGAGCGACGCGCCCATGTTGATGGCGAGCAGGTCCGTCGTGCCGCCGATCGTGGTGGCGATGTAGAAGTAGGCGTTCTCCGCCGAGCTGACCTGCGCGGCGACGATCACCGGGACGAGGTAGATCACGGCGAGCGAGAACAGCGAGCCGGTGTAGTCCCCGGCCAGGAACCTGCCGACCTGCTTCAGCGTCGGCGGGTCGGCCCGTCCCTCGGTCGCCTTCACGTGCCGGGGCACCAGCCGCCGGAACACCAGCCAGCCCAGCGGCACGACCGAGGTGGCGATCGCGGCCACCCAGGAGACGAAGACGCCGGTGGTCGGGATGGCGACGGCGAAGGCGACGAGCAGGGCCAGCTTCACGGCCGAGAACACGGTGTTGCCGACCGGGACCCAGGTCGCGGTGCGCAGTCCGGTCAGCACGCCGTCCTGCAGGGTGAGCACGTTCCAGGCGATGACGGCCAGGATGAAACCGAGGCCGTTGACCGTCCCGTGCAGGAACCGGTACGACGGCCCCCAGCTGTCCAGGCTCAGCAGGAACACGCCGGCGGCGAGCGCCACCAGCATGGAACTGCCCGCGTAAGTACGGAAGATGAGGATGCCGGTGCGTTTGCCGGCGACCGGGATGAAGCGGGCCAGGGCGCCGGTCAGGGTCACCGCGGTCAGCCCGGCGAGGAACTTCATCGCGGCGATGGCGGCCGAACCCTGTCCGACCGCCGACTCGGAGTAGTAGCGCGCCGCGGCCAGCCAGAAGCCGAGTCCGAGGACGGCGGAGATGCCCGTGTTGAGCATCAGCGCATAGGCGTTGCGGAACAGCGGGCTGCCGTCGCCGGACCGGCCCGTGCCGGGCAGCCGGAAGCGGCGCACGGGCCTCTCGGGCGCCTCGGCGCCGGTCGTCGCGGACTCGGTCGTGGTGGTCGTGTCAGACACGGGAACGGATGGCCTTCCGGCGGACCTGGCGGGCTCTGCGGACGAGGGCGTACCCCTTGGTCAGGGCGCGGTCCCGGGCGAAGGTGCGGGCGATGGCGCGGCCGTGCAGCAGCCGCTCGAACTCCTCCGCGCCGGTGCCGCGCCGGACCGTGACCCGCTGCAGCGCGTACGGTCCCTGGCGGCGGCGGGCGAGGGCGTTGCCGACGGCGAGCGCCTGGGCGTACCCGTCCGCGCGCACGGCCTGGCGGACCCGGCGGCTGGAGTAGCCGTAGGGGTAGGCGAACGACACCGGCCGGGTGCCGAGTTCGTCCGCGACGATCTCCGTGCAGCGGGCCAGCTCCGTGCGCAGCGCGCCGTCGTCGAGCTGGTCGAGCTGCGGATGGGTGTGGCTGTGCCCGCCGATCTCCACCCCGGCGGCGGCCAGTTCGCACACCTGCGGCCAGTCGAGCATGGTGTCGAGACCGCCCCCGGTGTCGTACGCGCCCCTGATCCAGCCGGTGGAGACGAACAGCGTGGCCGGGTAGCCGTGCTTGGCGAGGACGGGCAGCGCGTGCCGGTGCACGCCCTCGTAGCCGTCGTCGAAGGTGATCAGCACCGGCCGCGCGGGCAGCGGGCGGCCGGTGCGCCAGCGGGTCGCGAGGTCGGCGGTGGTGACCGGGGTCAGGCCCAGGTCGCCGATGACCGCCATCTGCTCCGCGAACGCCTCCGGCGCGACCGACAGGGCACGCGTGGCGTCGTTCGGGGCGGAGGCGACGGAGTGGTACATGAGGATCGGCACGGGCGTGTCAGTCATCGGTGCCCCCTTGGTCCCGCCCGCTCGGTCCCGTGCCGGGTGCGCGGCCCTCCTGGGCGGGGCCGGCGCCGCCGGCCCGCTCGGCCCGGCCGTGGACCGGTTCACCGCCGGCCGCGGCCGGCGCGGCGCCGCCCGCAGGCCGTTCGCCGCCCCACTGGACCGGCGCGACCGAGAACCTCGGACCGCCCCGCCGGGCGCGCAGGCTGCCCAGCGCGTAACCGCCGGCGGCGCTCAGCACCCCGGCGACGATCGCGCCCGCGCGTCCCGCGCCGCCCGGCCGGGCCAGCAGGGCGTCCCGCAGGCCACGAGCGACCCCGGCGGGCAACACCCGTGTGGTGTACCGGCGTTCGGACTCCAGTCCCTTGTCCGCGCCGACGCTGCGGGCGACCAGTGCCTTGGACAGCCCCTCGGCGTAGGTGCGGGTGCGGAAGTAGGCGAAGTGCTCGCGCGGTTCGGGCACCCGGTGGTGGATCACCGCGCGGTCGTCGATGAGCAGGACGGCGTCGGGGCGGGCCCGGGTGAGACGGATGCACAACTCCGTCTCCTCGCAGCCCAGCGGGCGGCGGTCGCCGTCACGGCCGATGCCGGTGGCGAAGCCGCCCGCGGCCTCGAACGCCGTACGCCGGAAGGAAGCGTTTCCTCCCAGCACATTGCGGACTTGGACCCGGCCCGGCGGCAGCCCCTTGTAGGTGCAGCCGACCACCCAGTCGAACTCCTCCGGGAACCAGGCCGGCCGCCGGCCCGACGCCCAGACGGGCTCGGTACGGCCGCCGACCGCCATGACGCGCGGGTCGGCGTAGCCCTCGGCGAAGCGGCGCAGCCAGTCGCGTTCGGCCACGGCGTCGTCGTCCAGGAAGGCGATCACCTCGCCGTGGGAGGCGGCGATGCCGGTGTTGCGGCCCGCGGACAGGCCGCGCGGGCCCGCGTTGGGCAGCACCCGGACGCCCTCGTTCTCCTTGTACTCGCGCTCCAGCCGGTCCTTCAGGACCGGGTTGTGGTCCACGACCAGGAGCGTCTCCAGCGCCGGGTACGACTGCGCGCGTACCGAGGAGACCGCCGCGAGGATGTCCTCCCAGCGGTCCTCGGTGTACACGCAGATCACGACGGAGATGCCGGGATCTCTCAAGACACCTCTCCCCGGACCGTGTCGAGCATCGGCGAGTGGTGTTCCTGGCGGCGCAGCTCGCGCCGGTTGGAGCGCTCCTTGAGGATGACCTTCAGCACTCGCAGCCCGTCGCGCACGGCCCGCAGGTTGCTGGTGCCGTGGATGCGGAGGTACTCGTGGCTGGGGATCTCCTGGACCTTCAGGCCGGCCTTGACCACTCTGATGTTCATCAGCGTCTCGACCTCGAAGCCGGTGCAGTCGAGGTCGATCTTGTCGAGGCAGTGGCGCCAGAACGCGTTGTAGCCGTAGCACAGGTCGGTGTAGCGGGCGCCGAACTTGCGGTTGACGACGGTGCACAGCGCCCAGTTGCCGAGCTTGCGGATGAAGGTCATGTCGTCGGTGCCGCCGCCGTTGGCGAAGCGGGAGCCCTTGGCGAAGTCGGCGCCGGAGACCAGCGCGGAGACATAGCTGACGATCTCGCCGCCGTCGGCCGAGCCGTCGGCGTCGACCATCACGATGATGTCGCCGCTGCACGCCTCGAACCCGGTGATCAGGGCATCCCCCTTGCCCTTGCCGTGCTGTTCGACGACCTTGACGTCCGGCCACAGGGAACGGGCCACGTCGACCGTGTCGTCGGTGGAATTGCCGTCCACCAGCACGACTTCGTGTATCCAGTCCGGAAGGGTCTTGAAGACGTAGGGCAGATTCTCCGCCTCATTCATGGCGGGAATCACCACGCTCACCGGCGGTGTGATCGCCAGGTGGGAGGAGATCGGCCGGTAGTGGGTGGCGATTAACGGATCTTGCCCTGAACTAGGCGGGCGCAGGACGGAACTCATGAGTTTTTTCCCTCTCGTCCGGTGGACCGCCCACCCCCGGGCAGCCCGGCTCTGTGTCCGGTTCGAAAGGGGGGTTCTCATCTTCGGCACGGGAGATCGATCTGCGAATCGATCTCCGTGCAGGCGGATGAGCTGGCAAAGCTGGCCGGTCTGCCGGAGAAATACGGCAGCCGGTCGCGCGGCACGACTCGGTCACAGTTGCGGTCACCGAGCACGGCACCCCCCTACCGCGCCCCGCGCCGGTGGCGCCGTGGCCCCTGAGCCCTCCCCTGGAGCCGTGTGCCGACGTGCCGGTGCGGGTGAGATGTATGACGGTATTGATGATTGAACCCGAAAGGCAAGCCCTGGAAGGCTGCCTCACCTTTTTGTTGGTTTGACCGTTACTCTACTTTGGCCGGTGTTGCTCGGTCTTGTATGCGTTTTCCGGAAATTCGTTCCCGGAGCAGGGCCAGGAGTAGAAGCGACAGGCTCAGCACGGTCACCGCGACCACCCCGCCGCGGACCGACCAGCGGTGGACCGCGAGCATCCCCTGGGCAACCAGCATGTTGACGACGACCGAGCCCGCAAGCGCGCAGAGCGTGCGGCCGAACGGATCCAGCCCGCGCAGCGCCGCGGCGAACGCCACGGCCGGCGCCGCGAGCAGGAAGAACAGGGTGGACGGGCCGCGCAGCGAAGAAGCGGAGTCGATGAGAGCGAGCAGCGCGCCGACCAGTGCGACGGCGGTCGCCGCCCCTGCGAGCAGCGGCAATGAAGATGTCTTGATGCGTATGGCCTGCATTGGCGACTTTGCCCCCCGACGCGCCGGATGCCGGGCTTCAATGTGGCGCAGTCCATGTGGGGTCGTCAAGACGGTGGTTGTCGAACCGTCAACAGCGATGACATGTCCACGCAATAGGTGGGCGGTGAACGTTTCGCGTTGATCCTGTTGAGACCCTAAAAGTCTTGGCATGGACACTTCCCGTCAACACGCGTAGTTGCTACGACGGTTGCGGCAGAGATCCTGCTAAAGGGAGGTTCCATGAGACGTTCCCGACTTACCGGATTCGTTACCTCGCTCCTCCTCGCCGCCGGCCTCGGACTCACCGGAGCCGGGCACGCGACGGCCGCGACCGGCGGCTACGTGGCACTCGGCGACTCCTACTCCTCCGGAGTCGGCGCGGGCAGCTACACCAGCTCCAGCGGCAGCTGCGACCGCAGCACGAAGGCGTACCCGTACCTGTGGAACGCCGCCCACAGCCCGTCCTCGTTCGCCTTCAACGCCTGCTCGGGCGCCACGACGGACGACGTGATGGCCAATCAGCTCGGCTCGCTGAACTCCTCCACCTCACTGGTGTCCATCACCATCGGCGGCAACGACGCCGGCTTCTCCGACGTCATGACGACCTGTGTGGTCCAGTCCGACAGCGCCTGCATCTCCCGCATCAACACGGCCAAGGCGTACGTCGACTCCACGCTCCCCGGCAAGCTGGACACCGTCTACAACGCGATCAGCGCCAAAGCTCCGGGCGCCCGGGTGGTCGTGCTCAGCTACCCCCGGTTCTACCTGCTCGGCCAGACCTGCCTCGGCCTCTCCGACACCAAGCGATCGGCGATCAACGGCGCGGCCGACTACATCGACGCCGCCATCCAGAAGCGCGCCCAGGCCCACGGCTTCGTCTTCGGCGACGTCCGTTCCGCGTTCTCCAGCCACGAGATCTGCTCCGGCGACTCCTGGCTGCACAGCGTCAACTGGCTCGACATCGGCGAGTCGTACCACCCCACCGCCGCCGGGCACTCGGGCGGCTATCTGCCGGTGTTCACGAACAACGCGTGACCCGAACGGGCTCGCCCCTCAGGGTGAACTCTCCGGCGAGCCCGACGGCGAAGCGGAGGCCCCGTCCGACGGGGTCTCCGTCGCCGTAGGCGTACAGCTCACCGCGAACGGGACGGCGTTCGACGTGGTCTGCACGGGAGCGCGCACCTTCACAGCGATCTGGTCCTCGGTCGTCCCGCCGCCGGAGTACACCGTCAGGGTCACCCGCACCTGCCGGGTCGTGCCGCCCCCGTCCGGGAAGGACAGCGTCCGCCAGCCGGGATCCGACACCGACCCACGCGTCGTCACCCACCGGTACTCCACCTGCGCGGGCAGCCGCCCCACCGTGAACGTCGCCGTGAACGCGGGCGTCTGCCCGGCCGGCGGCGGACAGTTCCCGGCGTACGTCGTGTGCGCGCCGGCCAGCGTGACGTGCACGGACTGTGCCGGCCGCGAGCTCGACGGCGCGCCGCTGCTCGCCGTCGGAGGCGCTGTCGTCCCCGGATCGGTGCTGTGGTGCGCGCTCGGCGTCCGCACACCGCCGCCCGCCCGGTTGCCGTCCGCGTTCCCCTGCCCGTCGCCGTGGTCGTGGTTCAGCAGGGCGTACGTCAGTCCGGCCAGCGCGAGCACGAGCGCGAGCAGTCCCGCCACCAGCACCACACCCGCCCGCCGGCTGCGCTCCGGCGCCTCGGACGTGGTCGTGCCGGTCACGGGCAGGGGAGGAGTGGGGGACGGCTCCGGGAACGGCCCCGGCACCGGCTGCCCGTGGGTGGCGTAGGGCGGCACCGGCAGCGCGGCCGCCCGGGGAGCGCCTCCCCCGGAGGGGGCACCCCCGGCCGCCACGATCCGCAGCTCCTGCTCCGCCCGCTCGGCGTCCAGCCGCTCAGCGGGGTCCTTGCGCAGCAGCCCCTCGATGACCCCGGCCAGCGGCCCGGCCCGGCGCGGCGGCGGCAACTCCTCGTCGACCACGGCACGCAGGGTGCTGATCGGGGTGTCGTACCGGAACGGCGACGAGCCCTCCACGGCCGCGTACAGCAGCACGCCCAGCGACCACAGATCCGACTCCGGACCCGGCGTGCGCCCCAACGCCCGCTCCGGGGCGAGGAATTCGGGCGAGCCGATCACCTCGCCGGTCATGGTCAGCGCGGAGCTGCCCTCGACCGAGGCGATCCCGAAGTCGGTCAGCACCACCCGGCCGTCGTTCGCGAGGAGCACATTGGCCGGCTTCACGTCCCGGTGCAGCACCCCGGCGTCGTGCGCGGAGCGCAGCGCGGACAGCACCTCGGCACCGATGTGCGCCGCCCGCTGGGGCGACAGCGGACCCTCCGCCTCCAGCTGGTCGGCGAGCGACAGCCCGCGCACCAGTTCCATCACGATCCAGGGCCGCCCGCCCTCCACGGCCACGTCGTACACGGTGACCACGTTGCGGTTGGCGACCCGGGCCGCCGCCCACGCCTCGCGCTCCAGGCGCGCGTACATCCGCTCCACGTCGGAGGCCGGCAGTCCGGCCGGGGCCCGCACCTCCTTGACGGCCACCTCGCGGTGCAGCACCTCGTCCCGGGCGCGCCATACCGTGCCCATGCCGCCCTCGCCCAGCGCGGACAGCAGACGGTAGCGGCCCGCGATCACACGTTCGCGGCCCGATTCTTCGGTCACGGGCGCCCCCAGGCAAGTCGTGCGACGTCTCCCCAAAGTAGCTCAGCCAAGCGCGGTTGCCGCCCCCTTGAGCACCAGACCCGCGCCCAGGGCCATGACGACCAGCGCGGACACGAGCGGCACGGACCGGCGCACCAGCGCGGCCACCGGGTGGGCGGTCCAGCGCGGACGCCGCTCCAGTGCGCGCGTCATCCCCGAGCCGAGCCGGACCACGGCGAACCCGGCCGCTGTGAGCGTCAGCGCGAGTCCGGCACCGTAGGCCACGACCAGCAGCAGCCCGAACCAGGCCTTGCCGAGCGCGGCGGCACCGACCAGCACGACCACGGCGGACGGACTGGGCACGAGCCCACCGGCGAAGCCGAGCAGGATCGTGCCGCGAAGGGTGGGTGCGGTGGGGTGCGTGTGGGTGTGTCCGCCGTGGGTGTGGGTGTGGCCCCCATGGGCGTGCGTGTGGGTATGGCCAGGGTGGCTGTGGCTGTGTTCCCCATGGCTATGTTCCCCATGGGCGTGGGGATCGCCGTGGTCGTGTACCCCATGGGTGTGCTCGACATGGTGAGGGGGGTGATGACGGTGGGCGGACCACACCCTGCGTACGAGGCCGGCGCCCGCCGCCAGGACCAGCACCCCGCCGGCGATGCCCAGCCAGGCGATCACCGCGGGCGTGGCGGCGGAGCCGGCCGTGACGAGCAGGCCCAGGGCGACCACGCCGAGGGTGTGGGTCACGGTGACCGACGCGGCCAGCGGCAGCACGTCCCGCAGCCGGGCCCGGCCCCCGCGTGCCGCCGCCGCGGCGGCCATCAGGGTCTTGCCGTGGCCCGGAGCGAGCGCGTGCAGCGCGCCGAGGACGACCGAGACGAGCAGGGCGAGCGCGGCGAAGCCGACGGTGAGGTCGTGGCGGGCCACGAGGTCGTCGAGGGCGCGGGTCCAGCGGTCGGCGCCCCGCGGCAGGACGGCGGCGCCCGGCTCCGCCTGCCGCTCCTCGGCGAGGGCCGGACCGCCGGGGCGCAGCCGCAGGGCGGCGGCGGTGGTGTCGGCCGGGGAGGACAGCAAGTCCTTCGGATACGTGGTCAGTTCGCGCGAGACCGACGCCTTCGGCACGTCCGTCGCGGTGAGCGTCATACGGTCGCCACGCGCGGTGATCTCCCGCCACCCCGGTCCGCTCGCCGTGTCCGCGCTGTGGAATCCGACGGTCACGGTGGTGCCGCGGGGGAGCGGGGCCGTCAGCCGGCACTCCAGCCGCAGGGTGTGCAGCCCGGCCTGTCCCGGACGCAGTCGCGCCGTGCCGCCGACGGCGGTCAGCGGGGCCGTACGGCCGTCGACCGTCAGCCTGCTGTCCGCGGCGGCCCGCGCACACCGCTGCCGGGCCCAGCCGGTCGTGCCCAGCCGCCTCAGGTCGGGCCCGGCCTGGGTCGCCGGGATCTCGGCGAGGTCCTCGACGTGGTCGACGCGGAGCTGCCCGGGAGCGGCGACCAGGCCGTCGTACCGGTTGACGGTGAAGTTCCCGAGCGGGTGGGCGCTCGCCGAGCCGACGGGAAGGAGCGTCAGGGCGCCGGTGGCGAGCAGCAGGAACGCGAGACGTCGCTTCACCGCGTGGCCTCCAGGGCCTTGCGGGCCTCGGCCGCGCCGAGCGGGGAGAAGCCGGGGTTCAGGCGCAGGGCCGAGGTGAGCGAGGCACGGCCGGCCGCGCGGTGGCCCGTGGCCAGCTCGATGATGCCGCGGTGGTAGCGGAAGGCGGCGTTGCGGTACCCGGTGGCGGTGGCCCGGCGGGCGTACGGCAGGGCCTCGGCGTCATGGCCGTTGACGTGCAGCGCCCAGGCCAGCGCGTCCGCGGTGTGCACGGTGTGCCGGCGGGCCCATTCGGCGCGGGCCGCGCGCAGGGCGGCCGCCTTGTCGCCGTGGTCGGCGGCGGCCAGCGCGGTGTCGAGGTCGGCGTTGACGCCGTTGGCCCGGGCCAGTGCGATCCAGGCGTCCACGAGGGCGTACTGCTGCCGCGCCCTGGCCCGGTCGCCGGCGGCATCCCGCGCCTCGTACAGCTCGCCCAGTTCGACGAGCGGACCCGGCAGCGGATAGCGGGACACCACCGTCTCCATCCCCTTGACGGCCGCCGCGCGGTCGCCGCTCGCCGCCTGCGCCCGCGCACGGCCCTCCAGCGCCGGAAGATAGGTGTCGTCGGCGGCGAGGGCACGGGCGTAGTAGCCGAGGGCGGTCCTGTAGTCGCCCTGGTTCCAGGCGAGTTGGCCGAGCTGGGCGGCCACGTAGGCGACGTCGCCCGGCGAAGTGGCGCCCGCGAGCGCCTGTTCGAGCACCCGGTGTGCCGTGGTCACGTCCCCGCGCAGCTCGTGCACGTAGGCGTACCGCGTGAAGACCGGCACGCCGGGCTTGCGGGCGTCGGCGGTCTCGGCGGCCTTCGACGCCTCGGCGTACCGGCCGAGTTCGACCAGGGCGTCGATACGGGAGGAGAGCGCGCGTTCGCTGTAGGGGTTCTGCCGCAGCGCCGCGTCCGCGTAGGTCAGGGCGTCCTTGAAGTCGTGCCGGGCGGCGGCGAGGGCGGCGCGGCCGGCCAGCGCCGGGTCGTTGTCCGGGGCCAGCGCGAGGGACCGCTTCAGCGCCTGCTCCGCCTGGGGGTAGCGGGAGGGGTCGCCCTTGGTCCGCGCCTGCTCGACATAGGCCAGGCCCAGGGTGGCCCAGCTGGCCGAGTCCTTGGGCTGGGTCCGCAGATGCGTCTGGAGCGCGGCGATGCTCGCGTCCAGGTTGCCGCCACCGAGGACACCGGGGTCCACGGCGGCCGAGGCGGCCGGGACGGTGGCGGGCGCCCGGCCCGCACCCACGGCGATCGCTCCGCCGGTCAGCGCGACCGCCAGCAGCGCCGCGCACCCGGCGAGTTGCACGGCACGCCAGCGCCGTCCCGCGGCGGCGAACCGACGCAGGGCGGCGACACGCGGCTCGGAGCCGGAGACCTCCTCGCAGCCGGGCTCCTCGAAGCCCGGGGCCGGGGCCTCGGCGGTGCCGGGCGGCACCGCCCCGGCTCCGCCGGCCGAGGGCTCTTCGTGGGCGGAGGAGTCTTCGCGGGCCGAGGGCTCTTCGTGGGCGGAGGGCCCCTCGTGGGCGGAGGCCGCGGCTTCGGCGCTGTCGGACGGCAGGCGCCGGGCGGCTCCGGAGGCCGGGGTCTCCCCGGTCCCGGGGGGCATGCTCTCGGCACCGGAGGCGGTCACGGCAACCGCGGCCGGTGCCGCCGCGTCCTGCTCCGGGTCCGCCTGCCGCGCGCCGGCCTCGTCGGCCGCGTCGTCGTTCGTACGGGGAGACATGGCCTCTCCAAGGTGGTCGGGACGGAAAGGCGCGGCCCGCCGTGGGGGAGGGGGATACGGGCCGCGCCGCTCTGGGGTGGGGGGTCAGTAAGGGCGGCGGATGCGGCGGCGCCACCAGCCGACCGCGGTGCCGAGCAGCAGGATGCCCGCCGCGCCCGAGGCCGCCGACGCGGCGATCAGCACCGTGTTGCCGGAGCCGCCGGAGGAGGACCCGGCCGGCTGGAGCGCGTCGCCCAGCTGGCTGCGCACGTCCGTGCCGGCGGTCGTGCCCTTGGCGAGCCGGCCGCGGGAACCGGGGGTGGGCTCGGCGACGTACGGGAAGTACTTCTCGAAGCCCTTGTCGTTCTTGTCCACCGCGTCGCCCAAGTCGTTCTTGGAGCCGACCAGTTCACCCTCGACGACCTGCAAGGACTCGTCGATCACGTCGTCGGTGAGCCGGCGTCCGTTCGGGAAGCCCGCGTTGTCGCCGTCCAGGACGCCGAGACGCTTGGGGTGCATGGCCGGCTTGATGGAGGTGTTCAGGCGCAGCTCCTCCGCCGGCCGCACGTTCGGCGGCTGGTTGAGGCCCTTCACGCCCTTCAGGAACACGTCGACCAGGTCGTTGCGCGGTTCAGCGGGCGCCTTGATCTTGTAGATCGACTCGATGAGCTTCGGCAGTTCGGGGTTGGTGACGTTCTTCAGGAACTGCGCGTCGTACCACGGCTGGGACGCGTTGAACCTGTCCTTGTCCTTCTGCGGGTTGACGACCTCGTTGACCAGCGGGTTGCCCAGGCGCGAGACCTGGCTGTAGTAGCCCTGCGCGTTCCGGCGCTGGGTGGTGGACCAGATGCCCACGACCGGCTGCCCGGACGACTCGCGGATCAGGTCGTTCGGCACCTGCAGGGCGATGGTGTTGACGTTGTAGCCCTTCAGGGTGTCCCGGCCGACCTCGCTCAGGTTCCCGCCGTACAGCAGGTCGAAGACGCGCAGGTCGGCGAAGAACGGGTCGTCCGCCTGCCCGGCGAAGGTCGCGGCGCCGCCCGCGGTCTTGTACACGGCCTGCGCGCGCAGCTTGCCGTAGTCCGGCATGGACGCCTTGCCCACGTCGGACGGCGCCACCGGCACGTCGTCCGCGATCTTCGTGTCCGACGTCACGTGCTGGTTCTTCAGCCGGATCAGATCGATGTCGTACGTCTGCGTGATGTTGAGGTCGGGGTCGTCCAGGCTGGTGACGGGGCCGGTGTTGTAGAGGAACGTGTTCCCGTTCCTCGTGTGCGTCTTGAAGGTGTAGCGGAACACCAACTCGCCCTGCGCGTCACCGTTGTTGTCGACGTGGATGTCGTACTGGGCGTCGTCGGCGAACGTGTAGAAGTTCGGTCCGCCGGCCGGCTCCTCGAACGGGATCCAGTTGGCCACGATCGTCGTCGTGTCGGGCTTGTCCGGGCTGACGAACGCGTACAGGTCGGTGTTGTCGTACTGCGGTGTCCCCGAGATCAGCGGGGCCTCCCGGTGGGAGGAGGCGGAGGCCGCCCCTGGTGCCAGCGCGGCCACGCCGGCGGCGGTGAGCCCCCCGGCCGCCAGCGCGCCGCAGAGGAGCGAGACCAGGCCCGTGCGTCCCGTGCCGCTCCTGGAGAAGAGAGGTGTCATGCCGTCCGTCCTCAGTGCCGACTTGCCTTTGACGGACGGGTATACGGAGCCGGCGCGCCGATCGGATTGGTCGGCCGGAGAAAAACTTTTGGGCACGGTCCGGCCCGCGTTTTCGGCCCGCCGATCCGTATCAACCGCGGGAGGTGTGCGTTCGTGCGGATGCGTGGAGTGCGCGGAAGGGCCGGCTGCGGCCACGGAGAGGGGGCCCGCATGCAGGCGGACGAACTGCTGGTGCTGGTCGCGGGCGGCGACCAGCGGGCGTTCGAGGAGCTGTACGCGCTGGTGTCGGGGCCGGTGTTCGGACTCGTACGGCGGGTGGTGCGCGACCCCGCCCAGTCCGAGGAGGTCGCCCAGGAGGTGCTGCTGGAGACCTGGCGCTCGGCCGCCCGGTACGACCCCGGCCGGGGCAGCGCGCTGTCCTGGATCCTCACCCTCGCCCACCGCCGCGCCGTGGACCGGGTGCGCAGCGCCCGCGCGGCCGGCGAACGCGAGCAGCGGGAGGCCCTGCGCGCCGGGGAGCCCGCCTTCGACCAGGTCGCCGAGGAGGTCGAGGCCGGCATGGAACGCGAGTGGGTGCGCCGCTGTCTGCGCCGGCTCACGGACCTGCAACGCCAGTCCGTGACCCTCGCCTACTACGACGGCTACACGTACCGTGAGGTGGCCGAGCGGCTCTCGCTGCCGCTCGGCACGGTCAAAACGCGGATGCGTGACGGACTCACCCGGCTCCGCGAGTGCCTGGGAGGGGCCGCATGAGCATCCTGGGCAGGCTGCTGCGCCGCGAGGACCTGCACTCGCTCGCCGCGCCCTACGCGCTGGACGCCCTGGAACCGGGCGAGCGGCGCCGGTTCGAGAAACACCTGCAGGGCTGCGACCGGTGCGCCGCCGAGGTGCGGGAGCTGGGCGAGGACGCGGTGCGCCTCGCCTGGTCCACGGCGGCCCACGCGCCCCCCGCCCTGCGCGAGCGGGTGCTGGCCGCCGTACGCACCACCCCGCAGGACCAGGCCCGGGTGCCGGAGCGCACGCCGCAGCTGCCGCCGCACGTCTGGGGCACCCAGCCCCCGCCGGGACGCACCCGTGCGCCCCGCTCACGCCCTCTCTTCGTGCCGTTCGCCACGGCCACCGCGGCGGCGGCCCTCGTGGTCGCCTCCCTCTTCGCCGTCCAGGCGCACCACACCCAGGACCGGCTGGACGCGGAGCAGGCCCGGGGACGTGAGATCGCCCACGTTCTGGCCGCGCCCGACGCCCGCGCCACGAGCAGCAAGGACGCCCGGGGCCGCGGTATCGGAGTGATCGCTTCCGCCTCGGCGCGAGAGGCCGTCGTCACGCTCAGCGGATACGGCACCCCGGCCGGCGGCCGCGTCCGCCAGCTCTGGCTCATGCGCCCGCGCGCACAACCGCGCTCCCTCGGGCTCTTCGCGGGCGACACGCCCTTGGTCGCGAAGGGTCTCGACACGTCCTCGACGTCACTCGCCGTAACCGTCGAGCCTGATGGCGGCTCAGCGCAGCCCACCAGCCAGCCCATTGTCCAACTCACCCTGAAATCGGTCGGATTCGGAGAGTAGTCGAAGTCGCATGGTCAACAGCCTTGCAGGGAAGGTGAATCCTGTGGCCGCGATACACGCGTGCCCCGGTGGGGCGATAGGGTTAGCCTGCCCGGGCCGGGTGGACTCGTACGGGTGGGGAGTGACATGGAGCAGATAACAGTGCGCAGCAGGGCCAGGGTCCCTGCGATCACCTGCGGGAGCAGCGCGACCAGTTCGCGGCTCGACCGCCATCTGTCGGTGCTGGCGGGTCCCGCCATACCGCAGCGGGAGACGGTCGAGGCGACCTCCCTGATGCGCGAGCTGACGGCGCGTGACACCGCACACCAGCGCAGCGACCGGGGTCGGCGGGTCAGCCGCGTCTCCCTCTTCGCGCCGCTGCGTCGGCTGCGCCGCTCGCTGTTCGGCGGCCACTGAGCGGCCACTGAGCCCGCCCGCAGGTCAGGCGGCCCCCTGGGAGCGCTCCGGGTGCCCGTGCTCAGGCCGCCACACCGTCCCGGCGCATCGCTGCGATCTCGTCGTCCGTCATCCCCACGGCACGCAGCAGCGCCTCGGTGTGCTGTCCGAGCGCGGGCACCTCACCCATCCGCGCCTCGTCCCCGCCCGGCAGTGTGATGGGAGGCAGCAGCGCCTGCAGCGGCCCGGCCGGCGATCCCACCACACGCCACCGCTCCCGGGCCGCCAACTGCGGATGCCCGGCCAGTTCGTGCAGGTCCCGCAGCCGGGCGCAGGCGATGCCCGCCTTCTCCAGCCGGGCCAGCGCTTCATCGGCGTCGAGTGCGCCGAGCGCCCGCGCCACCAGTTCGTCCGTCTTCTCCCGGTTCGCGACCCGTGACGCGTTCGTCGCGTACACCGGATCCGTTCCCAATTCCGGCTGCCCTATGACCTGTTCGGCCAGCCGCCGCCACTCCCGGTCGTTCTGCACGGACAGCAGCACCCGCCCGCCGTCGGCCGTCGGATAGGCGTCGTACGGCGCGATGACGGCGTGCGCCAGACCGGTGCGCGCCGGGGGCTCACCCCCATGCATCGTGTGGTGCAGCGGATGTCCCAGCCACTCGGCGAGCGCCTCCAGCATCGACACCTCCACCGGACCGCCCCGCCCGGTCGTCCCCCGCCGCACGAGCGCCGCCAGGACGCCCGAGAACGCGTACATGGCCGCCGCGATGTCCGCCGCCGGGACCCCCGCCTTCACCGGCTGCTCCGGCGTCCCGGTCACCGACACGAGCCCCGCCTCGCACTGCACCAGCATGTCGTACGCCCGCTTGTCCGCGTACGGCCCCGAGGAGCCGTATCCGGAGATGTCCACCGCGATCAGCCGTGGGTGCGCCGCGCACAGCGTGGCCGCGTCGAGGCCGAGCCGGGCCGCCGCCCCGTGGGCGAGGTTCTGCACGAACACGTCCGCGTCCGCGATCAGCCGCCGTACGGCGTGCAGCCCGCGCGGGTCCTTCAGGTCCAGTGCCAGGGACTCCTTGCCGCGGTTGCACCAGACGAAGTGCGAGGCGAGACCCCGGGCCGCCGTGTCGTAGCCACGCGCGAAGTCGCCGCCGTCCACCCGCTCCACCTTGATGACCCGGGCGCCCAGGTCGGCGAGCTGCCGGGTCGCGAAGGGCGCGGACACGGCCTGTTCGACGGCGACGACGGTGATGCCCTCCAGGGGCAGGGGCTGCTGATCCGTGCGCTGTTCCATGACCGGATCATGGCCCGTGACCGGCGGATCTGTCAGTACCCGGTCAGCGCTCCCCGTGTGCGTAGCGGCGCACGGCGAGCGGCAGGAACACCGCGGTGAGCACCAGGCTCCAGCCGAGCGCCCCGGCGACCGGGTGCGCCACCGGCCAGGCGGAGCCCGGCGGGACCGGTGCGTTGCCGAAGAGGTCCCGCAGGGCGGTCGTCACCGCGCTGATCGGGTTCCACTCGGCGAGGGCGCGCAGCCAGCGCGGCAGGTTGTCCGTCGGGATGTAGGCGTTGGACAGCAACGGCAGCACGAAGGAGGAGGCGCCGAGCTGCCCGGCCGCGTCCTCGCTGCGGGTGAGCAGCCCGAGGAAGATCCCGGCGCAGGTGCAGGCGAAACGGAAGAGCAGCAGCAGGCCCACCGCACCGGCCGCGGCGGGCGCGGACCCCTCGATCCGCCAGCCCACCGCGAGCCCGACCAGCAGCAGGGGAACGGTCCCCACGGTCGTGACGACGAGGTCGGCGACCGCCTGCCCGAGGGGTACGGCGGCCCGGCTCACCGGCATGGTGCGGAAGCGGTCCATCACGCCCCGGTGGGTGTCCGCGGCGGCCTGGAACATGCCGGTCATCAGCCCGCCGGCCGCGGTCGCGACGAGCAGCCCCGGCACCAGGAAGGACCGGTACTCGCGGCCGGGCATCGCCAACGCGCTGCCGAACACGTAGCCGAAGAACAGCAGCATGTTGATCGGCATCATCTGGGTGAGGATCGCCAGGCCCGGGTTGTTGCGGACCCGGCGCAGCTGCCGTCCGGTCATCGCCAGTCCGTCGTACGCCGACGCCAACGTGGTCATGCCGCGAGCTCCTCGCTGTCGGCGGACCCCGGACCGCTCTCGCCGGTGAGCCGCAGGAAGACGTCGTCGAGGGTGGGCGGGCGCAGGCTCGCGTCCAGCAACGGCACGCCCGCCGTGTCGAGTTCGCGCACCAGGCGCGGCAGGGTCAGGGTCGGGTCGGTGGTGACGGCGCCGACGGCGTTGCGCTCGTGGTGCAGATCGGGCTGCCGCCCGGTGAGCCGGTCGAGGACGGCCGCCGCCTTCGGCAGCGCCTCCCGGTCCGCGACCACGGCCTGGACGTAGGACCCGACGACCGCCTTGAGCTCGGCGGGCGAGCCGGTGTGCGCGACCCGGCCCCGGTCCAGCAGGGCGATGTCGTCCGCGAGTTGGTCGGCCTCCTCGAGGTACTGGGTGGTCAGCAGGACGGTCGTGCCCTGCGCCTTCAGGTCGCACACCGCCTGCCGGACGTGGGAGCGGCCGACGGGGTCGAGGCCGGTGGTCGGTTCGTCGAGGAAGAGCACGTCGGGGCGGCGGATGAGGCTGGCGGCGAGGTCCAGCCGGCGCCGCATGCCGCCCGAGTAGGTCGAGGCCCTGCGGCCCGCGGCCTCGGTCAGACCGAAGCGCTCCAGCAGCGCGTCGGCCCGGGCGGCCGGACCGCGCACCCGGTGCAGCCGGGCGAACAGCCGCAGGTTCTCGCGTCCGGTGAGGTCGCCGTCGACCGAGGCGTACTGCCCGGTGACGGCGATGCGGCCGCGCACGGCGGCGGCCTCCCGCACCAGGTCGTGCCCGGCGACCCGCGCCGAGCCGGCGTCCGGCCGCAGCAGCGTGGTGAGCAGCCGCACGGCCGTCGTCTTGCCGGCGCCGTTGGGGCCGAGCAGCCCGCAGACGGTGCCCCCGGCCACGGCCAGATCCAGCCCGCGCAGGGCGTGCACGGCGCCGAAGCGCTTCTCCAGACCCTCACTAAGTACAGCGTACGTAGTTGTCATGGGTCGACCATAGCGCATTACGTACGCCGTACGTAACTACGATGGTTGTCGAGGTGGTGATCGATGGCAGTCCGAGGGGCCGTTCCCGAGGTGATCTGGGCGCGCCCCGAGCGCACCGGACGGGGTCCGAAGCCGGCGTACACCCGCGAGGACATCGCGGCCGCCGCGGTCCGGATCGCCGACGAGCGGGGACTCGACGCGGTGTCCATGCGGCATGTCGCGGCCGAGCTGGGCTGCGGCACGATGTCGCTGTACAACTACGTCCCCCGCAAGGAGGACCTGTACGAGCTGATGATGGACGCGGTCAGCGCCGAACACGTCCTGTGGGAGCCGGGCGGGGACTGGCGGGCCGACATGCTCCGGGTGGCCCGGGAGACGCGGTCCCTGATGCACCGGCATCCCTGGATTCCCCGGCTGATGTCCCCCGTGTACGGCTTCAGCCCGCACGCCCTGCGGTACCTGGAGCACTGCCTGGCCTGCCTGGACCCGCTGGAGACGACGTACGGCACCAAGCTGGAGCTCATCGCGATGGTGAACGGCGTCGTGACGACGTACGTCCGCAACGAGCTCGACACGGCGGAGCGGGTGCGGGCGTTGCCGTGGTCGGAGGACGAGGAGAACGCGGTGCGGATCGCCTATCTCGGGGGGCAGGTCGCATCCGGGGCGTATCCGAGGATGGCGGCGGCGTTCGCGGAGGACGCGGGCCCGATCGATCTGGAGGCGGTCTTCGAGCGGGCGTTGGGGCGGGTCCTGGACGCGTTCGCGCCCCGGTAGGCCGGTCGTACGTGGTGGGGGCGGCCGACATGAGGCAACTCGATCTGATCGCGGAGACCTTGGGAGCGGCGCGCGACCGCGGCATCCCGCTGTGGCTGCGTGGTGGCTGGGCGATGGACTTCTTCCTGGGGGAGGTCACCCGGGAGCACGGGGACGTCGACTGGTTCGCCTGGGCCGGGGACGCGGCGGCCCTCGCCGGGATGCTGGCCGGCCTCGGGCACACACCGGTCCCCGGGCCGCCCCCCGGTCTCCAGCTCGACTTCGTCAAGGACGGGCTGGACAGCAGCTTCACCCTGCTGGACCGGGACACGGCCGGACGGGTGGTCGTCGCCGGTGGACCCTGGGCCGGAACGCCGTGGCCGGAAGGGCTGTTGGACACCCGGCCCGGCCGTATCGAAGACATCGAGGCGCCGATCGTCAGCCCCCGCGCGCAGATCGAGATCAAGCGCATGATGCCCGTCTGGGACCCCTCACGACCCCGCCGCGCCAAGGACGCCGAGGACATCACCCGCCTGGAAGCCGCTCTGCGCCGCCGCTAGGCCCTCCGGGCGGCCATCGCCCGTGCGGGAGCCGTTCTGGGCTTGCCGCTGGGTCCTTCGAGGTGGCGCGGTGGCGGCGTGCGCTGAGGGCGTCGTCCGTGGGGGAGCTGCTCTGGGGCGCTGTCAGGGTCTTTGGCCAAGGGTGGCGGGGTGCGTCGAGGTCATTGCCTGCCTGGGAGCCGTTCCGGGTCGCTGTCAGGGTCTTCGGGTAGGGGTGGCGGGGTGCGCTGAGGGCGTCGGCCGCCTCGGAGTCGCCGCCGGGGTCTTCGGGCGGTGGTCGGGGCGTGATCCGGTGGACAGTGCACCTGGGGCCTGCCGTTTGGATCACGCCGCAGACCAAACGACCAGCCCTAGATCAGCGTGAACTGTCCCTCCGGGCCCTCCTCGTGGTGG
The DNA here is from genome assembly GCF_040652655.1 of Streptomyces sp. NPDC048191. Lineage (NCBI taxonomy): Bacteria > Bacillati > Actinomycetota > Actinomycetes > Kitasatosporales > Streptomycetaceae > Streptomyces > Streptomyces sp. NPDC048191. The sequence goes on from NZ_JBEZMO010000013.1 coordinate 59,076, forward strand.
TCCAGGACCGAGGCGGGGCGGCGGGACGCCTCCGGTGCCGGGAGGACACGGGCCTCGCGGAGTTCGGTGGCCGTGATCGAGGTCGTCACCTTCAACTCGTCCCGCCGGGGCCGCAGTTCCGCCAGCAGTGCCAGGACCGTGATCAGTTCCAGCAGTTCCGACGTCCAGGCCGGCGGCCAGGTCGCCGGGCGGATCGCGGCGAGGGTGCCGGGGGCGGGCACGGTCGTGCGGGCGGCGAACCAGGACTCCAGGACCCGGGTGCCGGCCACCTCGTAGTCCCACGCCTCCGCCGGGACGGGGGAGACGCGGCCCTCGTCGAGGTGCAGGGTCTCCTCGTCCTCGTCGTAGGCCAGGGTCAGGGGCCGGACCGGCAGGGGCGCGCGGACGTAGGGGCGGCGGCCGCCCGGCAGCTTGGGCCGCTCCCCGTCGCGGCGCATCAGCCACAGCATGCGGCGGCCCAGTTCGACGCCGGCCGACCAGAGGGCGGGGTCGTCGGTGAGCGGCACGGTGAGGCCGGGGCCGGTGGCCGCGAGGATCCAGGCCAGGATGTCCGTGGGGGACGCCGGGGCTCCGCCCAGACGGCCGGCCAGATGCGCCGCCAGTCCCGGCGCGAGGTTCGGTTCCGCGCCGCCGGGGCGTCGGTACAGCGGGCGGACACGGCCCGTGCGCAGGGCCGGCAGCAGTGAGGTCACCAGGAGGGGGTCGTCCTCGTCGCCCGTCTCCACCGTGAAGACCTGGTGCGCGTCCGTCACCCGCCACAGCTCCGGCCGGGCCGTGTCGATCAGCCGGTGGTCCGGGATCAGCCACTGTTCGTCGAAGGGCGCCGCCAGCACGCGGACCGGCTCGGCGCAGGGACCCCCGGCGCGGGCCAGCCGCCCGGTACCGGTGGACTGGCCGGGCAGCTGCCCCACGGCGGAGGTGAGGTTCCGCATCCGGGTCGGCTCGAACAGGGCCTCCCGCTGCGGCCCTTCGGCCTTCAGCAGGGCGTCCCAGCGGGCCTTCAGGGAACCGGGATCGGGTGCCGTCGGCCAGGCGCGGCCCGGCCGCAGTGGTGCGACGGACCACGGCATGAGGTCCGCCAGCAGCGGAGCGTCGTCGTGCGTCACGCAGGGCATGCTACGGCCTTGTCCCGCCCCGGTATCAGGTCGCGTCCAGCGTGACGGTGAACGAGAACCGGTCCCCCCGGTACTGGATCACCGCCACGTCCAGCACCCGCCCACCGCTGTCGTACGTCACACCCGTGTAGTGCAGGATCGGGCTGAGCAGCGGCACCTGGAGCAGCCGGGCCGTCTCCGGGTCCGCGAGCCGCGCCTCCACGGTGTCCGTGATGCGGCTGATATCCGCCTTGACGACGTCCCGGAGCACCTTGGTCATCGGCCAGCGGATCAGGTCCTCCAGGTCGATGCGCGCGGCGAGTTCGGGGCGGATGTGGTTGACGGCGTGGTTGGTCGGTTCGCCGGTCTTCTCGTCACAGCGCAGCCGGTGGTAGGTGGCCACCTGGGCGAGGTCCGGGAAGTACTCGGCGAGGCCGGGCGGCACGGGCACGCCGCCGTGGTCCAGCAGTTCGGTCGTCATCCCGGACTGCTGGGCCACGATCGCGTCCACCGAGCCCAGCAGCCGCACCGGCGCCCCGCGCCGCGCCCCGGGCTCGATGAACGTGCCGCGCCGCCGGTGACGGCTGATCAGCCCCTCGTCCTCCAGCTCCTTCAGCGCCTGCCGCATGGTCAGCACGCTCACGCCGTAGTGCTCCGCCAGCCGCTCCTCCGTGGGCAGCCGCAGCGGGTCCTCGGGGGAGCGGCCGAGTATCGAGGCGCGCAGCGACTGCGACACCTGGTACCACAGCGGCAGCTTGCGGTTCAGGACGATCGAATCCGGAGCGAAGGAGGTCACGCGGCTATCCGTACCTGTCGATGAACATGGGGCGCAACCGGGGCGTCATGCGCGGAAATGAGGCTCGAGGCCCCGCCACACGTCGTCGTAGCGCCGCTGGAGGTGGTCGGCGCCGGTCGCGTGCGGGGTGAGGGTCACCGGCCAGCGGGTCTCGAACATGAACGCCAGCCCGTCGTCGATCTTCTGCGGCCTCAGCTCGGCGGCGCTCGCCCGGTCGAAGGTCTCCCGGTCCGGACCGTGCGCCGACATCATGTTGTGCAGCGAGCCACCACCCGGCACGAAGCCCTCGGCCTTGGCGTCGTAGGCCCCCTCGACCAGGCCCATGTACTCGCTCATCACGTTCCGGTGGAAGTACGGCGGCCGGAAGGTGTCCTCGCCCACCAGCCAGCGCGGGGCGAAGACGACGAAGTCGACGCCGGCCAGGCCCGGGGTGTCCGAGGGAGAGGTCAGGACCGTGAAGATGGACGGGTCCGGGTGGTCGTAGGAGATGGTGCCGATCACATTGAAGCGGCGAAGATCATAGATGTACGGCACATGGTTGCCGTGCCAGGCGACCACGTCGAGCGGCGAGTGGTCGTACGTCGCCGTCCAGAGGTTGCCACAGAACTTGTTCACGACCTCCACCGGGCCGGTCGCCTCCTCGTAGGCGGCGACGGGTGCCTGGAAGTCCCGGGCGTTGGCCAGCCCGTTGGCGCCGATCGGGCCGAGGTCGGGGAGCTGGAACGGCGCCCCGTAGTTCTCGCACACATAACCTCGGGCGGAGTCGTCCAGCAGCTCCACACGGAAGCGCACCCCACGGGGGATCAGCACCACATGGGAGGGCTCCACGGCGAGCCGGCCGAACTCGGTGTGCACCAGCAGTCCGCCGCGCTCCGGCACGATCAGCAACTCGCCGTCGGCGTCGGAGAAGACACGCTCCATCGAGGCGTTGGCGTGGTAAAGGTGCACGGCCATGCCGGTGCGCTGGGTGGCGTCACCGTTGCCGCCGAGGGTCCACAGGCCGGCCAGGAAGTCGGTGCCGGCCGGCGGCTCGGGCAGCGGGTTCCAGCGCAGCCGGTTGGGGTCGGGCACGGTCTCGGTGAACGGGGCCGTGCGGATGGCGCCGTTGTCGGTGCGGGTGAACGCCGGGTGCGCGGCCGACGGGCGGATGCGGTAGAGCCAGGAGCGGCGGTTGTGCGACCGCGGCTCGGTGAACGCCGTACCGCTCAGCTGCTCCGCGTACAGCCCGAGCGGGGACCGCTGTGGCGAGTTGCGGCCCTCGGGCAGGGCGCCCGGCACCGCCTCCGAGGCGTGCTCGTTGCCGAACCCGGTGAGATACGACAGCCCCGCGGCGGTCTTCCGCGCTTCCCCGCGCGCGAACCCGCTCGCGCGAGAGGTGCCCCCATCGCTCATGATCGCTCCCTTGCGCTCCTGATTCCTATGTAACACCGTAGGAATAGGTGGGGGCAGGCGCAAGAGGGCATCGAGTACTCCGTCAGGGGGACCGCGTGGGGCGGGTGGAACCAGACTTGAGGCGGATTCGGCGGACCGGAGTGTTGTTCTACTCTCCGGGCATGCCGAGGACGTCGTGGACCCGCAGGACGCTCGCCGCGCTCGCGGCGGGCGTCCTGCTGCCGCTCGGCGCCGCGGCCTGCGCGACCGGTCACGCCCAGGGCGGCACGGTCTCGCCCTCGCCGGTGGGCAAGGTCCTGGACGACACCGACGGGACCGGCCGGCATCTGCGCGAGGTCGACAAGAAGGGCGCTCCGGAGGTCGGCGTCGAGGTGACCCCCGACTCCGGCGGCGGCTGGGACGTGCGGCTGACCTTCCGCCACTTCCGCTGCTCCGCGCCCGGTGCCGGACCGAAGGCGGTCACCGGACGCGGTCTCGTGTACCTCTTCGTCGACGGCCGGCGGATCACCGGGCTGCGCTCCCACGGGTACCACCTCCCCGACGGACTCGTCCGGCACGGCACCCACCACGTCACCGCGCGCCTGTACGCCGACGACGGCACCGTGTGGGCCGTCCACGGCAAGCCGGTCCAGAGCACCGCCGACATAACGGTGTCGGGTGAGGAGACCGGCGCGGACACGGCCACGGCCGATCCCCCGGCCGGTACGGCGACCGCGACTGCGACCGCGACCGCGACCGTGCGGAAATGAGTGCACCGGCCACTCTTCTCCGTATCTGGAGGGCGAGGTTCACCGGACCGAAGGGGGAGAGGCATGATGAAGCCCGTGCCCCACGCGACATCGCTCCGCCGTGCGCCCGTCCAGCGGCGCAGTGCCGAACGGCTGACCAGGATCCTCGACGCCTGCGCCGAACTCCTCGACGAGGTCGGCTACGACGCCCTGAGCACCCGCGCGGTCGCTCTGCGCGCCGGTGTGCCCATCGGCTCCGTCTACCGGTTCTTCGGCAACAAGCGGCAGATGGCCGACGCCCTCGCCCAGCGCAACCTGGAGCGGTACACCGAGCGCGTCACCGAGCGGCTCAGGAAGGCGGTCAAGGGTGACTGGCGGGCCGCGATGGACGCGGTCCTCGACGAGTACCTGGCCATGAAGCGCACCGCGCCCGGTTTCTCCCTGGTCGACTTCGGCAACCAGATACCGGTCGGCGCCCGCCACTCCGAGCCCAACACCCGGGTCGCCGACCGGCTCACCGCACTGCTCTCCGGCTACCTGGACCGCACCCCCGACGACGACCTGCGCCGCGTCTTCCTGGTCGCCGTGGAGAGCGCGGACACCCTCGTCCAACTGGCCTTCCGCACCGACCCGGCCGGTGACGAGGCGATCATCACCGAGACCCGGGAGCTGCTGCGGGCGTACCTGGGGCGCGTACTCGACTGACCCGCGGCGGACCGGCACCGCCGCCGACCGGAGTCACGGCACGCCCTGGGGCCGAGGACGGGGCCATCTGCCACCGGCCGCGGGTCCACGCCGCAGCGGCACACGGTGCCCCGCCTCACCCTCGGAAGCGGCACACGGTGCGCCGCCTCGCCCCCGGAAGCGGCACACGCCCCCCGAGCCTGAAAGGCTGCCGCCCGCTGGGCCGGGGCGGCTCGGTCCGGTTCGCCGCCGTGGACATCGGCGAGCCCGGTCCGCACCCTGTGGCGGGGGTGGGTGCGGTCGCCGTGCGCGCCGGCGGTCGGCGGCCCGCCGCGTCGGTTCCCGTGGCGCCTCGCGACGAGGAGCGGCGCCGAACGAACCCGAACGTGTGCCGCGACAGGACTCCCCTCCATGCATACCGGTCGGTATGCTCGCGCTGAGCCGGTCGCCCGTCCGTGCTCGTCCGGCATCGCCGCCCACCCTCCGGGAGGACCCGTGTCCCGCACCGCCCTGCGAATCTGCCCCCTGTGCGAGGCCACCTGCGGGCTCACCCTCACCGTGGAGGGCACCCGTGTCACCGGCGCCCGCGGTGACCGCGAGGACGTCTTCAGCAAGGGGTTCATCTGTCCCAAGGGCGCCTCCTTCGGGGCCGTCGACTCCGACCCCGACCGGCTGCGCACCCCGCTCGTCCGCCGGGACGGCGAGCTGCGCGAGGCCACCTGGGAGGAGGCCTTCGACGCGGTTGCCGCCGGTCTGCGCCCGGTCCTGGAGGGCCACGGCGCCAACTCGGTCGGCGTGGTGCTCGGCAACCCCAACGTGCACACCGTGGCCGGCGCCCTCTACCCGCAGGTGCTGCTCGCCGGCCTGCGCACCCGCAGCGTGTTCACCGCCTCCACGCTCGACCAGATGCCCAAGCACGTCTCCAGCGGCCTGCTCTTCGGCGACGCGAACGCCATCCCCGTACCGGACCTGGACCACACCGACCACCTGCTCCTGATCGGCGCCAACCCCCTGGAGTCCAACGGCAGTCTGTGCACCGCCCCCGACTTCCCCGGCAAGCTCAAGGCGCTCAAGGCCCGCGGCGGACACCTCACCGTGGTGGACCCGCGCCGCACCCGCACCGCGAAGCTCGCCGACCGGCACCTGGCGATCCGCCCCGGCACCGACGCCCTGCTGCTCGCCGCGATGGCACACACCCTCTTCGCGGAGGACCTGGTCGGCCTCGCCCACCTCGCCCCGCACGTCCAGGGACTCGACGAACTCCGGGAAGCCATACGTGACTTCACCCCGGAAGCCGTGGCCGAGGCCTGTGACATCGACGCGCCGACCATCCGTGCCCTCGCCCGCGAACTCGCCGCCGCCCCCACCGCCGCCGTCTACGCCCGCATCGGCAGCTGCACCGTCCCGCACGGCACCCTGGCCAGCTGGCTGGTGGACGTCCTCAACATCCTCACCGGCAACCTGGACCGGCCCGGCGGCGCGCTCTTCCCGCAGGCCGCCACCGACCGGACGCCCCGCCCGGCCGGTCCCGGGCGCGGCTTCGCGCTCGGCCGCTGGCACTCGCGGGTGCGCCAACTCCCCGAGGCCAAGGGTGAGTTGCCGATCTCCGCGCTCGCCGAGGAGATCGACACCGCGACGGACGAGGGCGAGCCGCTCCGCGCGCTGATCGTCGTGGCCGCCAACCCCGTGCTGTCCGCCCCGGACGGCGACCGCCTCGACAGGGCCCTCGGCTCGCTGGACTTCATGGTCAGCGTCGACCCCTACCTGAACGAGACCTCCCGCCACGCCGACGTCGTACTCCCCCCGCCCCCGCCCTCCCAGAGCCCGCACCACGACTTCGCCTTCAACACCCTCGCCGTGCGCAACCAGGTCCGCTACAGCCGGCCCGCGGTCCCGCTGGAGCCCGGCCGGATGGCCGAGAGTGAGATCCTCGCCCGGCTGATCCTCGCGGCCACCGGCATGCACGGCGCCGACCCGGCCGCCGTCGACGCGATGGTCGTCGACCAGACCCTCGGCAAGGCCGTACAGGAGGAGCACTCCCCGGTGCACGGCCGTGACCCGCGCGAACTCGCCGGGCAGCTCACCGGCGACACCGGCCCCGAGCGACGGCTGGACATGATGCTCCGCCTCGGCCCGTACGGCGACGGTTTCGGCGTGCGACCCGACGGACTCACCCTGGACAAGCTCCTCGCCCACCCGCACGGCATCGACCTCGGTCCGCTGCGCCCGCGTCTGCCGCAGCCGCTGAGGACCGCGAGCGGCAAGGTCGAGCTGCTGCCCGGGCCGGTCGCCGCCGACCTGCCCCGGCTGCGCGCGGCCCTGCGCGAGCGCCCCGAGGGGCTCGTCCTCGTCGGCCGCCGCCATCTGCGCTCCAACAACAGCTGGATGCACAACGTCCCGGCCCTCACCGGCGGCTCCAACCGCTGCACCCTGCACATCCACCCCGAGGACGCGGCCCGGCTCGGTGTCCGGGACGGGACGGACGTACGGGTGAAGGGCGCCGGGGGAGAGGTGGTCGCGCCCGCCGAGGTCACCGACGCCGTACGGCCGGGAGTGGTGAGCCTGCCGCACGGCTGGGGCCACGACCGCCCCGGCACCCGCCTCGGCCACGCCGCCACGGCGCCCGGAGTCAACGTCAACCAGCTCCTCGACGGCAGCCTGCTCGACCCGCTGTCGGGCAACGCTGTCCTGAACGGCATCCCCGTCCAACTCGCCGCAAGCCTGTGACCTGGACTTTCGCGCGTATTGCTCACGCGTCAACATCTTGTTAACGCCAGTCGACGCGACCTAACGTCATCGCACCGCCGACCCCCAGGTGGGATGTTCAAGGGCGAACGTTAGGTATCCACTCATATGCTGACCATCCTCGGCTTCGCCATGATCGCGACCTTCCTGGTCCTGATCATGCTGAAGAAGATGTCGCCGATCGCGGCGCTCGTGCTCATACCCGCGCTGTTCTGCGTGTTCGTGGGCAAGGGCGCCAAGCTCGGCGACTACGTCATCGACGGCGTCACCGGCCTCGCCCCCACCGCGGCGATGCTCATGTTCGCGATCGTCTACTTCGGTGTGATGATCGACGTCGGCCTCTTCGATCCGATCGTGCGGGGCATCCTCAGGTTCTGCAAGGCCGACCCGCTGCGCATCGTCGTCGGTACGGCGGTCCTCGCCGCGATCGTCTCCCTGGACGGCGACGGCTCCACCACCTTCATGATCACCGTCTCGGCGATGTACCCGCTGTACAAGCGCCTGAAGATGTCCCTGGTCGTGATGACCGGCGTGGCCGCCATGGCCAACGGCGTGATGAACACGCTGCCGTGGGGCGGCCCGACCGCCCGGGCCGCCACCGCGCTCAAGGTCGACGCGAGCGACATCTTCGTGCCGATGATCCCGGCGCTCGCCGTCGGCCTGGTCTTCGTGCTGGCCCTCGCGTACGTCCTCGGCCGCCGTGAGCGCAAGCGGCTCGGCGTGCTCACGCTGGACGAGGTGCGGGTGGAGGAGAAGGAGACCGTGCTGGTGGGCGCCGGCGCCGGTGGTGGCAGGGCCGCCCAGGGCACCGGTGGCGGCCCGGGTCCCGCCGCGGGCCTTCCCGGCCGGCCCGAGGAGGAGGGCTTCCAGGGACTCGACCCGAACCGCCCCACCCTGCGCCCCGGGCTGTACTGGTTCAACGGACTGCTGACGGTGGCCCTGCTCACCGCCATGATCATGGAGTGGCTGCCGATCCCGGTGCTGTTCCTGCTCGGCGCGGCCCTCGCCCTGACCGTCAACTTCCCGTACATGCCCGACCAGAAGGCGCGGATCGCCGCCCACGCGGAGAACGTCCTCAACGTCTCCGGCATGGTCTTCGCCGCCGCCGTCTTCACCGGGGTCCTCCAGGGCACCGGCATGGTCGACCACATGGCCACGTGGCTGGTGGACAACATCCCGGCCGGCATGGGCCCGCACATGGCCTTCGTCACCGGCGTGCTGAGCATCCCGCTCACGTACTTCATGTCCAACGACGGCTTCTACTTCGGCATCCTGCCGGTGCTCGCCGAGGCGGGCCATGCGCACGGCGTCTCCTCCCTGGAGATCGCCCGCGCCTCGATCGTCGGTCAGCCGCTGCACATGTCCAGCCCGCTCGTCCCCGCCGTCTACGTCCTGGTCGGCATGGCCAAGGTGGAGTTCGGCGACCACACCCGGTTCGTGGTCAAGTGGGCCGCGCTCACGTCGCTGGTCGTGCTCGGCGCGGCCGTCCTGTTCGGCATCATCTGAGCTCTCGACGGAGGTCGTGTCCATGGCGCCCGGTGGGAACCGCGGCTGGCTGCTCCGCCTCGTCCTCGCCTTCGGCTTCGCGCAGGGGGCGGTGTCGATGGCCCGGCCCGCGGTCTCCTACCGGGCCCTGGCGCTGGGCGCCGACGAACGCGCCGTCGGTGTCATCGCCGGCGTCTACGCCCTGCTCCCGCTCTTCGCCGCCGTCCCCCTCGGCCGGCGCACCGACCACGGCCGCTGCGCACCGCTGCTCCCGGCGGGCGTGGTCCTGATCTCCGGTGGCTGCGCGCTGAGCGGACTCGTCGGCTCCCTGTGGGCGATGGCCCTGTGGAGCGGGGTGATGGGCCTCGGCCACCTCTGCTTCGTCATCGGCGCGCAGTCGCTGGTCGCCCGCCAGTCATCGCCGCACGAACAGGACCGCAACTTCGGCCACTTCACCATCGGCGCCTCCCTCGGCCAGCTCGTCGGCCCGGTCGCCGCGGGCGCGCTGATCGGCGGCCCGGACATGGCGGGCAGCAGCGCGCTCGCGCTGGTGGTGGCGGGCGCCGGCGCGGCGGTCGCCTTCACCTCGCTGTGGCGCATCGAGGACCGTACGGCCGTCGGCTCCCGCCCGCCGCGGGGCGCCCGTGTGCCGGTCGCCGGGATCCTGCGCGCCCGGGGCGTGCCCGCGGGCATGCTGATCAGCCTGTCCGTCCTGTCCGCGACCGACATCCTCACCGCCTACCTTCCGGTGGTCGGCGAGCACCGGGGCATCGCCCCCGCGGTCGTCGGCGTCCTGCTCGGCCTCCGCGCCGGTGCCACCATCGCCTGCCGGCTGGTCCTCACCCCGCTGCTCCGGCTGCTCGGCCGTCCCGCGCTGCTCACCCTGACCTGCTTCCTGGCGGCCGTCCTGTGCGCCGGGGTCGCGCTTCCGGTGCCGGTGTGGGCGCTGGGCGCGATGCTCGCGGCCCTGGGCTTCTGCCTGGGCGTGGGGCAACCGCTGTCGATGACGACGGTGGTGCAGGCGGCGCCAGACGAGGCCCGCTCCACGGCGCTGGCGCTGCGCCTGACGGGCAACCGGCTGGGCCAGGTCGCCGCGCCGGCCGCGGCGGGCCTGGTCGCGGGGCTGGCCGGGGTGGCGGCGCCGTTCGTGATGCTGGGGGCGTTGCTGCTGCTGTCGTCGGTGGCGGGAAGGCGCTCGCCGGGGCGGCCGGAGGGGGCCGGACGGGTGGCGGGGGAGCGGGCGAGGGGCACCGGATTGCGCCGCACGAGCGATCTCTGACGGCGCGTCGGGCGTCGGTGCCGTGGGGAGAGGCGAACATCGCGCAGAGTCCAGGCGAAAGAGCGATTTGTATGAAAATCGTCTGACTCGGAGGAATGTGTATGCCCACCCAGACCTCACCCCGTGTCATCGGCTCCCGTGCAGGCGCCACTGTCGTCCTCGCCGCCCTCGCCGCGGTGGGTGCGTCGTGGGTGGCGGCGCCGAACGCGGCGGCCCAAGGGGCGAACGGCGACATCAGAGTGCACAACGTGGTCGGACACCAGGCGATGGCGCAGGACGATCCGGTGGTCTGCAAGTTCTACCTCGATGCCGTCAATTTCGACATCCTGCCCAACATCCCCTACATCATCCAGGCGCAGCCCCCGCTGCCGAGCGCCGCCACCGTCACCGGTGTCATCCAGCTCGCCGAAGGCGCCGGGCACACCGACGTGATCGGCCTGGCCGACGGGCAGTACAAGCTCACCTGGGTCGCCGCGGGCGCCGTCAAGGAGAAGCTCTTCCGCGTCAACTGCCACGAGCAGCACGAACAGCACGACCGGCACGACGAGGGGCGCGGTCCCGGGCAGATCGAGGACCACCAGGACCACCGTGATCAGGACGGCCCGGGCTGGGGCGGGCGGGACGACCACGACGACCCGCCGAGGGGCGGTGTGCACGCGGGCGGCGGCGGTCTCGTCGACACGGCCGCCGCGTACTCGCCGGTGGCCGCCGCGGGTGCCGTGGGCCTGAGCGCGGTCGGCGGTGTGATGTACCTCCGGCGCAACCGCCGACGGCCTCATGGCGCCGCGTAGGCGCCGACGCAGGCCCTGGTACCGGACCCGCGCCTACCGCCTCACCAGGACGGCCGTGCTGGTGACCGTCCTGGTGGCGGTGGGCGGCAGGTGCGGGGGGCATGGCGGGCACGCCGGGTCCGGCGGCCCGGACGCGGTGGCGGCCGCGGCCCCACCCACCCCGCCGCCCCACCCGCTGCCCCGCTCCCGGCCGACGTCCTTCCGCATCCCCTCGCTGGGGATCGACGCCCCGGTCACGGCCCTCGGGCTCGACAAGGACCGGCGGCTGGAGACCCCGCCCGTCGACGAGCCCCGGCTCGTCGGCTGGTACGAGGGCGGTGCCACACCGGGCGAGTCCGGCACCGCGGTCGCCGTGGGCCACCGCGACACCACGACCGGTCCCGCCGTCTTCTCCGCGCTCGCTCTGGTCAAGCCCGGCAAGCCCATCGAGGCCAGGCGCGCCGACGGCCGCACCGCCGTCTACACCGTGGACCGGGTGAAGGTCTTCGACAAGGCCGGCTTCCCCGACAAGGAGGTCTACGGCCCCTCCCGGCGCCCCGAACTGCGCGTGCTCACCTGCGGCGGCTACTTCAGCAAGCGGACGGGCTACACCAGCAACGTGGTGGTCTTCGCGCACCTGAGCGCGACCAGGTGACGGACCGGACCGCGCGGCGCGCTCCCCCGGCCCGCCACCCTGCCCCGGCCGGTGAGCCGCGGCCGCCCCCGGCGATGATGTCCGGGTACGTCTGGCGCCGAAAAACTAACGCCGCTAGTTTGTGTGCCGGACGACGTAGCCCCGCCGGGAGGAAGCAGCATGAAGGCACACGACGGCCTGTACATCGACGGCGCCTGGCGCCCAGCCGCGAGCGCGGACGTCATCGAGGTCGTGAATCCTGCCGACGAGCAGGTCATCGGCAGGGTGCCGGCGGGCGGCGCCCTGGACGTCGACACGGCCGTACGCGCCGCGCGGGCGGCCCTGCCCGGCTGGGCGGCCACACCCCCGGCCGAGCGCGCCGCGCGCCTCACCGCCCTCCGGGACGTCCTCGTGGCCCGCAAGGACGAGATCGCCGAGACCGTCACCGCCGAGCTGGGCTCCCCGCTGCCGTTCTCCCAGGCCGTGCACGCGGCCGTGCCGATCGCGGTGGCCGGTTCCTACGCCGAACTGGCCGCGACCCACCCCTTCGAGGAGAAGGTCGGCAACTCCACCGTCCTGCACGAGCCGATCGGCGTGGTCGCCGCGATCACCCCCTGGAACTACCCCCTCCACCAGATCGTCGCCAAGGTCGCCCCGGCGCTCGCCGCGGGCTGCGCGGTCGTCCTCAAGCCCGCCGAGGACACCCCGCTCACCGCCCAGCTGTTCGCGGAGGCCGTCCATGAGGCGGGCGTGCCGGCCGGCGTCTTCAACCTCGTCACCGGCCTGGGTCCGGTCGCCGGCCAGGCCCTGGCCGAGCACCCGGACGTGGACCTCGTCTCCTTCACGGGCTCCACGGCGGTGGGCAGGCAGATCGGCGCGGTGGCCGGCGCGGCCGTCAAGAAGGTGGCCCTCGAACTCGGCGGCAAGTCCGCCAACGTCATCCTGCCGAGCGCCGACCTGGCCAGGGCGGTGAACGTCGGCGTCGCCAACGTGATGTCCAACTCCGGCCAGACGTGCAGCGCCTGGACCCGGATGCTGGTCCACCGCGACCGGTACGACGAGGCCGTCGAGCTGGCCGCCGCGGCCGCCGCCAAGTACGGCGACCGCATCGGCCCGGTCGTCAACGCCAAGCAGCGGGCGCGGGTGCGCGGTTACATCGAGAAGGGCATCGCCGAGGGCGCCCGCGTGGTCGCCGGCGGACCCGAGTCCCCCCAGGAGAAGGGCTACTTCATCAGCCCCACCGTCTTCGCGGACGTCACCGCGGACATGACCGTCGCCCAGGAGGAGATCTTCGGCCCGGTCCTGTCGATCCTGCGGTACGACGACGAGGAGGACGCCCTGCGCATCGCCAACGGCACGGTCTACGGCCTCGCCGGCGCCGTCTGGGCCGGTGACGAGGCCGAGGCCGTGGCCTTCGCCCGCCGCATGGACACCGGCCAGGTCGACATCAACGGCGGCCGGTTCAACCCCCTCGCCCCCTTCGGCGGCTACAAGCAGTCCGGGGTCGGCCGGGAACTCGGCGCGCACGGACTCGCCGAGTACCTCCAGACCAAGTCCCTCCAGTTCTAAGGAAGTACGCGACCCATGGCCGTACGAGCCGCCGTCCTGCCCGCCATCGGCGCCCCCCTGGAGATCACCGGCATCGACCTGCCCGACCCCGGCCCCGGACAGGTCCGCGTCCGCCTCGCCGCCGCCGGCGTCTGCCACTCCGACCTGTCCCTGTCCAACGGCACCATGCGCGTACCGGTCCCGGCGGTCCTCGGCCACGAGGGCGCGGGCACGGTCGTGGCCGTGGGCGAGGGCGTCACGCACGTCACCGCGGGCGACCCCGTCGTCCTCAACTGGGCCCCGTCCTGCGGCCGTTGCCACGCCTGCGCGCTCGGCGAGGTCTGGCTGTGCGCCAACGCCCTGAACGGCGCCGCCGACGTCCACGCCCGCACCACCGACGGCACCGAGCTGCACCCCGGCCTGAACGTGGCCGCCTTCGCCGAGGAGACGGTCGTCTCCGCGTCCTGCGTGCTGCCCCTGCCGGAGGGGGTGCCGCTGGTCGACGCCGCCCTGCTCGGCTGCGCCGTCCTCACCGGTTACGGCGCGGTCCACCACTCGGCGCGGGTCCGCCGGGGCGAGACGGTGGCCGTCTTCGGCGTCGGCGGAGTCGGCCTCGCCACCCTCCAGTCGGCCCGCATCGCGGGCGCGTCCCGGATCATCGCCGTCGACGTCTCCCCCGAGAAGGAGGCGCTGGCCCGAGCGGCCGGCGCCACGGACTACGTCCTCGCCTCCGACACCACCGCCCGCGAGATCCGCTCCCTCACCGGCAAGCAGGGCGTCGACGTCTCGGTCGAGTGCGTGGGCCGCGCGGTCAGCATCCGCGCGGCCTGGGACTCCACCCGCCGCGGCGGCCGTACGACCGTCGTCGGCATCGGCGGCAAGGACCAGGAGGTCACCTTCAACGCCCTGGAGATCTTCCACTGGGGCCGCACCCTGTCCGGCTGCGTCTACGGCAACACCGATCCCGCCCGCGATCTGCCGGTGCTCGCCGAGCACGTACGGGCGGGCCGCCTCGACCTCTCCGCACTCGTCACCGAACGGATCGGCCTCGACGGCATCCCGGGCGCCTTCGAGAACATGCTCGCGGGCAAGGGCGGCCGCGCGCTGGTCGTGTTCTGAGGTTCAGCCGACCTTCTCGGGTCGCGGCTCCCGGGCCGCGACCCGCCGGCTCCGCCCCGGGACCCGGGAGCGCGACACCGCCACACCCGCGAGGCAGAGCACACCGCCGGCCAGTGTGAGCAGCCCCGGCACCTCGCCCAGCAGCAGCCACGACATCAGCACCACCAGCGCGGGCACGGCGTACGTCGTCGCGCCCATCCGGCTGGCGGTGGTGCGGGCGAGGGCGTAGGCCCAGGTCGTGAAGGCCAGCGCGGTCGGGAAGACGCCCAGGTAGACCATGTTCAGGGTGGCCGACGCGGGCGCGTGGGCCGCCTCGTGCGCCAGCTGCCCGGTGAACGGCAGACACGCCACCGCCCCGACCAGACACCCGAACGTCGTCACCTGCAGCGCACTCGCGTGTCCCAGGGCCGGCTTCTGCGCGACGACACCGGCGGCGTACGCCACGGCGGCGAGCAGACACAGCACCACGCCGAGGACGGAGGATCCGCCCCCGCCCGACATCGACAGCCCCACGGTCACCGCACCCGCGAAGGACACGGCCATGCCCGCCAGCAGGCGCGGCGGCATCGGGTCACCGAGCAGCCGGGCGCCGAGCAGGGCGATCAGCAGCGGGCCGACGTTCACGACGAGGGCGGCGGTACCGGCGTCCACCTGTTGCTCACCCCAGTTCAGGGCGACCATGTAGAAGCCGAACCACAGCACCCCGGAGAGCAGGATGCCGCGCCACGCGGCCCGGGGCGGCAGTCCTTCCCCGCGTATGGCCCAGATGATCCCCAGGGCCACGGCTCCCGACGCCAGCCGTCCGAGGGCCAGCGCACCGGGGGAGTACTCCTGGCCCGCACTGCGGATCGCCACGAAGGCGGACGCCCAGAGGACGACGGTCACGCAGGCGGCGCCGGCGGGAAGGAGACGGTGGCGTGGGGCGGCGTTCATCATGCTCCCGAGGTTAGGCAGGGGACTGGGGCGTGGCTGGCGGAAACCGGACAGCGTCGGAGCGCCCGGGACAGGCGCCGGGGACCGCGCGACCGGCCACGACGGACCCGCACCCGGCGGATCACGGAACCCCCCATCCGCGAGGCCGCCCTCAGCACAGCTCCTCCGGCGAGATACCGAGGAGGACCGACAACTCCCGCTCCCCCGACGGAGTCACCTTCACCGCCCGCTCCGACCCGATCCGCACACACCACCCGGCGTCCAGCGCGTGCCGGCACAGCGCGGCCCCCGCCGCTCCCGCCAGATGGGGCCGCCGCTCGGTCCAGTCGAGGCACGCACGGGCCAGTGGGCGCCGGCCCGACACGTCCAGGGCGATGCCCGCCGTACCGAACCACTCCACCCCCGCCTCCGTGAGGGCGAACCCGGTGTCCTGCCGCAGCAGGCCCCGCAGGGTCAGCGCATCGGTGACCGCGATCCCGAGCCGCCCGGCGAGATGGTCGTAACAGGTACGGCCCCGGGCCATCGCGGACCCGGCACTCGATTCCCGCAGCGACCGGGGAGGGCGCCGTACGGCCGCCGGGGGCAGGTGCGCGGTGAGCCCCTCGACGAGCTCCGCCACGCGCGCGTCGGCCAGCCGGACATACCGGTGCCGCCCCTGCCGTTCCTGCGCCAGCAGGCCGCCGGTCACCAGTCTGTCCAGGTGCTCGCTGAGCGTCGAGGGGGCGACCCCGGCGCGCCGGGCGAGCTCACCGGCGGTCCAGGCCCGCCCGTCGAGCAGGGCCAGCAGACACGCCGCCCGGGTCTCGTCGGCGATCAGCGAGGCGAGCGCGGCGAGACCGGCGGCCTGGGGGTCCTTGGCGGTCATGAACCCCAGCATGCGCGACGGACACTTCGGCGCCCACCGAATTATCGCTGCACGCTCTGCCGTACCTGCTCGTACTGCTGCGCCAGCCCGTCCAGCAGTGCCGTCAGCCCGGTCTCGAAGGCCCGCTCGTCGATCTTCTCCTGCTGTTCGGCGAGGAGGTGGGCCTGCCCGAGGTGGGGGTAGTCGGCGGGGTCGTACGCGCTGGCGTCGTCCACGAAGCCGCCGGCGAAGGAGCCGAGCGCGGAGCCCATGATGAAGTACCGCATCAGCGCGCCGATGGAGGTCGCCTGGGCCGGTGGCCAGCCGGCGTCGACCATCGCGCCGTAGGCGGCGTCGGCCACCCGCAGCGCGGCCGGGCGCCGCCCGGGGCCTCGCGCGAGCACCGGCACGATGTTCGGGTGGTCGCGCAGGGCCGCCCGGTAGGAGACGGCCCAGTCGTGCAGCGCGGTGCGCCAGTCCCGGCCGTCCTCGAACACCGACAGGTCGACCAGCGCGCTCACCGAGTCGGCGACCGCCTCCAGGATCTCGTCCTTGGTGCGGAAGTGGTTGTAGAGCGAGGGCCCGCTCACGCCGAGCTCGGCGGCGAGCCGGCGGGTGGAGACGGCGGCCAGTCCCTCCCGGTCCACGAGTTCCCGGGCCGTCTCGACGATCCGGTCGGTGCTGAGGAGGGGCTTGCGCGGTCGGGCCATGGCGCACATAGTAGGGCTGCGGCTGGAAACTAGCAGTGCTAATTTAAATGTACGGGTTTCAAGATCCGTCGAGGGATTCTTTCTGTGTGGGGTGATCGCGTGGTGAACCTGGAGCTGAGCGAGGAACAGGCCGCCGTACGGCAGCTCGCCCGGGACTTCGTGGAGCGCGAGATCGCCCCGCACGTCGTCGCCTGGGACCGGGCCGAAGAGGTCGACCGGGGCATCGTGAAGAAGCTCGGCGAGGTCGGCTTCCTCGGGCTGACCGTCGACGAGGAGTACGGCGGCTCCGGCGGCGACCACCTCGCCTACTGCCTGGTCACCGAGGAACTGGGGCGCGGCGACTCCTCCGTGCGCGGCATCGTGTCCGTGTCCCTCGGGCTCGTCGCCAAGACGATCGCGGCCTGGGGCGACGAGGAGCAGAAGCGGCGCTGGCTGCCGGGGCTGACCGCGGGCGAGTACGTCGGCTGCTTCGGCCTCACCGAACCCGGCACCGGTTCCGACGCCGGCAACCTCACCACCCGTGCCGTACGCGACGGCGACGACTACGTCGTGAACGGCACGAAGATGTTCATCACCAACGGGACCTGGGCCGACGTCGTCCTGCTCTTCGCGCGCTCCACCGACGCCCCCGGCCACAAGGGCGTCAGCGCCTTCCTGGTGCCCACCGACACCCCCGGCCTCACCCGCCGCACCATCCACGGCAAGCTGGGCCTGCGCGGCCAGGCCACCGCCGAACTCGTCCTCGAGGACGTGCGGATACCCGCCTCGGCGCTGCTCGGCGAGGAGGGCAAGGGTTTCTCCGTCGCCATGTCGGCGCTCGCCAAGGGCCGGATGTCGGTGGCCGCGGGCTGTGTGGGAATCGCCCAGGCCGCACTGGACGCGGCCGTGCGGTACGCGGGTGAGCGCGAGCAGTTCGGCAGGCCCATCGCCCACCACCAGCTGGTGCAGGAGCTGATCAGCGACATCGCCGTCGACGTGGACGCCGCCCGGCTGCTCACCTGGCGGGTCGCCGATCTGATCGACCGCGGCCGGCCGTTCGCCGTCGAGTCCTCCAAGGCCAAGCTGTTCGCCTCCGAGGCCGCCGTCCGTGCCGCGAACAACGCCCTCCAGGTCTTCGGCGGCTACGGCTACATCGACGAGTACCCGGCCGGCAAACTCCTGCGCGACGCCCGTGTGATGACCCTCTACGAGGGCACCAGCCAGATCCAGAAACTGCTCATCGGCCGTGCCCTGACCGGGGTTTCGGCGTTCTGAGTACGTCGTCTGAGTACTTCGGCGGATGTGGCGGGGGCCACGTCCGCCGATGCTCTTTGCCATGAGTGACACACCGGTCAAGCAGCAGAGCACGGCAGCCTTCTACGGCCAGGCCGTCGCCTCCTTCGCGGTCGCCATGTCGGCCACCGCCATCGGCATCTACCAGCTGGACACCAGTGCCTGGGTCCGGGGCTTCCTCGCCATCGCGGTGCTGTACCTCGTCACCTCCGCCTTCACCCTGGCCAAGGTGATCAGGGACCGGCAGGAGGCGGGGCAGATCGTGAGCCGGGTCGACCAGGCGCGGCTGGAGAAGCTGCTCGCCGAGCACGATCCCTTCGAGAAGATCTGAGCAGGCGCGCTAAGCGCTCGCTCACCTTCGGCGGTATGGTGGTGCTCCTGTCACCGAGAGGGGTCGAGCGAGCGATGAGTACGGCGGAGGAGACGACCGGCGGCGAAGTGGAGCCGTGGGAAGAGGTCACCCCGGACGCGGCCCGACGGCTGCTCGTCGCCGCCGTGGAGGCCTTCGCCGAGCGCGGCTACCACGCGACGACCACCCGCGACATCGCGGGCCGCGCCGGCATGAGCCCGGCCGCGCTCTACATCCACTACAAGACCAAGGAAGAGCTGCTCCACCGGATCAGCCGGATCGGCCACGACAAGGCCCTCGACATCCTGCGCACGGCGGCCCGGCGGGAGGGCCCCGCGAAGGAACGGCTGGCCGACGCGGTCAGCTCCTTCGTCCGCTGGCACGCGGGACGGCGCACCACCGCGCGGGTCGTGCAGTACGAACTCGACGCGCTCGGCCCCGAGGCCCGCGCCGAGATCGTCGCGCTGCGCCGCCAGGTCGACGCCGAGGTGCGCGGGATCATCGAGGACGGCGTGGCCTCGGGCGAGTTCGACGTGGCGGACGTCCAGGGCACCACGCTCGCCGTGCTGTCCCTGTGCATCGACGTGGCGCGCTGGTTCACCGTGAACGGCCCGCGCACCCCCGAGCAGGTCGGCGCGCTCTACGCCGACCTCGTGCTCCGGATGGTCGGGGCGCGGTAGCCGGTCCCCGGCTCAGAAGTAGTACCGGGACACCGACTCCGCGACGCACACCGGCTTGTCGCCGTCCTCGCGCTCCACGCTGAACGCGATGGTCACCTGCACACCGCCGGTGACGTCCTCCACGCCGGTGATCTTCGCGGTGGCGCGCAGCCGGGAGCCGACGGGGACGGGAGAGGGGAAGCGGACCTTGTTGGTGCCGTAGTTCACGCCCATCTTCACGCCCTCGACCCGGATGAGCTGCGGCCCGAACAGGGGGAGCAGCGAGAGGGTCAGATAGCCGTGCGCGATGGTCGTCCCGAACGGCCCGGCCGCCGCCTTCTCCGGGTCCACGTGGATCCACTGGTGGTCGCCGGTGGCCTCGGCGAACAGGTCGATGCGCTTCTGGTCGACCTCCAGCCAGTCGGTGTACCCCAGCTGCTCGCCGACGGCCGCCTTCAGCTCGTCGGGGGAGGTGAAGGTCCTCGGTTCTGCCATGTTCCCGGCCTCTCGCTCGTCTCGCTCGCATCTCTAAGCGACTGCTTAGCATGGTCGGGTGAGCGGCGCCTGTCAACGGATCGCGACCGGCAGCGGGCGACTAGGCTCTGAGGGGTGCCCCAGATCCCCGAGAAGATCCACGAGCTGACCGTCGGCCAGTTGTCCGCGCGCAGCGGCGCCGCCGTCTCCGCCCTCCACTTCTACGAGTCCAAGGGCCTGATCACCAGCAGGCGCACCACCGGCAACCAGCGCCGCTACAGCCGAGACACCCTGCGCCGGGTCGCCTTCGTCCGCGCCGCCCAGCGGGTCGGGATTCCCCTCGCCACGATCCGCGACGCCCTGGCGGAACTGCCCGAGGAACGCACGCCGACCCGGGAGGACTGGTCGCGGCTGTCGGAGAAGTGGCGCTCGGAACTCGACGAACGCATCAAACAGCTGAACCGTTTGCGCGACCACTTGACCGACTGCATCGGATGCGGGTGCCTGTCCCTGGAGACCTGCGTGCTGTCCAACCCGGACGACGTGTTCGGCGAGCGGCTGACGGGATCGCGGCTCATGGCCGAGCAGCGCCAGGTGTATTGATCACGAGCGTTGTCAACGCTCGCTGGGCTTGATCACGGCGAAGACCTCCGGTGGGGTGGAGCTGTCCAGGACTGCACCGCGGTGACCCGCCGGCCACCAGCGCCGTCCTCCCGGTCAGAGCACCCATCGTCGACTCCCTCGGTCGGTCCGGTCCCGCTCCCGGGGCCGGTCGTGGGTCCACCCTGGACGGGACCGCTCACCGCCCGCTCACCGCGCGCTCACCGGCACCGGCACCGGCAGCGGCACCGGCACCGTCACCGTCACCGGGCACGGAAGCGGTCACTCGTACTCCGTGCCGCCCTTGCGCGTCAGGTACGCCGGGCTGACCGCCTTGGCGATGGCCCGGCCCCCGGTCACCGCGCTGTACCGCTCCACCGCAGGCCGTATCACCACGCCCTCCCGCAGATGCAGCCCCCGCCCCGACACCGTCTCCCGCCCGCTCGCGAACTCCAGCACCCGCGCGACGTCGTACGGCCCCGCGTACAGCCGGGGCACCACCGGCAGCTCACCGTCCAGCAACTCCGCCGCGTCCAGCCAGCGCACGGTGCCGTCGACCTCGACCGAGACGTCGAACGCCGCGTACCCCAGCGTGTCCCGCCGCCCGTCGGCGCCGTAGGACAGGTCCTGCACCCCCACGCCGTACACCTCCCCGAAGACGCCGACCCGCGAGGCGCCCAGCCGCTCACAGAGCCTCGCCGCCGCCTCGGCCACCCCGTGCCCGCGCACGGCCCGCCAGTACAGGTTCCGGGGGTCCTCCCGCAGCGCCAGGGACTTGGCGCCGAAGCCCTTGGAGGACACGTACACCCGTCCCTCGTCGGCGACATACGTCAGCAGGCAGGCCGAGCCGTGCAGTTTCTCCGTCAGGACCACCGGCTCGCCCGGCGTGAAGAGGTCCGGGTAGCGCTGGATGTTCTCGATGTCGACCCAGGGCAGCAGGCCGGGCGCGGACTCCCCCTCGCCGTTCATGGTCGGCGGGACCGGCGGGACCCACTTGGTGATGCCCAGCCGCTCGGTGAAGTCCGTCCCCTCGGCCGCCGCCCGCGTCAGGTCGACGTCCGCCAGTGCCTCGGGCCTGCACACGATCCCCTGCGACAGCTCGCCCCGCAGCCGCACCGCCCTGACCCGGTTGGCCTCGCCGCCCGCCAGCCGCCCGGTCAGCCCCAGCTCCTCGATCAGACCGGACGGGAGCACCGACTGCTCGGGGATGTAGACGGCGGCCTCACCGGTGCGGTAGGCGCCCTTGGCGACGACGGCCCGGTACAAGCCCACCTGGGCCAGTTCGAGCGCGTCGGCGTTCGGATGCTCGTGGACGGTCAGTACTTCGGCGGTGACGCGCAGAGTGGACATGGGACTCCCCGTTCATGGGTTCGGTTTCATCGCCTCCACTGTCCGGACGGGAATCCGTTGGAGCGAGCGGATTCGGGGCTGGTAGCGTCGGCCCCTTCGACCGGCCGCGCCGCCGCGCACCGAGTACCGGTCCGGGGCCGGACTCCCGTGCCCACGCCTGCCCTTGCCGCCACCCTCGCCGACCTCGACACGGTGTCCAACGGCCGGGCCGGCCCCGCGAAGACCGGCCGCGAGCGCTGTTTCGCACCGCGGGAGACAGCGTGTCCGCGCACGCCGTGCACCCGTCTCCCGCCCGGCCAGCTGAACCGGTTCGCGCACAAGGTGCCGGACCGCTCCGAGGATCACGCCGCCGTGACGCGGCGCCTGCTGCCGCGGTGTGCCCGCGCGACGGCCGGCGGCACCCCGGAGGGCGTCGGCCGGCGGCAGCACGGTCTGAGCCGGGTGAACCGGCGCGCCTGGCCCGCCCGCACAGCAGGCCCCCGGCCGTCGAGGTGTTCGCGCTCGCCGGGTGGGAGGACGTGCTCCCGGCGTCCGGGCCGCCCCACCCGGCCGAGGACGTGTCCGAGACGTGCGCCTCGAACCTGGGCACCATGACCCCGTTGCCCGTCCGGTGGCCGGTCGGTCCCGTCGCCGACGCCCGCCCCGCCCGCCTCGCGGTCCCCGCTGTACGACCTGATGAGCGACGGGTGGACGTTCACCTGGTGGGACCGGGACGACGCGGCCGCCACCGTCACCGGGCTGCGGTCCTGGCCCGCCCGGCACACGCCCGCCCGCCCACCTGCGGGCACGGGGCAAGTCGGCCTGGCCAAACGTGCCCAACTGCTCGGCCCGCCCTACGACGAACGCTGGAACGCCCTGTACTGGACCAGTCCCTCCGCCACCAACTGGGCGTTGCCGCACGCGCGTCGGCCGTCCGGCAGGAACAGGGTGTCCTCCAGCCCGATCCGGGTCGCGAGGCCCAGCCGTCCCGCCAGCCGGAGCACCGGCCAGGTGCCGCCCTCCTCGCCGTGCAGGAGCACCGGCCGGCCGTGGGCGGTCCCCAGCTCGGCCAGCAGGGCCCGCGCCGAGGCCTCCGCGGTCGCCGCATCGGGGTCGGTCACCTCGGCGAGCACGCGCAGCACCCTCGGCCCGAGCGGCGAGGCCGCGAAGCGGGTCGCTGCGTCCGTACCGGACCAGATGCCCGCCTCGACGCCCACGCCGATGGCCAGCAGCTCTTCGGCGACCGCTTCGGCGCCCGGCTCATGCCAGTTGACCGAGGCGAAGTCCGGCAGCACGGACCAGCTGCGCAGCCGGGCGAGCCGGGCCTCCGGGCCGGGCTCCGCCCAGGCGCCGGTCGTCACCCCGACCGGCACCCGCACCCGCGCCCGTACCGCCTCCAGGACCGGAGCGAGGACGCGCGGGGAAAGGCTGTCATGGCCGCACGGAGTCTTCGGATGGACGTGGACCGAGGTGGCACCGGCCGCGACCGCCTCCGCCGCGGAACGGGCCATGTCCTCGGGCGACATCGGCACGGTGGCGCTGTCCGCCGGGGAACGGCGGCCGTTCAGACACGCCTGCACAAAACGCTCCGTTGGAAGGGTCGTCATGGGTGGCGTCACGACAATGCCGTCGGGCGGCCGCGGTCGTCCAGCCCGACAGGGGTGCGGCATCCCCCTACGCACCCCCCGGGGGAAGTCCCCGATCTCAGGCCGACATCAGCAGCCGACCCCGCCCGGCGAAGGCCAGCGCCTGCGGAGTGAGCACCGGACGCGGCACGAGGATTCCGCAGTCCGTGCAGACCGGGCCGGACGACGGCTCGTGGTCCAGGCCGTACCGCCAGACCAGGCGGTCCCCGCCGCACACCGGGCAGCCCGCGCCCGGTTCGCGCTCCAGCGCGGCGATGAGCCGGCGCAGCACCTCGGCGAGCGGCTCGCCGGGATGGACCCGCGGGTCGTCGCACCACGCGACCCCGAAGCCACCCCAGGTCATCCGGTGCCAGTCGTCCACGCTGCCCGGCCGGCGCAGCCCGTCGTGCTTCTCCTTCCTGCGCCGCTCGGTGAAGTCGGTCTCGTAGGCGAGCCAGACGGACCGCGCCTCCTCCAGCTCCTCCAGTGCGGCCACGAGCCGCGCCGGGTCGGGGGAGCGGTCCTCGGGGCCGAAGCCCGCCCGGGAGCACAGATGGTCCCAGGTCGCCCGATGCCCGTAAGGGGCGAACTTCTCAAGGCACTTGCGCAGTGAGTAGCGCCGCAGTGCCAGATCGCAGCCCGGATCGCGTACCTGTCTCGCCAGACTCCGGAAACCGGCCATCGCCCTGCACCTCCGTCACACCTGCACCTGTACTTCGGTCACTTCGGCGTCTCCGTACGGACGTCGCCGAATAGACGTATCGACAGGCGATTCGGCTCCATCTCTTCTCGTGGGTCTTCCTGCGGACTCCAGAAAGTGACGCATGTTCATCTTCAAACTCGGGGATACCGGCGGTAACGTTCGGCCACCCCTGTCGCTAGGAGCTGCCATGCCACGGCGAACCCCACGCACCGCCCTTGACAGACTGAGAACGTCCCGCCGCTTCACCGGGTTCCTGAAGACCGCGTCGATATGCGTTCTCGTCGGCGGTCTTCTCTCCCCACTCACCCAGCAGGCGGCCGCCGCGGCGGCCGCCGCCCCGAACGACTACTGCGGCGGCCAGTGTTCCGACATCCTGCCGCCCGGCGAGAACGGCAACGCGACGCTCGCGCAGATCCTGCTCAACCAGGCCTTCGGCACCCAGCCCTCGCACGCCGAGGACCAGCTCGGCCCGTACGCGGGCCTCTCCACCGGCTACGCGGGCCTGTCCGACTCGACCATCAACAACTTCTTCAACGACGCCTCCTTCGGCGTCCCGTCCGACCAGGTCGCCTCCACCGAGAAGCCCGGCGGGCGCGGCGACGTGACGATCGTCCGGGACAAGAAGACCGGTGTGCCGCACATCACCGGCACCACCCGGTACGGCACCGAGTACGGCGCCGGCTACGCGGCGGCCGAGGACCGGCTGTGGCTGATGGACGTCTTCCGGCACGTCGGCCGCGGCCAGCTCACCTCCTTCGCCGGCGGCGCCGCCGCCAACCAGGGCCTGGAGCAGGAGTTCTACCGCAACGCGCCGTACACCGAGGCCGACCTGCAGGCGCAGATCGACAACGCGGTGGCCAAGAACGGCGCCCGCGGCCAGCAGGCCCTCGCCGACGCGAACGCCTATCTCGCCGGCGTCAACGCCTACATCGACGCCTCGGACAGCGGCCGTTACTTCCCCGGCGAGTACGACCTGACCGGTCACAAGGACCCGATCACCAACGCCGGCACCATCGACCACTTCAAGATCACCGACCTGGTCGCCCTCGCCTCCGTCATCGGCTCGCTGTTCGGCTCCGGCGGAGGCGGTGAGGTCAGCAACGCCCTCTCCCTGCTCGCCGCCCAGGACAAGTACGGCGTCGAGGAGGGCACCAAGGTCTGGGAGTCCTTCCGCGAGCGCAACGACCCCGAGGCGGCCCTGACCGTCCACAACGGCGAGAGCTTCCCGTACGGCACCAAGCCCGCCGACGCCAAGGGCGAGGCCCTGCCCGACGCCGGCTCGGTCACCCAGGAACCGCTCGTCTACGACCGTACCGGCAGCGCGGCCACCGCGGCCGCCAAGAGCACCTCCGCCACCGCCGCGAAGACCACGCTCGGCTCCGCCAAGCGCGGGATGTCCAACGCGCTCGTGGTCAGCGGCAAGTACACCGCGAGCGGGCATCCCATCGCCGTATTCGGCCCGCAGACCGGCTACTTCGCCCCGCAGCTGCTCATGCTCCAGGAGATCCAGGGCCCGGGCATCAGCGCCCGCGGCGCCTCCTTCGCGGGCCTGAGCATGTACGTCGAACTCGGCCGCGGCCAGGACTACTCGTGGTCCGCGACCACCTCCGGCCAGGACATCATCGACACCTACGCCGTCGAGCTGTGCCAGGACGACTACCACTACCTGTACCACGGCACCTGTACGGCCATGGACAAGGTCGAGCAGAAGAACGCCTGGTCGCCGACCACGGCCGACAGCACGCCGGCGGGGTCGTACACCATGCGCGTCTGGCGGACGAAGTACGGCCCGGTGGAGTACCGCGCGACCGTCGGCGGCAAGAGGGTCGCCTACACCACGCTGCGCTCCTCGTATCTGCACGAGGCCGACTCGATCATCGGCTTCCAGATGCTGAACGACCCCGATTTCGTCAAGGGCCCGAAGGACTTCCAGAGCGCGGCCCAGCACATCAACTACACCTTCAACTGGTTCTACGCCGACTCCCAGCACACCGCGTACTACAACAGCGGCGACAACCCGGTGCGGGCCTCCGGCGTCGACTCCGAGTTCCCGGTCTGGGCGCAGCCGGCGTACGAGTGGCGGAACTGGGATCCGGCCACCAACACCGCCGACTACACCCCGGCCTCCGCCCACCCCGGCTCCATCGACCAGGACTACTACATCTCCTGGAACAACAAGCAGGCCAAGGACTACACGACCGCCTCCTGGGGCGACGGCTCCGTGCACCGCGGCAACCTGCTCCAGGACCGGGTGAAGAGGCTGGTCGCGGCCGGCGGGGTGACCCGTACGAAGCTGGTGCAGGCCATGGCCGACGCGGCCCTCGCCGACCTGCGCGCCGAGGACGTGCTGCCCAAGCTGCTCAAGGTGATCAACTCCTCGGCGGTGACCGACTCCACGGCCGCCGCCGCGGTGAGCAAGCTCCAGGCGTGGGTGAACGCGGGTGCCAAGCGCACGGAGACGTCGGCCGGTTCGAAGGCCTATGCCGACGCCGACGCGATCCGCATCCTGGACGCGTGGTGGCCGCTGCTGGTCAAGGCGGAGTTCGAACCGGGCCTTGGCAGTGACCTGTACACGGCGATCACGAACGACATCCCCGTGGACGAGGCCCCGTCCGCCGGACACGGCCCGACCGGTTCGCACGCCGGAAGCTCCTTCCAGTACGGCTGGTGGAGCTATGTCGACAAGGACATCCGGGCGGTGCTCGGGGAGAACGTGCAGGGCGGGCTGGCCGAGAAGTACTGCGGCGGCGGCAGCCTCAGCGCCTGCCGCGACGCCCTGATCAGCACCCTGGACCAGGCGGCCGGGATGACCGCCGCCCAGGTCTACCCGGGCGACGACCAGTGCTCGGCGGGCGACCAGTGGTGCGCCGACTCGATCGTCCAGCGCACCCTGGGCGGCATCAAGCACGGCAAGATCAGCTGGCAGAACCGGCCGACCTTCCAACAGGTGGTGGAGTACACCTCGCACCGCTGACCAGCCGGCCGCTGGCCAACCGGCGTTGGCAAACGGGCGTTGGCGAACGGGCGTTGACAAACCGACGTTGGGGAACCGGTGTCGGGGAACCGGCGTCGGCAAACGCCCGTCGGCCAACGCCCGTTGGTCGACACTTGTTGGCCAACGGGCGTTTGGTCAACGCCGGTGGGCCAACACGTACGGGTCGACGCCGGTGGGCCAACACGCGTGGGTCACCAGTGGGCTGGCGGCCGCAGGTCAACGCCGGTTGGCCAACACCGGTGGACCGGCGGCCGCGGTCCAGCCCCGATTGGCCAGCGGCCGATGCCGACACCGGATGGCCGACGGCCGTAGGCCAACGCCTGTTGGTCCACCCCTGACGGCCCACCCCCGTGGGTCAACGCCTGTTGGTCAACGCCTGTTGGTCAACTCCGGTTGGTCAACGCCTGTTGGTCAACACCCGTAGCAACTGCAGGTGGCCGCAGGTCAGGTGATGTGGCCCGCCGCCAGCACCAACCGGGCCAGTTCGGGGTGCACGATGTCGCTGTGCGCCCCGGACGGCGGGCCGCCGTGGCAGACGACCGAGGCCGCGTCGACGTTCACGCACCCCGACTCGGGCAGCGGGCCGCCCAGGGCCGCGGCGAGGTCCATCCGGGCGGTGCCCGGCACCGCCTGCACCCCGTCGTGCCCCATGGCGCCCCACTCCGGTCCCAGCACGGCCGCGATCTCGCTGCCGGCGCACGAGCGGTCGTCCCCGGCCAGCCGCGAGGCCAGCGGATAGAAGGTGCCGAGGGCCGCGTCGAAGTGCGAGTAGCAGCACACCAGCGGGCCGTCGACGCGCCGCTGCCGGCCCTGCAACGCCCCCGATTTGCCGGGAGCCTGTGGCACCCGGTCGGCGAACGCGTAGTGCGAGAAGGCGCCTTGGAGCAGGGTCACCGACTTCACCGCGCGCACCCCGTCGGGCAGCCCGCGCAGCGCGAACGACACCAGTCGTCCCCCGAAGCTGTGCCCGACCAGATGCACCCGCACCCCCGGCGCCGCCTGTGCGACCTGCCCGATCACCGGCCCGAGGCCGTGCTCGCCGACCGTCCCGGCGCGCCGTTTCATCGTGTAGTAGGTCGCCTGCCGCAGCAGCTCCTTGGCGCCGTCCCATGGGTTCGGGATGCTGAATCCGGCCGGCGTGCCGGGTGACCGCACCGCGGCCAGCGCCTCGGCGAACTCGTCGCAGGCGGTCGCCGGGTCCTCGGTGAACACGGTCGGCTCGCCTTCCTCGTCGGTGTCCGCCACACCCGCCCGGCCGCCGTCGTCCACCAGCAGCCGCACCAGCCGGCCGAAGTCCGTCAGCCCCTGGGCCCCGCCGGGCCGTTCGTCCAGCATCCGGGCCAGCTGGTCGACCACGGACGTCCGGCCCGGGAAGGTCTCCAGCAGGGCGCGCCGGGTGTCCTTGTCCAGGGCCGGGGACGGTGCCGCCGCCTCCGCCGCCTCGGCCGCCACCGACCTCGGGAAGTCCGGGATCGGCTCGTCGCTGAACCGCATGGACGGCCAGATCACTCCCACGTACCCGAGCCGGGCCCGTGGGGCGAGTGCCGGGAGGGGCGCGAAGAAGCGGCGGTACAGCGCGGTCGCGCCCGAGCGGTCGTTGTTCCAGCCGTGCGAGAAGACGATCAGGTCGCGGACGCCGTGCTCCGTGACCTGCCGCAGCAGTCGGTCGCGTTCGGGGCCGTCCACGTCCCCGTCCGCGTCGAAGGTCAGCTCCCAGTAGGGAGTCACGCTCATCCCAGGATCCGCCATGCCAGGCTCCCTCGTCCCCCCGGAATCCATGCGTCTCGGACGCATCGTCCTGCGGCGGGGCAAGGTTGGCCATACACCGCGTCTCACCTGTAGAGGAGATATTCCTTTCGAACCCTGCGGAACGCGGCCAGTTCCTCCTGCCAGGCGCCGGTCACCTCGTCGGTGGCCGCCCCCGCGTCGATCATGGTGCGCACCCGGGTGGAGCCGGTGAGCTTGTCGATCCAGTTGTCCGGCCGCCAGGCGAAGCCGTCCCAGACCTTCTTCGCGGTGACCAGGAGCCCGATCCCGGTGCGTACGGGGTCGTAGGCGGCCCGGTCGTGCACATGGATCTGCACCCCGCCGACCGTCTTGCCCTGGAACTTGGAGAAGGTGGGCGCGAAGTACGCTTCCCGGAACCGCACGCCGGGCAGGGCGAGTTCGTTCGCCGCGGCGGCCCAGCGGCCGTCGACGCCGTCGGCGCCGAGCAGTTCGAAGGGTCTGGTGGTGCCCCGGCCCTCCGAGAGGTTGGTGCCCTCGAACATGCAGGTGCCGGAGTAGACGAGGGCGGTGTCCGGGGTCGGCATGTTCGGGCTCGGCGGCACCCACGGCAGCGTGGCGGTGTCGTACCAGTCCGTCCGCTTCCATCCGCTCATCAGGACGGTGTCCAGCGCGACCGGCCTGCTCAGGAACTCGCCGTTGAACAGCCGCGCCAGCTCCGCGACGGTCATGCCGTGCGCCTGCGCGATGGGCTGCCGGCCGACGAAGGTCGCGAACTCCTTGTGCAGGACGGGCCCTTGGGCCGCGCGGCCGGTCACCGGGTTGGGCCGGTCGAGGACGACGAACCGCTTGCCCGCGAGTTGCGCGGCCTCCATGCAGTCGTACAGCGTCCAGATGTAGGTGTAGAAGCGGGCGCCCACGTCCTGGATGTCGAAGACGACCGTGTCGACCCCCGCGGTGGTGAAGATGTCGGCGAGTTGCTGTCCGCTCTTCAGGTACGTGTCGTAGACGGGCAGCCCCGTCGCCGGGTCGTCGTAGCGGCCCTCGGATCCGCCGGCCTGCGCGGTGCCGCGGAAGCCGTGCTCCGGGCCGAAGACCGCCCTCAGGCCGACGCGTGGGTCTGCGTGCATGACGTCGACGATGTGCCGGACGTCGCGGGTGACGCCGGTGGGGTTGGTGACGACGCCGACGCGCTGTCCCTGCAGCAGGGAGTAACCGTCGGCCGCGAGTCTCTCGAAGCCGGTGTGCGGTCGTTCGCGGTGTCGGGGTGCGGCGGGCAGGGCCGCCATCGAGGCCGATGCGAGGACGTTCCGTCGAGACAGATGCATGGCTAGAGGTTGGTGCGATGACCCTTCCTTCACACATACCGACCGGTTAGTCTGAACCGGTCAGAGCCGATGCGCGCCGCGCGAAGTCGTGTCGAAGGAGACCGATGGTGGAAGCCGTGCAGGATGCGGGAGTGGTCGTCACCGGGGCCGGCGGTGGGATCGGGGCCGCGCTGGCCCGGCGGTTCGCCGCCGGGGGAGCCCGGGTCGTCGTGAACGACCTGGACGGCGACCGGGCCAAGGCGGTGGCCGAGGAGATCGGCGGGATCGCCGTGCCGGGCGACGCCTCCGCGATCGTCGGCGACGCCCGTGAGGCGCTCGGCGGTACCGTCGACGTCTACTGCGCCAACGCCGGTGTCGCCTTCGAGGACGGCGGCGAGGCGGGGCCGCTCGACGAGAGGACCTGGGCGGCCGCCTGGGACGTGAACGTGATGGCGCACGTCCGCGCGGCGCACGAGCTGCTGCCGTCCTGGCTGGAGCGGGGGGCCGGCCGGTTCGTGTCCACGGTGTCCGCCGCCGGGCTGCTCACCATGATCGGCGCCCCCTCCTACAGTGTCACCAAGCACGGCGCCTACGCCTTCGCCGAGTGGCTGTCGCTGACCTACCGCCACCGGGGCGTGAAGGTGCACGCGATCTGCCCGCAGGGCGTGCGCACGGACATGCTGGCCGCGACCGGCAGCGCCGGGGACCTGGTGCTGCAGCCGACCGCGATCGAACCGGCAGCCGTCGCGGACGCCCTGTTCCGCGGCATCGAGGAGGACCGCTTCCTGATCCTGCCGCACCCCGAGGTGGCCGAGTACTACCAGGCGCGGGCCGCCGATCCGGACCGCTGGCTGAGCGGCATGAACCACCTGCAGCGCAAGTGGGAGGAGGCCCGGTGACCGGCTCCCGGTACGCGGCACGGCCCTGGCTGGCCCTGCTCGACGACGCCCAGCGCGCTCCGATCGACCCCGTCGACTCGCTGGTGCACGCCCTGCGGGCCGCCGTCGGCGAGGCACCCGAGCGCACCTTCCTGGCCTACTTCGACGCCCGACTGAGCTATCGCGAGGTGGACCAGCTGAGCGACTCGGTCGCCGCCCACCTCGCCGCGCGCGGGCTGGAGCGGGGCGACCGGGTGGCCGTGCTGCTGCAGAACTCCCCGCACTTCGTGCTCGCCGTGCTGGGCGCCTGGAAGGCCGGCGCGACCGTCGTCCCGGTCAACCCCATGTACAAGTCGGCCGAGGTCGGGCACATCCTGCGGGACGGCGAGGTGGCCGCGCTGGTCTGTTCCGACCGGGCCTGGGAGTCGTATCTGCGCGAGGCGGCCGACGGGACGCCGGTGCGCACCGTGCTCACCGCGTGCGAGCTGGATTTCCAGACCCGCAACGACGCGCGCGTGCTCGGGTTCGAGCGGCTGCCGAAGGCGCCGGACGCCGACGACCTCGTGGCCGTCGCCCGGCAGGGCGGCAAGGCGCCCGAGGGCCGGGAGCCGCACCCGGACGACATCGCGCTGATCAGTTACACCTCGGGCACCAGTGGAACTCCCAAGGGCGCCACCAACACGCACGGCAACATCATGCACAACGCCGAGCGGCAGCGGACCGGGCTCGCGCTGCCCGCGGCGCCGGTCTACTACGCGCTCGCGCCGCTGTTCCACATCACCGGCATGGTCTGCCAGTTCGGGGCCTGCCTGAACAGCGCGGGCACCCTGGTGCTCGCCTACCGGTTCGAGCCCGGACTCGTCCTGGAGGCCTTCGCCGAGCACCACCCGCACTACACGGTCGGCCCGTCCACCGCCTACATGGCGCTCGCCGCCCACCCGGACTCCTCCCCGGAGCACTTCGCCTCCTTCGTGAACCTGTCCTCCGGCGGCGCGCCGGTGCCCCCGGCCCTGGTGGAGAAGTTCCGCGAGCGCTTCGGGCCGTACATCCGCGTCGGCTACGGCCTCACCGAGTGCTCCGGCCCCTGCGCCGCCGTCCCGCCCGGTCTGGAGGCCCCCGTGGACCCCGTCTCCGGGACGCTGTCGGTGGGTCTGCCCGGCGCCGACACGGTCGTCAGGATCGTGGACGAGCAGGGCGAGGAGGTGCCCTTCGGGGAGCAGGGCGAGATCGTCGTACGCGGGCCCCAGGTGATCCCCGGCTACTGGGGGCGCCCCGACGCCACCGCCGAGTCCTTCCCGGACGGCGAGCTGCGCACCGGTGACATCGGCTTCATGGACGAACAGGGCTGGCTCTACGTCGTCGACCGCAAGAAGGACATGATCAACGCGTCCGGCTTCAAGGTGTGGCCCCGCGAGGTCGAGGACGTGCTGTACACCCACCCGGCGGTGCGCGAGGCGGCCGTCGTCGGTGTCCCCGACGGCTACCGCGGCGAGACCGTCAAGGCGTACATCAGCCTGCGTCCGGACGCCGACACGGACCCCGATGAACTCGCGGTGTACTGCAAGGAGAGACTGGCCGCCTACAAATACCCGCGGCAGGTGGAGATCCTGCCCGACTTGCCCAAGACGGCAAGTGGGAAGATCCTCCGTCGGGAACTGCGTTCCCATGCGCAGGGCAATCGGTAAGCATCTCTGGAAGGCAGGTGGCGGCAGTGCCCAGGACGACGGACGGAGACGGGACGCCCGTCCCGCAGCGGCTGCTGGCCGCCGCCACCCGGCTCTTCGCCGAGCGGGGTTACGACCGCACCTCGGTGCAGGAGATCGTGGAGGCGGCCGGCGTCACCAAGGGGGCGCTGTACCACTACTTCGGCTCCAAGGACGACCTCCTGCACGAGGTGTACGCGCGCGTGCTGCGCATCCAGCAGGAGCGGCTGGACCACTTCGCCGGCATGGACGCGCCGGTGGAGGAGAGACTCAGAGCCGCCGCGGCGGACGTGGTCGTCACGACGATCGACAACCTCGACGACGCGATGATCTTCTTCCGGTCCATGCACCATCTCAGCCCGGAGAAGAACAAGCAGGTCCGCGCCGAGCGCCGGCGCTACCACGAACGGTTCCGCGCGCTCATCGAGGAGGGCCAGAAGGAGGGCGTCTTCTCCACGGCGACCCCGGCCGACCTGGTCGTGGACTACCACTTCGGCTCCGTCCACCACCTGTCCACCTGGTACCGCCCCGACGGCCCGCTCACCGGGCAGCAGGTCGCCGACCACCTCGCGGATCTGCTGCTGAGGGCGCTGCGCCCGTAGGGGCATCCCGACATGCGTAAGGGGCGGTCGCCAGGCGACCGCCCCTTACGCGCGTTCCGCGCACCGTGCGCTACAGGTACTTCTTCAGCTCCTGCCGCGCCAGCGACCGCTGGTGCACCTCGTCCGGGCCGTCGGCCAGCATCAGGGTGCGGGCGGCCGCGTACACCTCGGCCAGCGGGAAGTCCTGGCTCACGCCGCCCGCGCCGTGCAGCTGGATGGCGCGGTCCAGGATGCCGACCACCGCGCGCGGGGTGGCGATCTTGATGGCCTGGATCTCCGTGTGGGCGCCCTTGTTGCCGACGGTGTCCATCAGCCAGGCCGTCTTCAGCACCAGCAGCCGCAGCTGCTCGACGGTGACCCGGGCGTCGGCGATCCAGTTCTGGACGACACCCTGCTGGGCCAGCGCCTTGCCGAACGCGGTACGCGAGACGGCCCGCCGGCACATCAGCTCGATCGCCCGCTCGGCCATGCCGATCAGCCGCATGCAGTGGTGGATCCGGCCGGGGCCGAGCCGGGCCTGGGCGATGGCGAAACCGCCGCCCTCCTGGCCGATCAGGTCCGTCACCGGCACGCGCGCGTGGTCGAAGACCACCTCGGCGTGGCCGCCGTGCGAGTGGTCCTCGTAGCCGAAGACCTGCATGGCGCGCTTGACGGTCACGCCCGGGGTGTCGCGCGGGACCAGGACCATCGACTGCTGGCGGCGGATGTCGGCGCCGTCCGGGTCGGTCTTGCCCATCACGATGAAGATCTTGCAGTCCGGGTTCATCGCGCCGGAGATGTACCACTTGCGGCCGGTGATGAGGTAGTCGTCGCCGTCCCGCTCGATGTGCGTGGTGATGTTGGTGGCGTCAGAGGAGGCGACCTCCGGCTCGGTCATCGCGAACGCCGAGCGGATCTCACCGGCCAGCAGCGGCTCCAGCCACTGCTTCTTCTGCTGCTCGTTGCCGAACTGCGCCAGCACCTCCATGTTGCCGGTGTCGGGCGCGGCGCAGTTCGTCGCCGTGGGCGCGAGGTGCGGGGAACGGCCGGTGATCTCGGCGAGCGGCGCGTACTGGAGGTTGGTCAGTCCGGCACCGTACTCGGCGTCCGGCAGGAACAGGTTCCACAGGCCCTGCCTGCGGGCCTCGGCCTTCAGCTCCTCGACCACCGCCGGGGTGTCCCACGGGGAGGCGAGCCGCGCCCGCTGCTCCTCGGCGACCGGCTCGGCCGGGTAGACGTACTCGTCCATGAAGGCGAGCAGCTTGGCGCGCAGCTCCTCGGTGCGCGCGTCGAACGCGAAGTCCATGACCGGTCAGCCTTCCTGAAGAGTGGTCAGTCCGTGGTCGATGAAGACGGGTACGAGATCGCCGATCCGGTCGAAGCCGCGCCCGACCGTCTGGCCCAGCGTGTACCGGTAGTGGATGCCCTCCAGGATCACGGCGAGCTTGAACCAGGCGAACGCCGTGTACCAGGAGACGCCGGAGACGTCGCGCCCCGAGCGCGCCGCGTACCGCTCGATCAGTTCCTGCGGGGAGGGGTGTCCCGGGGCCTCGGCGGTGGTGGAGACGGGGGAGTCGGCCGTGCCCAGCGGCTGGCTGTACATCACCAGCAGGCCCAGGTCCGTGAGCGGGTCGCCGAGGGTCGACATCTCCCAGTCGAGGATCGCCTTGATCCGGTCGTCGTCGCCGATGAGGACGTTGTCGAGGCGGTAGTCGCCGTGCACGACGCAGGGAGCGGGCGAGGCCGGCAGCCGGCGCCCGAGGGCCGCGTGCAGCTCGTCGATGCCCGCCAGTTCGCGGTTGCGGGAGGCGGCCAGCTGCTTGCCCCAGCGGCGCAGCTGCCGGTCGAGGAAGCCCTCCGGGCGGCCGAAGTCCTCGAGGCCCACCTCGGCGGGATCGACCGCGTGCAGGTCGACCAGCGTGTCCACCAGGGACAGCACGGCGTTCCGGGTGCGCTCGGCACCCAGCGGGGCGAGCTGGTCCGCCGTGCGGTACGGCGTGCCCTCGACGAACTCCATGACGTAGAACGGCGCCCCGAGCACCTCCTCGTCCTCGCACAGCAGCACCGGGCGCGGGACCGGCACCCGGGTAGGGTGCAGGGCGCTGATCACGCGGTGCTCGCGCTTCATGTCGTGCGCGGTGGCCAGGACATGGCCGAGCGGCGGCCGGCGTACGACCCACTTCGAGGTGCCGTCGGAGAGCGCGTAGGTGAGGTTCGACCGTCCGCCCTCGATCAGCCGGCCGGTCAGGGGGCCGGTCACCAGACCGGGGCGCTCGCGGTCGAGCAGGGCGCGCAGCCGGTCCAGGTCGAGTCCGGGCGGGTGGTCGGCGCTCATACGTCACTCCTACGAACGGGTGAACAGGACTCACTTATGATGCCGACCGGTCGGTATGTAGTCCAGTGGGTGACCCCAACATCAGGTCAAACGTGATCGGGGCCACGATATGCCGACGGCCCCCGGGCGCGAAGCCCGAGGGGCCGTCGGTCCCTGTTCCCGACGTGGTCAGTGGTCGTCCCAGTGTCCCTCGTGCTCGGCGTGCCGGTGCCCGTCGTGCAGATAGTCGACGTGGTCGCCGTGCGTCACCTGGGCGTGCCCGCACTCGTCGTAGTGCACGTGTTCATGGCCCTCGTGGACGGTGTGGCCGGCCGGTTCGCACTCGTCCCAGTGGCCGTCGTGTTCGCGGTGCAGGTGCCCGTCGTGCGCGTAGTCCAGGTGGTCCCCGTGCGTCACGGCGTTGTGCCCGCAGCCCGGACCGTGGCGGTGCGTGCCGTGTCCGGTGTGTTCCTGGTGAAGGACGGTCATGGTGCTCACCTTCGGGATACAGGGATCTGACGGCGGAAAGGCTATGCGGGAGGCGGCGCATATCGGCGCATACCGCTTGCGTGGCGTACGAGTACCCCGGAGGGTCGAGGGCATGAAGGGCATCAGCTACCGCCGCTACGGCGGACCCGAGGTGCTGGAGTACGGCGAGCTGCCCGACCCGAAGGTCGGCCCCGACCAGGTGCTGGTCGAGGTTCGCGCGGCGGCCGTCAATCCGGTCGACTGGAAGTGCCGCGAGGGCCACCTGGACGCGTTCCTGGACGCCGTCTTCCCCGTCATCCCGGGCTGGGACGTCAGCGGGGTGGTCGTCCGGCCCGGGGCCTCGGTCACGGAGTTCGCGGCCGGCGAGGAGGTCATCGGCTACTGCCGCGAGGACTTCCTCTCCCGCGGCACCTTCGCCGAGTACGTCGCCGCGCCCGTGCGCACCCTCGCCCGCAAGCCGCGCAACCTCTCCTTCGAGGAGGCCGCCGGACTCCCGCTCGCCGGGCTCACCGCCTACCAGGTGCTCGTCAAGGCGCTGGAGGTCAGGGGTGGCGAGACCGTGCTGGTGCACGCGGCGGCCGGCGGGGTCGGCTCCCTCGCCGTCCAGATCGCCGTCCACCTCGGCGCCCGGGTCATCGGTACGGCGAGCGAGCGCAACCACGCCTTCGTGCGCGGCCTCGGCGGCGAACCCGTGACCTACGGCGAGGGCCTGGCCGAACGGGTGCGCGGGCTCGTCCCGCAGGGCGTGGACGCGGTCTTCGACACCGTCGGCGGCGACACGCTGCGGACCTCGGCCGACCTGCTCGCCCCGGAGGGCCGGCTGGCGTCGATCGCCGACCCGGACGTGCTGGGTCACGGCGGCCGCTACTGCTTCGTCCGCCCGGACGCCGGGGACCTGAAGGAGCTCTCCCGCCTGGCCGAACAGGGTGCCGTCCGCGTCCACGTCCAGGAGACGTTCCCGCTGGAGCGGGCGGCGGACGCGCAGCGGCTGAACCAGGAGGGCCGCACCCGCGGCAAGATCGTGGTCACGGTGCACAGGGAGGAGACAGGGGAGGACGGCGTCTGGGCCAGGGAAGAGGGGAGCGCTCTCTACAGCGCCAGTCAGGAGGGCACCTTCTAGACCTCTGGACCACCAGCGCGGCCTGGACTTCTAGACCACCAGCGCGGCCGCGCACACCGCCAGGGCCAGCGCGTACAGCGCGGCGGCCGTCGCGTGCCGGGGGGCGAGCACCCGTGGACGCGGGCCGGCCGTGAGGGCCCGGATCCGGCGGTGGGCCACCCCGAGAAAGCCCAGGAAGAGCAGACAGCACAGGGCGCAGACGGCCACCGCGGTGACCGAGACGCCGCCGTGCAGGGCGGTCTTGAGCGCGAGTACGGCGGCGACACCGGCCGAGAGGGTCGTGCGCCGCCAGGCCAGCCGGGTGCGCTCCGGCTGCAGCCCCGGGTCGCGCCCGCCGGTGCTCACCCCGCCCATCCGGCCAGCACCACCACGACCATCGCCACGGCCACCACCGCGA
Source organism: Streptomyces sp. NPDC048191 (assembly GCF_040652655.1). NCBI lineage: Bacteria > Bacillati > Actinomycetota > Actinomycetes > Kitasatosporales > Streptomycetaceae > Streptomyces > Streptomyces sp. NPDC048191. The sequence goes on from NZ_JBEZMO010000013.1 coordinate 96,357, forward strand.
CGACCAGGCTCAGCACCGCCGGGAACCGGGACGCGGGCAGGTCCTCGCCACGCCGCATCGCCCGCTCGCAGCGCACCCAGTGGTTCACCGCGCGCAGGGAGCACAGCACACCGGCGCCGAGCAGCGCGAGCGCGAGACCGACCCGCCACCCCCAGCGCAGGCCGGGCAGGAACTGGTCCACCGCGAATCCGCCGCCGATCAGCGCGAGCGCCGTGCGCAGCCAGGCCAGAAAGGTGCGTTCGTTGGCCAGCGAGAACCGGTAGTCGGGCGTGCCGCCCTCGTCCCGCACCTGCTCCGGCGCGAACCACAGCCGGATGTTCTGTACGAATTCGCTCACGCGGCCGACCCTACCGGGCGGTCACCGGCCCGCCCGGAACGCCTTCAGCCGCTCGTACGCCGCCAGCCCGTCCGGCACCCACTCCCAGGTGCCGAGGCGCCGCTCCACCTCCTCGTCGGGCAGGAAGCCGTGCCACTGGACCTCCTCCGCCTGAGGGCGCACGGGCAGCTCGCAGCGCACCTCGTACACCGCCGACCACCAGCTGTTCCCGGCCCCGTCGTCGTACAGGAACTTGAAGAGGAACGAGGGCCGGGGCAGCCCGCTCACGCCCAGCTCCTCCTCGGCCTCCCGCAGGGCGGCCTGGTCGTAGGACTCGCCGGCCCCGACGACCCCGCCGACGAACGTGTCGTACAGGGAGGGGAAGACCAGCTTGGTGGCGGTGCGCCGGTGCACGAAGAGCCGGCCGTCGGCGTCCCGGGCCTCGATGAACACACAGCGGTGGCGCAGCCCCCGGGCGTACGCCTCGCCGCGCGGGGACTGGGCGATCACCTGGTCGTGCTCGTCGACGATGTCGAGGATCTCCTCAGCAGGGTTCATGGCCCCATCCAAGCAGGGGGCTCAGCGGCGCTGGAGATCCCGGGCCGAGGGCTCCGGCTCCGTCGGGCCGCACGGCATCGCCGGGTGCAGCCCGAGCAGCACGATGCCCGTGACCACCGCCGCGAGTCCGGCCGCCTCCCAGGCCAGCGCTCCGGTGTCGGTGCGCAGCCGGTCACCGAGGAAGCCGACGCCGCACAGGATCCCGGCGAGCGGCTCGGCGGCGGTCAGCGCGGGCAGCGACATGCGCAGCGGGGCCGTCTCGAAGGCGCTCTGCACCAACAGCAGCCCGGTGGCCCCGCACACCAGCACGCCGTAGGGCTGCCAGCTCGTGAACAGCTCCGTGAAGCCGCCCTCGGAGAACCGGGTGCCGCTCACCCGGGTCAGCGCGTCCTGCACGCCGTACAGCAGCCCGGCGGCGGTGGCCAGCAGCACCGGGCCCCAGCTCAGCCGGGAGCGCTTGCCGTACGTCGTGAGCACCAGGGCCGCGCCGACCGTCGCGCCGATGATCAGCCAGTGCCGCAGCGGATCGGACACGGCGCTGCCGGCCCGCGGCTCGCCCGCCATGATGAACGCGCTCACCCCGCCCGCGAGCAGCAGCAGCCCGGCCCAGCCCTGGCGGCCCAGGGACTGCCTGGTCTGGTACCGGGACAGGGCGAGCGCGAACAGCAGGTTGGTCGCCAGCAGCGGCTCGACCAGGGAGATCTCGCCCTTGCCGAGCGCGATCGCGCCGAGCACCATGCCCGCGATCATCAGCCCGAGCCCGCCCAGCCAGCGCGGCACCCGCATCAGGTCGAGCAGCAGCCGGAACGACAGGAAGTCGCTCAGCGGTGCCTTCTGCGCGGCGTTCTGCTGCAGGACGAATCCGAGGCCCAGACAGCAGGCGGCACTCACGGCGAGAAGGAGAACCAGAACGGACACGCTGCGTACCTCGATCATCCGGCCGGACCACGGGTGCGTAGTGGCCGACTGTAGCGCCCCCGGTACGGCATTGACCCGGAAGCACGGGGAACAGGGCAGTTGACTCGCCATGGTCGGGGGCCCGGCGGCCCGGCGCCATGGCGTACGCCACAGCCCGCCGCCGGGTACCCCCGCCCGGGCACCGCCCACCTGCGCGGAGTTCCCCAAGTTCCCTGTGCGTGACGGAAGTTGAACCCAGCAACAGCCCCGTTCCGCTTGACGCAAACCTTGGCTGGGGGTTTGCTGTGCGTGATCGGTCGATGGCAGCCCGAGAAACAGGAAGTCCCGCGGTGCCCCCACTCCCACCCCTGCTCGGCGCCGGCCGGGCCGTCACGGACCAGTCCGGCGTCACCGCCCCGGACGACTCCGGCGCCTTCGACGACGCCCTCGACGACGCCGAACTGCGCGCCGCACGCGCCGCGTTGGCCCAGGGCCGGCGGCAGGCCGCCCGCTCCCTGCTGCTGCACACGGGCGACGAATGGGACCGCCGCGGCCACCGGCTCACCGTGCTCGCCCAGGAGCCGTACGCCGTGGCCTGGGCCCGCGACTGGCTGCACGCCGAACCCGGCTCCGCCGACGCCGCCGTGCTCCACGCCCTGGCCCGGGTCCAGCGCGCCCTGCGCGGCAAGGAGGACCCCGACCGGGCCCGCGAGGCCTGCGCCACCGCCGCCGCGCACGCCCCCGCCGACCCCACCCCGTGGCTCGGCCTGCTCCTGCTGGCCCGCACCCTCGGCCCGGAGCGCGAGGTGCTCGGCGCCTTCGCCGAACTGCGCCGCCGCCACCCCGAGCACCACCACGCCCACCACCTGCTCCTCGCGCGCCTCGCGGAACGGCCCTCCGGCGGCCGGGCGGCCGAGGACCACGAGGTGTACGACCTCGCCGAGCTGGCCGCCGCCGAGGCCCCGGCCGACTCCCCGCTCGCCCTCCTGCCGGTCGTCGCGTACGCCGAGCGCTACCGGGTCCTCGCCGCCACCGGCCTGGCGCCGGCCGACCCCGCCGCCTCCGGGCACTGGTCCGGCCCCCGGGCCCGCCGGATCCTGCGCGCCTGCTTCGACTGGTGGCTGGAGTGGGAGCACGACGAACACCCCCGCCGCCACACCGACCTCAACCACCTCGCCTTCGCCCTGTCCTGCGCCGGCCGCCCGGCCGAGGCGGCGGCCCTCTTCCAGCGCATCGGCCGGCACGCCACCCCGGCCCCCTGGTCCTACGCGCACCGCGACCCGCGGGAGGCCTTCGAGGCAGCCCGCGCCCGCGCGCTGGGGCACTGAACGGCACGCCTGCGCGAGACGTACGTAAGAAGTGATTACAGAACCCTGACCACTGACCGGATTCCCTGGCCCCCCGTGGCCCCGAGTGCTCGAATGAATGCGTGAACTCTGAACAATCCGGGGAGCAGGGCGGCACACCCGTCGGCCGCCGCGTCTTCCTCGGCACCCTCGGTCTGGGCGCGCTCGGCGTGGTCGCCGCGCCCACGCTGCAACGCGGCCTGGAGGGCTTCCTCGGCGCCGTCGCCGGCAAGGACCCCACGGGCCTGACCGGCCTGCTGCCCAACGGCGGCGGCTTCCGCTACTACTCCGTCGCCGCGTCGGTGCCGCGCCTGGACGCCACGGACTACCACCTGAAGATCGGCGGCCTGGTCGACCGTCCGCACACCTACACCCTGGCCGATCTGCGTGCCCTGCCGCAGACCCGGCTGGTCAAGGACGTCCAGTGCGTCACCGGCTGGCGGGTCCCCGGCACCCCCTTCGAGGGCGTGCGCCTCGCCGACCTGCTGGACGCGGCCGGGGTGCGCCCCACCGCGAAGGCGATCCGCTTCACCTGCTTCGACGGCACCTACACCGAGAGCCTGACCCTCGAACAGGCCCGCCGGCCGGACATCCTGGTCGCGCTGCGCATGCAGGACAAGGACATCTCCCACGACCACGGCGGCCCGGTCCGCCTCTACGTCGCCCCCATGTACTTCTACAAGTCGGCCAAGTGGCTCTCCGGGATCACGGTCACCGACCGGGTCGAGCCCGGTTACTGGGAGCACCTCGGCTACGACGTCGACGCCTGGGTCGGCCGGTCGAACGGACGGACCGATGAGCCTACGAGCTGACACCCCGGCCCCGCCCAGCGCCCGGCTCCGCCGCTTCGGGCCGGTCCAGCGCTGGGTACACCGCGCCACGGCCGCGCTGATGGGCGTCTGCGTGGTCACGGCCGCCGTCCTCTACATCCCCCAGTTCGCGGTCATGGTCGGCCGCCGCGAACTGGTCGTGCGCATCCACGAGTGCGCCGGGCTCGCCCTGCCCCTCCCCGTCCTGCTCGGCCTGGCCTCCCGCGCCTTCCGCGCCGACCTGCGCCTCCTGAACCGCTTCGGCCCGCACGACCGGCTCTGGCTGCGCGCCGCCCGGCGCCGTGACAAGCGTCACTCCTCACGCCCCGCGGGCAAGTTCAACGCCGGCCAGAAGATCTACGCCGCCTGGATCGCCGGCGCCACGCTGGTCATGCTCGGCACCGGCCTGCTGATGTGGTTCACCCACCTCGCCCCCCTGATGTGGCGCACCTCGGCCACCTTCGTCCACGACTGGCTGGCCCTGACGATCGGCGTGGTCCTGGCCGGCCACATCGGCATGGCCCTGGCGGATCCCGAGGCGCGAAGGGGGCTGCGCACGGGGACGGTGAGCCAGGAGTGGGCGAAGCGGGAACACCCCCTGTGGCGTCCCTAGCCCCCGAATTCCAGCAGCACCTTGCAGGACCGGCTCCGGTCCGCCGCCAGCACGAACGCCTCCTCGGCGTCCCGTACCGGGACCACCGCACTGACCAGCCCGTCGAACTCGCCCCGAGCGGCCAGCAGTTCCAGCGCGTCGTCGAACTCCGCGTCGAACCGGAAGGCGCCACGCAGCTCGATCTCCCGGCTCACCAGCAGGTTCCCGGCGAACGGGCTCTGCCCCGGCGGCAGCATCCCGAGCTGGACGACCACGCCCCCGCGTCGCGCCAGCCGCAGACACGTGTCCAGCCCGGCCGCGACCCCCGACGCCTCGACGGCCACGTCCACCTCCTCCGGCCACCCGGCATCACCCGGATCGTCGGCCCGTACGAGAGTGTCGGCGCCGGCCACGGCCGCGTACCCGAGGGCCTGCGGGACCAGGTCGGTCACCGTCACCCGGGCCGCGCCGGCCGCCTTCGCCGCCGCGACCACCAGACACCCGATCGGCCCCGCCCCGGTCACCAGCACATGTCTGCCGGACACGTCCCCGGCCCGCCGCACCGCGTGCAGGGCCACCGCCAGCGGCTCGGCGAGCGCGGCCCGGCGCAGCCCCAGTCCGTCGGGCAGCGCCCGCAACTGCCCGGCCGGTACGGCGATCCGCTCGGCGAAGCCGCCCTGGACATGCGGGAAGCGGGCCGCGCTGCCCAGATACCGGGTGTCCCGGCACACGTTCGCCCGCCCGTCGGCGCACTCCGGGCAGCGCCCGCACGGGGTGGCCGGGTGCACGGCGACCGCCGTACCCGGCCCGGGACCGTCGGCCCCGGCGCCGTAGGACACCACCGTGCCCACCACCTCGTGCCCGAGCACCATGGGCTCCCGGAGCCGGAAGTCGCCGACCCCGCCGTGGCGCCAGTAGTGCAGGTCGGAGCCGCACACCCCGCCGTGGCGGACGGCCACCAGGGCCTCGCCCGGCCCGGGGCGGGGCGCGGGCAGCTCCGCCACCCGCAGATCGCCCGCGCCGTGGATCACACAACCCAGCATCGCCACAGCCCCTTTCAGAGCACGCTCGTCATGCCGCCGTCGACGTACAGCGTCTGACCGTTGACGAAGTCCGAGGCGGCGGAGGCCAGGAAGAGCAGGCCGCCCACCAGGTCCCCGGTGCGGCCCCAGCGTCCGGCCGGGGTGCGCCGGCGGACCCAGGAGCTGAACTCCTCGTCGTCCACCAGCGGACGGGTCAGCTCGGTCTCGATGTAGCCGGGTCCGAGCCCGTTGACCTGCACGCCGTACGGCCCCCAGTCGGCGCACATGCCCTTGGTGAGCATCTTCAGCGCACCCTTGGTGGCCGCGTACGGCGCGATGCCGGGCCGGACGACCTCGCTCTGCAGCGAGCAGATGTTGACGATCTTGCCGTGGCCGCGTTCCGTCATCCGCCGGGCGGCCTCGCGGCCGACGAGGAAGGCGCTGGTGAGGTTGGTGTCCAGGATCCGGTGCCAGTCGGCGTCGGCGAACTCCAGCAGCGGGGCGCGCAGTTGCATGCCCGCGTTGTTCACCAGGACGTCGAGCGGGCCCACCCGCTCCTCGACCTCCGCGATCCCGGCGGCCACGGCCGGACCGTCGGTCACGTCGAACACCGCCGTGCGGATGTCACCGGGGAGTTGCGCCGCCGCCTCGGCCAGCCGGCCGGCGTCGCGCCCGTTGAGGACCACCGTGCAGCCCGCCTCGGCCAGGCCCCGGGCCAGCGCGAGGCCTATGCCCCGGCTGGATCCGGTGACCAGGGCGGTGCGGCCGCCGATGTCGAAGAGAGGGTGAGCCGTCATCGTCGTACCGTCCCTAGATGACCAGCGACAGCAGCAGGACCAGGCCGCCGCCGACCACCGAGAGGATCGTCTCCATGATCGACCAGGTCTTGACGGTCTGCCCGACGCTCAGCCCGAAGTACTCCTTCACCAGCCAGAAGCCCGCGTCGTTGACGAAGCTGAAGAAGAGCGAGCCGGCGCCGATGGCGAGGACGAGCAGGGCGGTGTGGGTGGTCGACATGTCGGCCGCGAGGGGGGCCACCAGGCCCGCCGCCGAGACCGTCGCCACCGTCGCCGAACCCGTGGCGAGCCGGATCACGACCGCGATCAGCCAGGCCAGCAGCAGGGCGGGGATCGACCAGTGCCGGGAGATGTCCAGGATCATCTGGCCCACCCCGGAGTCGATCAGCGTCTGCTTGAAGCCGCCGCCCGCGCCGACGATCAGCAGGATGCCGGCGATGGGCATCAGGCCCTTCTCGACCGTCTGCTGCAGCCGCTCCTTGCTGAACCCGGCGGGCCGGCCCAGCGTGAAGAAGCCGACGATCACGGCGGCGAGCAGGGCGATCAACGGGGAGCCGATGACGTCGAAGACGCGCTGGGTCGAGTTCGCCGGGTCGTCGATGACGATGTCCACCAGCGCCTTGGCCAGCATCAGCACCACCGGGAGCAGCACCGTGGAGAGCGTCGCGCCGAAGCCCGGACGGCGCTCCAGCTCCTCCGAGGGGCGCTGCGGCAGCATCCGGTCGGGCGCCGGGACGTCCACCCAGCGGGCCGCGACCTTCGAGAACAGCGGGCCGCCGATGATCACGGTCGGAATGGCCACGAGGATGCCGAGCGCCAGCGTCACGCCCAGGTTGGCGTGCAGCGCGGCGATCGCGACCAGCGGGCCGGGGTGCGGCGGGATCAGGCCGTGCATCACGGACAGGCCGGCGAGCGCCGGGATGCCGATGCGCATCAGGGAGTAGTTGCCGCGCTTGGCGACCATGAGCACGACCGGGATCAGCAGCACGATGCCGACCTCGAAGAACAGCGGCAGGCCGATCACGGAGGCGATGAGCACCATCGCCCAGGGCATCGAGCGCCCGCCCGCCTTGGCGAGGATCGTGTCGACGATCTGGTCGGCGCCCCCGGAGTCGGCGAGGAGCTTGCCCAGGATCGCCCCGAGCGCGATCAGGACGCCCACGCCGGCCACGGTGGTGCCGAGCCCGGTGGTGAAGCTGGTGATGGCCTTGTCGAGCGGCGCTCCGGCGACCGCCCCGAGCGTCAGTGACCCGATGGTCAGCGCCAGGAAGGCATGGAGCTTGAACTTGGTGATGAGCAGGACGATCACGGCGATGCCCACCAGGACGGCTATGCCCAGCTGGGCGTGTCCGGCGGAGGTGATCGGCGGAGGTGCGTCCGCTGCCAGCATCTCGACGCTGAGTCTGGTCACGGGGGTTCCCTTGCGATAACGGGGGGACGGGGGTGAGGTGCTACTCGGATGCCACGGGAAGCGAGTCCAGCGCTCGAACGGCGCGCTCGGTGATCTCCTGCGGGCTGCCGCTGACGTCCACGGCGACTCCCGCCTCGTCCGGCTCCAGGGGCTGCAGCGTGGCGAACTGGGAGTCCAGCAGCGCGGTCGGCATGAAGTGCCCCTGCCGCTGCCTCATCCGGTCCTCGATCAGTTCGCGGTCCCCGGTGAGGTGCACGAACACGACACCGGGAGCCGAGGCCCTGAGCCGGTCGCGGTAGGACCGCTTCAGCGCCGAGCTGCTGACCACCCCGCCCAGCCCGGCCCGGCCGTGCGCCCAGTGACCGATGGCGTCCAGCCAGGGCCACCTGTCGGCGTCGTCGAGCGGGATCCCGGCCGACATCTTGTCGATGTTGGCCTGCGGGTGGAAGTCGTCGCCCTCGGCGTACGGGACGCCCAGCCGCGCGGCGAGCAGGGGACCGATCGTGGTCTTGCCCGTCCCCGCGACGCCCATCACGACGACGACCTGGGGGGTTCGCATGAGTGCCTCGCTGTCTTCCTCGACATCCGACGCCGCATCGGCGTCGCCACACTGAAACCCATTAGGTACGACGAATTCAAGAGTGTGTGACATATAAGTCTGACTTTTTCAGTCGGTGATCCACGCCGTACGCTGAGTGCATGACCACACCGGGCCGGGGGCTGCACGGCCATGTACTGGACACCCTCGGCCCCGCCATCACCGCTGGCGAGTACCCGCCGGGGAGCGTGCTGCGCACGGACGAACTCGCACAGCACTTCGAGGTGTCACGCTCGGTGATGCGCGAGGCGGTCCGCGTGCTGGAGTCCATGCACCTGGTCGAGTCCCGCCGCCGCGTGGGCGTGACCGTCCGCCCGAAGGCCGAGTGGAACGTCTACGACCCGCAGGTCATCCGCTGGCGCCTCGCCGGCGCCGACCGCCCGCACCAGCTGCGCTCGCTGACCGTGCTGCGCTCCGCGATCGAACCGGTCGCGGCCGGCCTCGCCGCCCAGCACGCCACGGCACGGCAGTGCGCCGAACTCACCGAGTGCGCACTGGGGATGGTGGCCAACTCCCGCGGCCACAAGCTGGAGGAGTACCTGGTGCACGACGTCGCCTTCCACCGGGTCATCCTGAGCGCCTCGGGCAACGAGATGTTCGCCCGGCTCGGTGACGTCGTCGCGGAGGTACTGGCCGGCCGCACCCATCACGAGGTCATGTTCGAGGACCCCGACCCCGCGGCGGTCACCCTGCACGTGCGGGTGGCGGAGGCGGTCCGTGCGGGCGACGCCGCCCGCGCCGAGCAGCTGACCCGGGAGATCACCACGGGCGCCCTGCAGGAACTGGACATCCTGGCGCCCTAGCCGGAGCCAGGAGTGCTGTCCCGGCCCGCGTGTCACCGACGTCCCGGGACGGCGCACCTAATCCAGGAAGTCCCCGTCCACGTACACCCACGCCCCGTCGACCCGCTCGAACCGGCTCCGCTCGTGCAGCGACCCACCCCGGTAGGAGGCGCGGAACGTCACCGTGCCCGTGCGGTGGAACGCGGACCCGTCGGCGGTGTCCAGGACCTCCAGGCCGGTCCACTTCATCCGGGGATCGAGGTCCAGCCGCTCGGGCCGGGTCCGCGGGTGCCAGGTGCGCAGCAGGTAGCCCGCGTTCCCCGTCACGAACGCGCTGTACCGCGAGCGCATGAGCGACTCGGCGCTCGGCGCTGCGGCCGCACCCGCGTGGAAACGGCCGCAGCAGGCGTCGTAGGGCTGGGGAAGCCCGCAGGGGCAGGTGCGCGAGGTCATGGCCACCATTGTGCCCGGGCCGTGGGAAGGCGCCCGTGCACGGCCGGGTGCACAGTGGAAGAGCCGGACCGGCAGACGACCGACGGCCCATCGCGGCACCACCCGCGGACCGAGGAGGCGGACCAATGCCCCGACCCGTGACCAGCCGTCCTCCGGCCGTCAAGGAGTGGCGGCTGAACCTGTACCTCTCCGAGCACGACCCGGACACCACCGCCCGGATCATCCTCGACACCGGCGAGAACGTCCTGGAGAGCCACGCGGAGGCCCGCCGCAACCCGTACGACCCCGACGTACCGGAGATCGGCGACGAACTCGCCGCCGGACGCGCCCTGATCGCCATGGGCCGCAGGCTGCTGCGGGCCGCCGACGGGGACATCAAGGCGGTGGGAGCCTTCGACGAGGAGGAGGACCTGTCACCCCTGTGGCTGGACCGGGAGTGACCATCTGCCGGGGGAGGGGCCCTCTCACCTCCCCTTGCGCAGGAACCGGCGCAGCCGGGTCAGCGGCCAGGTGTTGATCACCTCGTCCCGGGTGAGCCAGCCGCGCTGCGCGGTGCCGACGCCGTAGCGCAGCTGCGCGAGGTGCGGGACGGAGTGCGCGTCGGTGTTCACGGCGAACTTCACCCCGTGCTCCCTGGCGCGCAGGATGTCCTCGTCGCGCAGGTCGAGACGGTCCGGCTGGGAGTTGACCTCCAGCGCCGTACCGGTGCGCGCGCAGACCGCGAACACCTCGTCCCAGTCGGCGTCCACGCCCGGCCGCTTGCCGATCAGCCGGGTCGTCGGATGACCCAGGATGTTGACGTACGGGTTCTCGCAGGCCCGCACCAGCCGCCGGGTCATCGCCGCCCGGCCCAGGTCGAAGTGCGAGTGCAGGGAGGCGACGCACAGGTCGAAGCCGGCCAGGAACTCCTGCGGCCAGTCCACCTCGCCGTCCGGGTCGATGTTGAGCTCGGTGCCGTGCAGCAGGCGCATCCTGTGGTGGGCGCCGTCCAGCTCCCGCACCCGCTCCCGCTGGGCGAGGATCTTCTCGTCGGTCATGCGCTGCATGTACAGGTTGGGCGCGTGGTCGGTGACCGCGTAGTACGCGTGACCGCGCTCGGCGGCCGCCGCCACCATCACGTCCAGCGGGGCCAGGCCGTCCGTGAGATCGGTGTGGGTGTGCAGGTCACCGCGGATGTCCTTCTCGGTCACCACCTCGGGCAGCTCACCGTTCAGGGCCGCCTCGATCTCCCCGCGGTCCTCCCGCAGCGCCGGCGGGATCCACTCCAGCCCGAGCCGGGCGTACACCTCCTCCTCGGTGCGCGAGGCCAGCGAGTCCCCGCTCTCGGCGTCGAACAGGCCGTACTCGGACAGCTTCAGCCCCCTGTGCACGGCGATCGTGCGGGTACGGATGTTGTGCGCCTTGGAACCGGTGAAGTACTGCATCCCGGCACCCCAGGAATCCGGCGGCAGCACCCGCAGATCGACCTGGAGCCCCTTGGCCGTGCGGACCGACGTCTTCTTCGCGCCCCGCGCGACGACCTCCGCGGTGGCCGGCAGCTCGCACAGCGCCGCCATGAACGCCTCCGACCGCTTCGCCGCGACCAGGACGTCCAGGTCCCCGACCGTCTCCCGCATCCGGCGCAGCGACCCGGCGTACGCGCAGCGCTTGCACCCGGTCACCCCCGACAGCTCGGCGACGATCTCCTCGGCCGTGTCCAGCGCCAGCGACAGCGGCACCCGGGCACCCGCACGCTGGAGCAGCTCGATGCCGTGCCGGATGTTGTCCTGCGTCTTCTCCCCGAAGCCCTTCAGATCGGCCAGCGCGTCCGCCTCGATCGCCGCGGCCAGCTCGCTGACCGACGAGATGTGCAGGTCCTCGTAGAGCCGCAACGCCTTCTTCGGGCCCAGGGTGGGGATCGTGATCAGCTCCCGCACCCCGGAGGGGATCTTCGCCCGGCGCTCCTCGACCGCCGCCATCTTCCCCGTGCGCAGGTACTCGGCCACCTTGTCGGCGATCGACCTCCCCACGTTCGGGATCTCCTTCAGCCCGTCCGCGTCCAGCTTGGAGACGTCAGCCGGATACCCGCCGATGGCACGCGCCGCCTTCTCGTAGGCGCGCGCCTTGAAGGCGTCGCCCCCCGTGATCGCGATGAGGTCCGCGTACTCCCGCAGGAGCGCCTCGACCTCGTCATTGGGCCGGGCCACCCCTCAAGTCTAGGGAACGTCCCCGAGCACCGGCAGCGGCGGCAGCTCCGCCCCGTACACCCACTCCTGGAACAGCCCGGCCGTCGGCTCGCTCGCGAACCGGGCCACGTGCTCGGCGAACGCCGCCGTCGTCACCACCCCGCCCCGGTGCAGCCGCACCCAGCCGCGCAGCATGCGGAAGAACGCGTCGTCGCCCAGCGCGCAGCGCACCGCGTGCAGGGCCAGGCCGCCCCGCTCGTAGAGCCGGTCGTCGAACATCGCCTTGCGCCCCGGGTCGGCCAGCCGGAGGTCCTGCGGCAGCGTGGACAGCAACCGGTGTGCCGCGGCGGCCAGTTGCTGGGCACCACGGCCGCCCGAGCGCTCCGACCACAGCCACTCCGCGTACTTGGCGAAGCCCTCGTTCAGCCAGATGTGCCGCCAGTCGGCGATGGACACGCAGTTGCCGAACCACTGGTGCGCCAGCTCGTGCGCCACCAGCCGCTCCGAACCGCGGGCACCGTCCACGTGGTTGGAGCCGAACAGCGACAGCCCCTGTGCCTCCACGGGCACGTCGAGCTCCTCCTCGGTCACCGCGACCGCGTAACCGTCGAACGGGTACGGCCCGAACAGCTCCTGGAACAGCTCCATCATCGCGGGCTGCCGCGCGAAGTCCCGGGAGAACTCGGGCAGCAGCCGCGCCGGTATGTGCCCGTGCTGCGGCACACCGCCCGGCCCCGGGTCGCCGAGCAGCACCGTCTGGAACGTACCGATCGCCAGCCCGACGAGATAGCTGGACGTGGGCGCGGACTGCTCGTACACCCACGTCGTGGTCGAGGCCTTCGTCGTACGCGTCAGCAGGCGCCCGCCCGTGACCACCGCGTACGCGGACGGCGTGGTGACCGAGATCAGGTACGACGCCTTGTCCGCGGGCCGGTCGTTGCACGGGAACCAGGACGGCGCCCCGACCGGCTGGCTCGCCACCAGCGCCCCGTCCGTCAGTTCCTCCCAGCCGAGCCCGCCCCAGGGGCTCGCCACCGGCTTGGGATTGCCGGACCAGTGGACCTCGACCGTGAAGGCGGCCCCGGCCCGGACCGGCTTGGCCGGGCGGACCCGCAGCCGTCCGCCCCGGTGCGTGTAGTGCGGCTGCCGGCCGTCCACGCGCACCCGGCCGATCCTGAAGTCGGCCAGGTTGAGCTGGAACTCGGCCAGCGGCGCCCGGCCCGCGATGGCGTTGATCCGGGCCGTGCCGGACAGCCGGTTCGGTCCGGGCCGGTAGTCCAGCGCGAGTTCGTACCGGTGCACCCGGTACCGGGGATCGCCGTTGTCCGGGAAGTACGGGTCCGGTCCGGCCGGCTGCTGAACTGCCACTGCTGTGTCCGCTCCCTGCGCTGTGCCACCACGAGGTGCCGGTGCGCCCACCGGCCCCGGGCGGCCCGCGCTCAGGGACGCCATGCCTCGATCGGATTCCCGAGCCAGCGGGTGTCGTCCGGGACGGACTCCGCGGCCATGACGAGCGACGCGGGACCCAGGGTCGTACGGGCCCCGACCGTGCTGCCGGGCAGCACGATCCCGCCAGGGCCCAGCGTGGCGCCCTCACGGAGGATCACAGTATCCGTCCGCAAGATCCGGTCGTGGAAGAGGTGGGTCTGCAGGACGCAGCCGCGATTGACGGTGGCCGCGTCCTGAAGGGTCACCAGGTCCGTCTCCGGCAGCCAGTAGCTCTCCACCCACACGCCCCTGCCGACGCGCGCGCCGAGCCCGCGCAGCCACGCCGTCATCACCGGCGTGCCCGGCACCGCCCCGGCCAGCCACGGCACCGCCAGCACCTCCACGAAGGTGTCCGCCAGTTCGTTCCGCCAGACGAACGAACTCCACAGCGGATGCTCCCCGGCCCGGTGCCGCCCCACGAGCAGCCACTTCGCGACGATCGACACCACGGCCGCCGCGGCACCGGCCACCAGCAGCAGCAGCCCCGACAGCGGCCACGCCCACACGCCCAGCGCACACAGCGCCGCCACCGTCGCCGCGGCCAGCGCCGCCGAACACAGCACCGGCACGATCCGGCACAGCTCGACCAGCCCGCGCGCCCACAGCAGCCGGGCCGGCGGGTCGTAGGTACGGCTCCGGTCCCCGCCGGAGGCGCTGCGCGGCAGCTTCACCGGCGGCAGCCCCAGGTACGAGGTGCCCTTCTTCGCCTTCTTCGGCGTCGCCGACAGCACGCCGACCAGGCCGCCGTCCGGCACGCTCCGGCCCGGCGCCGTCATCCCGGAGTTCCCGAGGAAGGCCCGCCGCCCGATCTCCGCGCGTCCGATCCGCACCCAGCCGCCCCCCAGCTCGTACGGCGCCGTCAGCGTGTCGTCCGCCAGGAACGCCCCGTCGCCCACGGTCGTCAGGCTCGGCAGCGCGAGCACGGTCGACACCTCGGCGCCGCGCCCGATCCGCATCCCCAGCAGCCGCAGCCACACCGGCGTGACCAGCCCCGCGTACAGCGGGAACAGCACCTCCCGGGACCGGTCCATCAGCTGCGTCACGGTCCACGCCTGCCAGCCGACCCGGCTGTGCGTCGGGTACGTCCCCTCGCGCAGCCCCAGGCTGAGCGCACGCACGGCGACCAGGATCAGCAGCGCGTACGCCAGCCCGTAGGCGAGCGTGGCCGGGACCAGCCCGAGCGCCGCCCCGCGCAGGGCCTCGCCGAGCGGGCCGCCGGGCGTCACGAAGACCCGGGCGACCAGCAGCGCGGCCACCCCCGCGACCAGCGGCAGGACACCGAGCGCGACACCCGCCACGCCGTACATCACCCGCCAGTACGTGCCCCGCCGCGGCCGCTCCTTCGGCCAGTTGCGCTTGGCCCGGCCGAGCTTGACCGCGGGCGCGCCCGCCCAGCGCTGACCGGTGGGGACCTGCCCGGAGACCGCGGAGCCCGGCGCCACCTCGGCCCGCTTGCCGACGCGGGCCCCGGGGAAGAGCATGCTCCGGGTCCCGACGGTGGCGTGCGCGCCGACCTTGACCGGGCCGATCTCCAGACGGTCGCCGTCCAGCCAGTACCCGGACAGGTCGACCTCGGACTCGACGGCCGCACCCCGGCCCAGCTTGAGCATGCCGGTGACCGGCGGCAGCGAGTGCAGGTCCACGTCCTGCCCGACCTTGGCGCCCAGCGCCCGCGCGTACCGCTCCAGCCAGGACCCGGTCAGCGAGGTGGCCCCGCTGAACTCGGCCAGCCGCTCGGCGGTCCACAGCCGCAGATGCACGCTCCCGCCCCGCGGATACCGCCCGGGCGCGAGCCCCCGCAGCAGCAGTCGCGCGCCGCCCGCCGCGAGCGCGATCCGGCCGGGCGGGCTGAAGAACAGCAGCGCGCCGGCCGCGAGCAGCCACCAGGGGGCGGTCGGCAGCCAGCCGTAGCCGGGCAGCAGATTCCCGGCGGCGGCCAGGAGCACCGTCCAGCGCAGCCCGAGCAGCGTGACGAGGGGGAGCAGCAGCAGGAGCTGGGCGGCCTGGGCCCGGACCGGCACCGGCGCGACCGTGCGGGCCCTGCCGTCCTCCTGCGCCGCGGCCTCCAGCCGCCGGGCCAGCTTGCGCAGGGTGGGCTGCTGGTAGATGTCGAGGACGGCGGCGCTCGGATAGCGGGTACGCAGCCGGGTGGTGAGCTGGGCGGCGGCCAGGCTGCCGCCGCCGATCGCGAAGAAGTCGTCGTGCGCGCCGGTCACCGGGATGCCCAGGACCTCCGCCCACTGCTCGGCGAGCCAGGCCTCGGTGCCGTACAGCCCGGCCTTGGGGGCCTGCACGCCCTCCAGCGGCCAGGGCAGGGCGTTCCGGTCCACCTTCCCGGACGTCCGGGTCGGCAGCTCGGCGACGGGCGCGAGCAACGGCACCAGCGCCGCGGGCAGTTCGGCGCGCAGCCGCTCGACGGCGGCCGTGTGGTCCCAGCCGTCCTGGGTGACGACATAGCCGACGAGGAGCTGATTGCCGCTGCGGGCGGTGCGTACGGCGGCCGCGGCCCCGGCAACGCCGGGCAGCGCCTGCAGCGCGGCGTCCACCTCACCGAGCTCGATCCGCCGGCCCCCGAGCTTGATCTGCTCGTCGGCCCGGCCCAGGAAGACCAGCCCTTCGGGCTCGGCCCTGACCAGGTCACCACTGCGGTAGGCCCGCTCCCAGCCCAGCGACGGAAGCGGCGCGTACTTCTCGGCGTCCTTCTCGGGATCGAGATAGCGCGCGAGCCCGGCCCCGCCGATCACGAGCTGCCCGCTGTCACCCATGGCCACCGGCTCACCCGTCTCGTCGACGACGGCGAGCTCCCACCCGTTCAACGGCAGCCCGATCCTGATGGGCTCCTCGCCGGTCATCAGCGCCGCACAGGCCACGACGGTCGCCTCGGTCGGCCCGTAGGTGTTCCACACCTCGCGCCCCTCGGTGATCAGCCGCTGCGCCAGCTCGGGCGGGCAGGCCTCACCGCCGAAGATCAGCAGCCGTACGTCGTTCAGCGTCTCGGGCTCCCACAGCGCGGCCAGCGTGGGCACGGTGGAGACGACGGTGACCTCCTGCTCGGCCAGCCAGGGCCCCAGATCGGCACCGCTCCTGACCTGCGAACGCGGCACGGGCACCAGGCAGGCGCCGTACCGCCAGGCCAGCCACATCTCCTCGCAGGACGCGTCGAAGGCGACGGAGAGTCCCGCCATGACCCGGTCGCCGGGCCCGATCGGCTCCTCGGTGAGGAACAGGGCCGCCTCGGCGTCCACGAACGCGGCGGCGCTGCGGTGCGTGACGGCGACCCCCTTGGGCTTCCCGGTGGACCCGGAGGTGAAGATGATCCAGGCGTCGTGCCCGGTGCCGGGCCGCGCGGCCGGCGGGCCGGCGGCGCCCTGGACGGTGATGCCGTGCCCGGCCCCGACGACGGCCCGCACTCCGGCCTCCCCGAACACCAGCTCGGCCCGCTCGTCCGGGTCCTCGGCGTCCACGGGGACGTAGGCGGCACCGGCGGCGAGGACGGCGAGGACGGCGACATAGAGGTCGTTGGTCCCCGAGGGAACCCGCACCCCCACCCGGTCCCCGAGCCCGACCCCGGCAGCGGCGAGCCGCTGCCGCAGCCGCTCCACCTCGCCGGCCAGCGCCCGGTAGGTGAGACACGTCCTGCCGTCGTCCAGGGCCGGCTCGTCCGGGTGGGACCGCACGGTCGCGTCGAAGACGTCGACCAGGGTGCGCGGTGAGGCGGCGGGCCCCGAGGAGAAGCGTGCCCTGTCGCCGAACTGCGTGCGGATCTCTTCGTCGAGCAGGCCGAGAGCGTCGCTCCCGTCTATGGCTGCCATCGGGTCCTCACGTCGGGTCCGGCCGAGTAACAAGCCGGAAATATTAGTACGACGCTAGGCCCCGCCCCTTGGTACGGCCGCTCGTGAGGGCCGTACGGGTGAGTGCGGCGCTCGGGTCCCGGGGCGCTGACCAGCCGACTTCACGCCGAGTGAGAGATGGCCCACACACCGTCAAGGAGCGGGCGTCCAGGAGTGGTTGGAGGCCCCCGGCCCGGCGGCTCGGGGCAAAAGCAGAGGGCCCCTGCTGAGCAGGGGCCCTCACTGGTGTCCGAGGGGGGACTTGAACCCCCACGCCCGATAAAGGGC
This sequence comes from Streptomyces sp. NPDC048191, assembly GCF_040652655.1. Classification (NCBI taxonomy): domain Bacteria; kingdom Bacillati; phylum Actinomycetota; class Actinomycetes; order Kitasatosporales; family Streptomycetaceae; genus Streptomyces; species Streptomyces sp. NPDC048191. The sequence goes on from NZ_JBEZMO010000013.1 coordinate 113,709, forward strand.
ACTAGCACCTCAAGCTAGCGCGTCTGCCATTCCGCCACCCGGACAAGGTGTCTGTCGTGCGGGGGACCCTTTTGGCGGGGTTTCCCTCGCGGCGACGAAGGAAACATTACCAGGCTTTCGGGGGTGGCTGATCACCCCCCGCCCCCGGCGTCCCGAGGCGCGTGAACGGCGTGTGACGGGCCGGGACCGGTCTTGGGCCGAGGGCGGGGGCGGAGGCAGGATGAGGAGGACCACCAGCAGCGACAGCGCGGGAGGAAGCACGTGAGCGAGACGGACACGGCCAGGAGCGTCACCGGCGAGGACGAGGTCGTGGACCTCTGCCGCGAGCTGATCAGGTTCGACACCAGCAACTACGGCGACCACTCCGGCCCCGGCGAACGCCAGGCGGCCGAGTGGGTCGCCGAGAAGCTCGCCGAGGTCGGTCTGGAGCCGGAGATCTACGAGTCGCACCCGGGTCGCGCCTCGACCGTGGCCCGCATCGAGGGGGAGGACCCGTCCCGGCCCGCGCTGCTGATCCACGGGCACCTGGACGTCGTACCGGCCAATGCCGACGACTGGACCCGCCACCCGTTCTCCGGCGAGATCGCCGACGGGTGCGTGTGGGGGCGCGGCGCGGTCGACATGAAGGACATGGACGCCATGACCCTCGCGGTCGTGCGCGACCGCCTCAGGAGCGGGCGGCGGCCGCCGCGGGACGTCGTGGTCGCCTTCCTCGCCGACGAGGAGGCGGGCGGTACGTACGGCGCCCGTCACCTGGTCGACAACCACCCCGGGCTGTTCGAGGGCGTCACCGAGGCGATCAGCGAGGTCGGCGGCTTCTCGTTCACGGTGAACGAGCAGCGCCGGCTCTATCTGATCCAGACGGCCGAGAAGGGCATGCACTGGATGAAGCTGACCGTGGCGGGCACCGCCGGGCACGGCTCCATGATCCACCGGGACAACGCCATCACCGAGCTGTCCGAGGCCGTGGCCCGGGTCGGCCGGCACAAGTTCCCGGTGCGGGTCACCAAGACCACCCGGGCCTTCCTCGACGAGCTGGGCGACGCGCTCGGCACCGAGCTGGACCCGGAGGACATGGAGTCCACCCTGCTCCGGCTCGGCGGCATCGCCAAGTTCATCGGCGCGACCCTGAGCAACACCGCGAACCCGACCCAGCTGAACGCCGGTTACAAGGTCAACGTCATCCCGGGCGAGGCCACGGCGCACATCGACGGCCGGTTCCTGCCGGGCCACGAGGAGGAGTTCCTGAGCGACCTGGACCGGCTGCTGGGACCGCTCGTGCGGCGCGAGGACGTGCATTCCGACAAGGCCGTCGAGACCGGCTTCGACGGGGCGCTGGTGGAGGCCATGCAGTCCGCGCTGGTCGCCGAGGACCCCACGGCCAAGGCGATCCCCTACATGCTCTCCGGCGGCACCGACGCCAAGTCGTTCGACGACCTCGGCATCCGCGGCTTCGGCTTCGCCCCGCTGAAGCTGCCGCCGGAGCTGGACTTCGCCGGCATGTTCCACGGCGTGGACGAGCGGGTGCCGGTGGAGGGGCTGCAGTTCGGCGTGCGGGTGCTCGACCGGTTCATCGACGCGTCGTGAGGCCCTGGCCCGGGGAATTCGGGCAGCCGTACGAGATCGACTGAGAAGGGTGAATCGGACCATAAGCTCGTAGCTCCATTACTCCCTCCTCGTTACTGGTGGTGTGATCCCCGCACCTTGGGATCGCATTGCCAACAAGGAGGAATAATGATCAAGAAGGTCGTCGCTGCTGCGGCTGCCACCGGTGGGCTGGTTCTCGCGGGCGCGGGCCTCGCCGTCGCCGACTCCGGTGCCCAGGGTGCCGCCGTGCACTCCCCGGGTGTCGTCTCCGGCAACGTCATTCAGGTGCCCGTGCACGTGCCGGTGAACGTCTGCGGCAACACGGTCAACGTGATCGGGCTCCTGAACCCCGCCTTCGGCAACACCTGCGTCAACAAGTGACGTCGGCTCCCTGAGAGGACTCCTCTCGGGAGCCGTCCCGAGGGGATCGCACACGCGAGCCGTCCTCAGGGGGCGTCTTTTACGAGCCGTCGGCCCCGGAGTGCGCGCCATGCGCTCCGGGGCCGACCGGTCTTTTCGACACCGGCCCGATCTCCGGGACCGGTCAATTCGCGCAAACGAAGGCAGGGGGGAACTCAGCATGCGACACAGCACCCGCAAGGGCTTGATGACCATGGCCGCGGCGACCGGTGTGATCGCCGCCGCGAGCGGCTACGCGCACGCCGACGCGGGCGCGTTCGGCACCGCCACCGGCTCACCCGGCGTACTCTCCGGCAACACGGTGCAGGCACCGGTGCACGTGCCGGTGAACGTCTGCGGCAACACCGTGAACGTCGTCGGGCTGCTCAATCCGGCCGTGGGCAACAGTTGTGCCAACCACGGCGGCACTTCGGGCAGCCACGGCGGCTCCGGCGGCTCGCACGCGGGCGGCCACACCAGCGGTTCGCCCGGCGTCGGCTCCGGCAACACCGTGCAGGTGCCGATCGACGTCCCGGTGAACGTCTGCGGCAACAGCGTCAACGTCATCGGGGCGGGCAACGCCACCACGGGCAACGACTGCGCCAACGGAGGCGGCGGTCACCACCACGGCAACCCGCCCGGACAGCCGGGGCACCCCGGTCACCCGGGCCACCCCGGTCACCCCGGTCATCCGGGCCACCCTGGTCACCCCGGTCACCCGGGCCACCCGGGCCACCCGGGTCACCCGGGTCACCCGGGTAAGCCGACCCACCCGGGAAACCCGACGACCCCGCCCGGCCAGAACGGCCACACGCCGCAGGGGCCCCACGGGTCCACCCAGGTCCACCAGTCGGGCGGCCGCTCCACCCAGCCCCTGACCGGCGACCAGCTCGCACACACCGGAAGCGATCTGCCGCTGGGCCTCGCGCTGCCGGTCGGCGCGGGCGCGCTGCTCGCGGGCGCGGTGCTCTACCGCAAGGCGCGGGCCGCGGCCTAGTCCGCGGCACCAGGCACGGAGTGCGGTGAACGGAGCGGGCCCTGCCATCCCGGCGGGGTCCGCTCCGTTCAGGTGTTCGGCCTCACCACGTGGCACGCACCTGGCGGATGATCCGCCGGCGCAACCGCACCTTGCGGCTGCCGTCGCGCAGCAGGCTCAGTCGGTCCAACTCCCAGTGTCCGTACTCGGCATGGTCCGTCAGCAGACGCGTGGCCTCCTTGCGGGACACCCCGCGAGGCACGTACACGTCGACAAATTCGTATTCCGGCATCGCATCTATTGTGCGGGCTGGGGCCCGGTACGGATAGCGTCTGCACTATGTCTGATGCTGCGCAGCCCACCGCTGCCGAGGTACGAGCCGCCGCCGAGGCGGTCAAGACCGCGCTCGACCGTCATCTGGCCGCGGTCGAACGCAGGTCGGGGGAGGACGACCCGGCCGTCTTGGAGGCGTTCAACCAGCTGGCCGCGGCCGCCGAGGCGTACGACGAACTGCTCTACGACCGCCACGACGAGGTCACGCCCTTCGAGATCCCGAGCGCGGAGGAGACCCTGCCGCCGTACGCGGGCCCCGAGGAACCGAGCGCGATCAGCGTGCTGATCCGCCGCGACTACGCGGTGGTGGAACCCCAGCGGCTGCTGGCGCAGGCCCAGCGCATCGAGGCGGCGGAGTACGAGGCCGCGGGCGGCCTTGCCGAGGACGCCGCCGGGACGGTTCCGGGGGCGCTGGGCATCCTGTTCGGCGAGTTCGAACCGGACGAGATCGCCTCCCGGCACAAGGAGTTCGGCCTGGAGGAGGGCGACTCCACGCTCTGGGTCACCGCGTCGGACGAGGCCCCCGAGGCGGGGGAGTGGCTGGAGGCGCCGTTCGAGCACATCGATGCCCAAGGGGTGGTGTGCCGGTTCGACGTCAGCGCCGTCTTCGACGACGAGGACGAGTCCGACGAGGAGGACGACCTCGAGTTCGTCGAGGACGAGGACGACGAGGCCGAGGCCAAGGTCACCGAGAGGTGACGTCCGTCGGCGGTGCCGGGGCCCGGGGCCGGTTCGGCACCGCCGGACGAGGGATCCGGAAGAGCTACGCGGGCACCTGCGTGCGCAGCAGTGTCTGCAGACGGGTCGTGCGGGGCTTGGCCGGCGTCTGAGCCACCGCCTTCGGCAGGACCTGCTCCACGCCGTGGACCACGGACAGGTGCCGCTCCGCCCGGCCGAACGCCGTGTACACCCAGGGCCTGCTGAGCGCCTGTGCGGCGTCGCCGGGCAGCACGACGACCGCCGCCGGCCAGCGCGTTCCCACCGCCTGGTGCGCGGTCACCGCCCAGCCGTGCCGTACGGCGCCCTCCACCCGCTCGCGCGGTACGACCACCGGGGCGCCCGCGCAGGACAGGTGCAGCCCTTCGGCGTCGGCTTTCACCACCACGCCCGGCACCGTACGCCCCGCAGCGGGGGAGTAGGTGATCCGGTCGCCGGGGTCGAAGCCGCCGAAGCGGCCGGGGCCGGGATTGAGGCGTTCCTTCAGTGCCGCGTTGAGGGCGCGGGTGCCGGCGGCGCCGCCGTGCCCCGGAGTGATCACCACGGTCTGGTCGGCCGGGACACCGATCGCCCGCGGCACCGAGTCCGCGACCAGCTGGACGGTCCGGTGCACGGCCTCGCCCGGGTCCCGCACCGGGACGATGACGATCTCCTTGCCCGGCGCGGCGACCTGGTTCAGCTCGCCGACACCGATGCCCGAGACCAGTTCGCCGATCGGCCCCGGATCGGGGACACGGGAGGCGATCTGCGGGCAGACCCGGGCGGCGAGCAGGTCGGCGAAGACCCGGCCCGGACCGGCCGACCACAGCACCGCCGGGTCGCCGCTGAGCAGCAGCCGGGCCCCGTCGGGCAGCGACTCGACCAGCATCGCGGCGCTCTCCACGTCGAGCTGCGGTGCGTCCAGCACGATCAGCAGGTCCAGTTCCAGCGCGCCGTCCGCGTCCCGGGCCGGACCCTCGGCCCCGGCCAGCAGACCGGCGACCGTGCCCACGCTCCGCTCCGCGCCCGGCAGCAGCGCGGCGAGGCGGTCGCGTCCGGCGGGCGTGTGGCACGCGGCGAACGCCCGCAGGCCGGCGGCGCGCACGGCGCCGAGGACCGCGGCCGGTTCGGCGCGGGCCGCCTCCCCGCCGGTGTGCAGCACCAGGCCGTGCCCGGCGACCGCCCGGACCAGGTCGGCCGCGCCGCCGGAGACCGCGTCGGCGGCCGTCCCCCAGGCCTGCCCGGTCTCCTTCGGCAGTGAGTTGACCAGGCGGGCCAGGCCGTCGGCGAGGCTCTCCTCGGCCAGCGCGTACCGCTCCAGGCCGACGAGGACCCGGACCGGCCGCTCCTCCTCGTCCTCCCCCTCTTCCGCCACCTGCGGGGCGGCGGCTCCCGGTTCCTCCAGGGCGTCCTGGAAAGCCAGGGCCTCGCCCTCCGCGAGCGTGCCCTGCACCGCGGTGTCGGGGTCCGGCACGCTCTGCCGGCCCAGGGCCGCGGTCAGCGTGGGCAGGTCGAGGGCGGTGTGCCCGGCCAGCGCCGCCTGCTCCAGCAGCCACACGGTGATCGCCCGGCCCCGCCGCTCGTCCCCCGGGCCGCAGGCGGAGCCGAGCAGCGCCCGCGCGAAACCGTCGGCCCGGTCGGGCCGTACGCCGCTGATCCGCAGCAGCTGCCAGGGGTCCTCGCGCAGCGCCGCGTCGGCGCCCTCGCCGAGCGCCGCGGCCACCTGCGGAGCCAGAGCCTCGGGCGCGCCGCCCTCGGCCAGCACGCGGCTGACGCCCTCCACCGTCTCCGCCGCCGGGGCGCCGGGGGCGACGGCGGCCGGTGCGGGTGCGGACTGCGGACGGCGCACGGGCTCCGGGGCCGGGCGGCGGGGCTGCGGCGTGGGTTCGGCGAACACCGTGGCCACCGGCTTCTCGCCGCTCTCCACCGCGCGCACCGCCGCGAGCAGGTCGGCCGCCGTGCCACTGAGCTTGGCGCCGCTCTCGATCGGGGCCCTCTTCTCCGCCTTGCGCCGCTCGATGCGCTCCCGCTCGACCCGCTGCGCGGCCAACTCGGCCTCGGCCTCGGACACCTGGGCGGAACCGGTGCTGTCGCCCCCCGTCCCGGACGGCTCCACCGAGCCGGCAGGTTCGCCCTCGGTCCCGGGCTCCTGGGCGGGGTCCGTCCCTTCGCCCTCCGACCCGGACTCCGGCACGGAGGCCGCTTCTTCGCCCTCGGTGCCGCTCGCGCCGACGACGCCGTCGCCGTCGGCCCTCCCGGCCTGCTCCTCCGCCGCCTCCCGGTCGTCCGCACGGCTCTCCCCGGGCGCGGCCTCCTCGCCCGGGGTCCCGGATGTGTCCGGTGTCCCGGGCCCGGTTTCCTCCGTGGTCTCCGGCTCCGTGCTCACAGCGTGCTCCAGTCGTGATCGGGATAGCGGTGCACGGGCGCCGACACATCGTCCAGCGCCCGGCAGATCTCGTCAGGAAGACTAAGGGCCTCCACTGACAATGCCGCCGTGAGCTGCTGCGCGTTGCGCGCTCCGACGATCGGCGCGGCCACACCGGGCCGGTCCCGCACCCAGGCGAGGGCCACCTGCAGCGGGGTGACGGCGAGCCCGTCGGCGGCCGTCGTCACCGCGTCCACGATGCGGGTCCCGGTGTCGTCCAGATACGGCTCGACGAACGGCGCCAGGTGCTCGGAGGCGCCGCGCGAGTCGGGGGGAGTGGCACGCCGGTACTTGCCCGTCAGCACGCCCCGGCCGAGCGGTGAGGAGGGCAGCAGACCGACGCCGAGGTCGAGCGCGGCGGGCAGCACCTCCCGCTCCACGCCCCGCTGCAGCAGCGAGTACTCCATCTGCGTGCTGGCCAGCCGCGTGCGCATGCCCGGCGCGGCAAGCTGCCAGGTGGCTGCCTTGGCGAGCTGCCAGCCGCAGAAGTTGGACACGCCCGCGTACCGGGCGCGGCCGCTGCTGACGGCTATGTCGAGGGCCTGGAGCGTCTCCTCCAGCGGCGTCGCGGAGTCGAAGGCGTGCACGTGCCACACATCGACGTGGTCCGTGCCCAGCCGGGCCAGGGAGGCGTCGAGCGCGGCGAGCAGATGGCCGCGGGAGCCGTCGAAGCGGCGGTCGGGGTCGGGGACGCTGCCCGCCTTGGTCGAGATCACCAGGTCCCGGCGCGGCACCAGGCCGTCCATCAGCTGCCCGAGCAGATACTCCGCCTCTCCGTCGCCGTACACGTCCGCGGTGTCGACGAGGGTGCCGCCGGCCTCCCAGAACGCCTTCAGCATGTCCGCGGCGTCATGCTCGTCGGTGTCCCGGCCCCAGGTGAGGGTGCCGAGTCCGATCCGGGACACGCGCAGGCCGGTACGGCCGAGATGCCTCTGCTCCATGCGGGCGAGATTACTGGCCAGAGCCCGTGCGGTGGGTGGCCTGTGGACAACCGGCGTCGGCGGGTTCCCCGTGCGGACGCGCAGGTGGCTCTGCCCCCGACCCCCGCCCCCGCGCTAAGGTCACTCCCACAGGGACGTTACTCATGGGTAAGGGGAATCGGCCATGCAGCTCGGGATCAACCTCGGCTACTGGGGTGCCGGAATGGACGGGGACAACCTGGCCGTCGCGCAGGAGGCCGACCGGCTGGGCTTCGCCGTGTGCTGGGCCGCCGAGGCCTACGGCTCCGACGCGGCGACGGTGCTGTCCTGGGTCGCCGCCCAGACCGAGCGCATTGACGTGGGCTCGGCCATCTTCCAGATTCCGGCCCGCCAGCCCGCGATGACCGCGATGACGGCGGCCACGCTTGACTCGCTCTCCGGCGGCCGCTTCCGGCTCGGCCTCGGCGTCTCCGGCCCGCAGGTCTCCGAGGGCTGGTACGGCGTCAAGTTCGACAAGCCCCTCGCCCGCACCCGCGAGTACGTGGAGATCGTGCGCAGGGCCATGACCCGGGAGCGGCTGACGTATGAGGGCGAGCACTGGACGCTGCCGCTGCCCGGCGGTCCCGGCAAGCCGATCAAGCTGACCGTGCACCCGCAGCGTGAGCACATCCCGCTGTACATCGCCGCGATCGGCCCGAAGAACCTGGAGCAGACGGGCGAGATCGCCGACGGCGCCCTGCTGATCTTCCCCTCCGCGGACCACCTCGAGGAGACCACGCTCAAGTACCTGCGCGCGGGCCGCGAGAAGGCCGGCAGGACACTCGACGGTTTCGACGTGTGCCCGACGCTGCCGATCGCCGTCGGGGACGACAAGGACGTGGCCCGCCTCGCCGACATCTTCCGCCCCTACACGGCGCTGTACGTCGGTGGCATGGGCAGCGCCAAGCAGAACTTCTACAACCAGCTCGCGCAGCGCATGGGGTACGGGAAGGAAGCCGCCGAGATCCAGGAGAAGTACCTGTCCGGCGACAAGCAGGGCGCCGCGGCCGCGGTCCCGCAGGACCTCATCGACCGGACGGCACTGCTGGGTTCCGTCGACCGCATCGCCGACCGGATGAAGGCTTACGCCGCCGCCGGTGTCACCACGCTCAGCCTGTCACCGGCCGGATTCACGCTGGAGGAGCGGCTCGCCTCGCTGCGGGCCGGCAGCGAGGCCCTGGAGCGCGCCGGCCTGGCGTAGGGAGCTTCAGCGGCCGTGGTGGGGGCTCGGGGGTCTTCCCCGCCACGGCCGTCACCGGGAACAACGCGCCGGGCGCCGCCCGGTTACGACCCCGGAGTTCCTTCTTTCGGCCGAGCCGCCGGACGTCCGTGTTGCGGCTCCCCTTTGCCCGCCTTTGACTCGTTTCATGCTGTCGGCCAAGAGTCTGTTCCAGGAGATCCTCGACCACGACGAGTCGTTCCGGCTCTTCTGCTCCATCGCCGCGGGCGGAGAGGCCCAGGGCGGCTGGGAGAACGGACGGATCGCCACGCTGGTCCCGTCGGCCGAACGCGCGCTGGCTCCGAAGATCGCCCGCCACGGCGCCGACGAGGACAAGCACGGACGTGTCTTCCGCGCCCTGCTGAAGAAGCGCGGCCTCATCCCCGCCGCCGTACCGCCCGAGACCGACTACACGATGCTCCTGGAGCGGCGCGGCATCGGCCTCGCCCACGCCCGGCTCCGGCGTGACGAACCGCTCGGCGAACGGGACATCATCGTCTACCTCTCCCACAGCCGCGTCACCGAACAGCGGGCCTCCGAGCAGATGCGGTTCCTGCTGCGGCACTTCGCCGACCATCCCGAGGTCGGCAGGGCCGTACGCCTGATCGCGGTCGACGAGGACAACCACCTCGCCTACACCCACGAGGAACTGCTGCGGTTCGCCGCCGCCGGGCACGGCCGGCTGATCCAGCGCACCCTGCGCGAGTGCGCCCTCGCCGAGATCCGCGTCCACCGGGACGTCAGCCTCGCCGTCATGGCCCACATGGGCCGCATCCTCGGCTGGCCCAGGACCAAGTGCGTCCTGCTCGCGGCCGGTATCCGGGCGGTGTACGTCTACGAGCGCCTCGCCGGCTGGCGCCGCATGGTCAGCCTCAGCCTGCCCGCGCGCCGCGACCCGCTCGGCGGTCCCGCGACGCCCGCCCACGAGTTCGCCTGAGCCCCGAGCAGCCGGTCACAGCCAGCCGCGCCGCTTGAACTGCTGGTACAGCAGTACCGCATCCTCAGCCGGCCCAGGACCAAGTGCGTCCTGCTCGCGGCCGGCATCCGGGCGGTGTACGTCTACGAGCGCCTCGCCGGCTGGCGCCGCATGGTCAGCCTCAGCCTGCCCGCGCGCCGCGACCCGCTCGGCGGTCCCGC